>CAYYWA010000102.1:0-16657 GCA_964475255.1 uncultured Sorangium sp.
TTCGTCCACGCGTCTCGCGCGCAGCCGAGCGAAACCCCTGTGCGTCGACCTCTGCGACGAACGCGCGGAGCTCCTCGAGCGCCTGATCGGATTGGTACTCCATGCGGCCCAGTATGGTCCTTCCATGGGTCATTGTTAAGCGCGGGTGTCAGGGTCATGGTGGAGACCATGCAAACGACGAGACTCGGGACACACGGGCCGATCGTATCGGCGGTCGGCCTCGGCTCCTTGGCCCTCGGGCGCTCGGGGCCGTTCGGCGCATCGCAGGACGACGAGGGCATCCGAACGATTCAGGCCGCGATCGACCGGGGCGTGACCCTCCTGGACACCGCCGACTTCTACGGTAACGGAGCGAGCGAGCAGCTCGTCGCGCGCGCCATCGCGGGGCGGCGTGACAAGGTCCTCTTGTCGGTGAAGTTCGGCGCGTTGCGCGCCCCGAACGGCCAAATGCTAGGGCTCGACGCGCGGCCGGTGGCCGTGAAGAACTTCGCCGCCTACAGCCTGAAGCGGCTCGGGGTGGACGTCATCGACGTGTATCGCCCGGCGCGCCTCGATCCGAACGTGCCGATCGAGGACACCGTCGGCGCCATCGCGGAGCTCATCCAGGCTGGTTACGTCCGGTACGTGGGACTCTCGGAGGTGGGAGCGGAGACGATTCGGAGGGCGCACGCGGTGCATCCCATCGCCGACGTACAGATGGAGTACTCGCTCGCGACGCGTTCTCCGGAGGACAAAATCTTCCCCGTGCTTCGCGAGCTGGGCATCGGCGCGACGCTCTTCGGCGTGCTCGGCCGAGGCCTCTTGAGCGGGAGCAAACCGACCGGCCCCACCGACGTCCGCGCCCACCTCCCGCGCTTCTCCGGCGAAGCCGGCAAAGAGAACGCCGTGCTCGTCGAAAAGCTCCGTGCCTTCGCCGCGAAGGTCGGTCGCACGCCCGCACAGGTCTGCCTCGCCTGGGTGCTCGCGCAAGAGCCCACGTTCGTTCCCATCGCCGGAGCGCGCACCCCCGCGCAGCTCGAGCTCCTCGACGCCCTCGATCGCCCCTTGTCCGCCAGCGAGAAATCCGAGCTCGAGGCGCTCCTGCCAAAAGGCGCGTTCCGAGGGAGCAGGTACCCCGAGGCTCAGATGGCGAGCCTCGACAGCGAACGGTAGGGCGAACGTCCGTGACGTCGCCGCGCGCACTGCTCGCGCGAAACAGCGCGACCTCACGCTCGAAGCCCCGCGGAGCCACGGAGACGTATTCCCTTCGAACGTGTACAAAGTGAAGTGGTTTTGTCTCCTCAGGTCGGCCGCAACCGCTCCGCGAGCCCCTCCGGGTCATCCACGCTTACCAGGAGCTGCCGCAAACGAACGGGCACGCCGAGCACGCGTGCTCTCTGGGGCGGTTGGAGCTCGAGCGCGAGGATGCGATCGCCGGCGCCGTTGACCAGCCAGCGTCCGCCGAAGCCGTGCACACCGCGACTGAGGGGGGCTCTGGTGAAACGCGTGGCGGACGCGATCGAGGAGCGCGGGAAGCGGGCGCTGAATGCCCAGCCCATGCGGACGGATACGGTGTCGTCGCTCACATCGAGGTAGGAGGCGGACGGGCGCAGCAGGAGCGCGGAGGAGAGGAGTCGGTACCAGGCGTCGAAGCGAATCGGGAAGCGGGACATCGGGCGTCGATGAAGGGTAGCGGGCCTGCGGCGAGTTCGAGGTGCTCTCGAGGGCTTCGAGCGTGAGGGCCGGCAACACCTACAGTTTGACGACCGCCGGTGCCCCGGCGGCCGTGGGCGGCGGCCAGCGCAAGCTCGCCTGGAAGCGCCGGCAAGCGCGCCTTCCTCCCGGCTGGTAGCGGCGCCGTCCACACCGATCCTTTCCGACTCGCTCTGGCTCGTCCCGACGCCCCCCGGACGCCGTTTAGCGTAGGTGTCCGAACCAGCTTCGGTGTACGCCCGAGCGAGCAGTGCCAAACTGCGCTTCTACGTGCCACAGAACCACGCGCGACATGAGCGAGGCGCTCTCTGCGTCGGCCGCGGTCTCATCGGCGCCCCCGCAGAGTCTCGCTTCGACTGCCGAAGAACCCTGGGCGCTGCGTTCGCGATCGCCCCACGCTTCGTCGCGTAGCGGCGACTTGCGTGCGGCGGCGCGTCTACACCACAGGATGCCTTGCCACGATATGTGCGCAGTCCTGGAGGGCGCATTGCAAGACGCTCTCGAGAAGTGGCTCACGAGCGTGCCGGTTCCCGAGGACGATGGCGCCGCCACGCACGGCTCATTGCCCCGCGACGTGGGAAGACGTCGATACCGGGTAGCCGCTGTCCGGTACTTGGTCACTTGGTCAGCACGATGTGTGCGGCGTGATCCGAGGGCGCGTACTGCGTGCATTCGTAGCCGAGGCGCACGAGGTCGATGCCGCCGAGGAGGTGCTCGCCGCTGCCGAGGAGGATGGGCGAGATGGCGAGGTGCAGCTCGTCGATCAGCCCCGCGGCGAGGTATTGGCGAATCGTGGCGACGCCGCCGCCGAGTCGGATGTCCTTGCCCGCCGCCGCCTCTTTCGCGCGCTCGAGCGCGGCGTGAATCCCATCGGTGACGAAGTGGAACGTCGTTCCGCCGTCCATCGTGATGGGCGCGCGAGCATGGTGCGTCAGCACGAAGACGGGCACGTGATAGGGCGGGTTCTTGCCCCACCATCCCTTCCACTCGTCGTCGGGCCACGGACCGCGAATCGGCCCGAACATGTTGCGCCCCATGATCCACGCGCCCAAGTTTTCGAAGCCACGCCGGGCAAAATCGTCGTCGATGCCGCCCCAGGCGCTCGCAGGGTCGCGGCCTTGATACTCGTGAAACATCCGCGTGCCCACGAGCCAGTCGTGCAGCGCTTCGCCCCCGACCCCAAGGGGGTTCTCCGTGCTCTGGTCCGGCCCAGCCCCGTACCCATCGATCGAGATTGAAAATGCGTTGACCCTTAGCTTCGACATGCTCGTTCCTCCCAGCGTACGACCCAGCGTACGACGGTCTCTGGGGGACACGACGAACGACCCGGGCGCCGATTACACATTTTCCCCCCCTCCCCTCGCCTGTCCGCGCCGCCCTTCGTCGCGCCGGGCCTCTCGCCACCGATTGCGGGGTGACCGACGCTGGGGACCACGACGCAGCCGCCGGAGTTCCCCGGTGCTCCGGCCCGTTGACCACGTCGTCGCCCGAGGCCCTGCACCGCGCAAGCCCGCTCACAACCCGAATCGTCGCCGACGCACCTGAATCTCCCCTTGTTCGGGTCGTCTCGAAGGACGGGCAGCGGCACGTGGACTGTGGCTGTGCTCGGAGACGAGGCGAATCACGGCGCGATCGGCCTCGCAGAAATCGATGAGGACGTTCGCATCCATGAAGCGGCGCGGGGTGCTCGAGAAGCTCGGCGACTGGTGGCGGCGCGCTCGCAGCCGTCGAAGGACGCTCGCCATCTTCTTTGCTGGGCGAGCACGTCGAGGCCGATCATCGAGGGAGGGAATCTTCGGCACCTGCGGGGTTCAGCGCGGCGATGATCGCCGACCAGCGGGCTCCGGCGCGCTTGCCGTCGTCACGAAGTCCGGAGCGTTTGCGGATTCCGCGTGGTAGGAAGCGATCGACCGAGGAGGCAGGAAACGCATGGCGAAGCTCGTTTTTGGGATGAACATGTCGCTCGACGGCTATGTCGACCACGACAAGTTCGGGCCCGAGCCGGCGCTGTTTGCTTATTTCATCGAGCAGACGCGCAACGCGGCGGGCAGCATCTATGGTCGCGGCCTCTACGAGGTGATGCGCTATTGGGATGGGGATGCGTGGGATCAGGACAGCCCCGCACAGGGCGATCTGCGCGCTTTCGCCGAGGCGTGGCGGGCGATGCCGAAATGGGTCGTCTCTCGCTCGCTGAAGGAGGTCGGTCCGAACGCGACCCTGCTCGGCGAAGATTTCGAGGCGGAGGTCCGGCGGATCAAAGCCGAGCGCGAAGGCGTGATCGACGTCGGCGGTCCGAAGCTCGCGGCGAGCCTCGCAGAGCGTGGGCTCATCGACGAGTACAACGTGTTCCTCCACCCCGTGGTCCTGGGCCGTGGCGCGCCGTTTTTCGCGGGGATCCGGCCGAAGCTGCGCCTGGTCGGAAACGAGCGGATTGGGGACGACACCGTCAAGCTGACGTACGTACCGGCCTGAGCCCCTTCGTGGGCAAATGCTGACGTCATGACGCCGCTCCGACGACGAGGGGCAGCCCGAGGGCCCAGGCTTCGCGAGATCAGCCGTTCGCCTCCAACCTCGGATGTTCTTCGTACCGAGCGGCGATCCAGGCGATCCGCGGTGGGCCGCCGATCCCTCGATCGGCCGGGTGGTTCTCGACGATCTTCCTGGCAAGCTTCGGCAGCAGCAGGACGAGAAGCAGATCGGACGAAGACGGCTCGAGCGCATGGCGCGTGTGTCCGCCCGCCCTGAGCGCGGCGTCGAGCCGCGCGAGCTCGTTCTGCGCGCGCGCCTCCAGGTCCGCGGTGCTGCCGAGCACTGCCTCCAGGTCCTTCGGGGCCCGCAAGCCGAGGAGCTCGAGCTCTTCGAAGAGCTGTCCCGCGTGGGTCGCGAAATCCGCGCCAGGGAACCATTGGCGCATTCGCGCTACGAAGTCGTACACGTCCTCGAAGTCGCCCGAACGGCTTCGGAGTCGGGCGTCCGTTGCCGCCAAGAGCCGGCTGACGACCCCATCGCCAGCTCTCGACAGGTGGCCGAGGCTCACCAATAGCTCGTGCTCGGCCGGAGAGAGAGCTGCCGAGAGTCGCTTGTACCGAATGTCGTGCTCAATCTCGTTCCAGACGTGCGCCATCAAGCTGCACACCTGAACCTCACACGGCGTGTCGAGCAGATTCGAATAGGCACCCGCGAGGTCCTCTGGGAGGAGGAACACGTCGCAGTGGGTCGCGCGATAAAAGTTGGACGGGTCGTTCGCACGCTTGTCCCTTTTCTCGGGTTGGAGCGGGGCGCCGCTCGGCCCGCGAAATCGCGCCTGAAGGGTCGCGACGACCTTGTCTTCCAGCTCCTTGTCGTACGTCGCGACCCGAACCCCCGCGAGATCACGCACGGAGTCGAACACCGCATCCACCGATTTCACCGCCTCGGGCTGGTGCTTCGCGAGCCTCCGGAGCTTGCCTTCGAAGCTCTTCGGGCTTTTCACCCGCGAGGTGACTTGCGCTCGGATGGCGTGGCCCTCGACGATCTCCACCCGGCAAATCTCGGCGACGCGAGCGCTCAGCTTGAGATACCGATCGGACTCCCGCTCGTACCGCGTGAGCGCGCTTCCGATGATCGCGTCGATGGTCATCGGCCCGAAGCATAGCGCTGCCGGAAAGCTTCCCTGCCGATACAGGCCCGCTTCGGCGTCGGCGCGCGACACGCAGCACGACGACGAATTCTGGCGTGATCGCGCGGAAGGCGCGTATTCTGGCGCTCTCCTCATGACCGCGTCGCTCGACACGACCTACACGCTCGACGATCTCGCGAACGCTTTGCTCGCTGCCCACCGGTACGTGCCTGCCGCCGATGAGCCGTCTGACTCTCTCGTGCCTCGCGAAACGTGATGTCGTCGGTCAAGGGTAAGCTCGTTCGGCTCGTCTCTCGCTTTGCGCTCGCGCGCGCCACCGTCGCGTCCACGCAGGTCATTGGCGGCTTCCAGCGCCTCGTCCTGAAGAGCGACGCGCCGAAGCCGGCGGCGGGCACGAAGCTCCAGCTCCTTCTGCCCTCCGACGACGTGCGGACGTACTCGCCGATCGCCTCGCCCGACGGCATCGTGCTGCTCGGCTGGCTGCACGCGAGCGGGCCGGGCTCGCGCTGGATGGCGAGCGCTCAGCCGGGCGAGGAGCTGCCGTTCGTCGGACCGCAGCGCTCGCTCGAGCTCGCCGCGGGGCCGATCGTGCTCGTCGGCGACGAGACGAGCGTCGCGGTCGCCGGCTCCTTCGCGGTCGAGAGACCCGGCCAGGTACACGCCGTCATTCAGTCCGAAACCGCCGATGGCGTTCGCGCAGCCGCCGAGTCCGTCGGACTCTGGCAACTCGACGTGTTGCCTCGCGGCGACACCGCCGCAACGCTCGACGCCGTGAAGGCCAAACTCACGCTCACCCCCAACGCGGTCGTCGCGCTGACGGGCGGCTCCGAGCTCATCGTCGCCGTCCGCGACGCGCTTCGCCGCGCGGGAGTGAGCACCATCAAAGCCAAAACCTACTGGATTCCCGGCAAGGCGGGCTTGGACTGAGCGCGCAGGGGCCTTCCGGGCGAGCGGTTGCGCTTCCCTGGGTCGAGACTGTTCGGTTCAGGCGTGCTTCGACGATGTGGTCGTGCGCCAGCGCGCTTCGCCCTTCTGCACGATGGCGCGGATGGGATCGGCGATCCGATCCCAGAGTCCGGGGGGGAGGTTGTGGCCCATGCCGTCGATGAGCACGAGCTCGGCTCCGGGAATCGCCGCGGCGGTCGCACGGCCGCCGCTGGGATCACACACGGTGTCGGAAAGTCCGTGCAGCACGAGCGTGGGTACCTCGAGCGAGCGCAGCCGCTCCGTGCGATCCCCCGAGGCGAGGGTCGCCAATCCCTGACGCGCGGGGGCCACCGGGTCGTGGTCGCGCTCGTACGCGAGCGCCGCGACTTCGGCAACGGCGACGGGATCGATCGGGTATTGGGGCGAACCGACCACCTGGTGCCGAGACACGGCGTTGGCGATGAACTCCTCGCGCGTGCGCGGAGGTGGGCCGCCGAACACGGCCCGTGCGGTCGCGGGGTGCATCTGCCCGACGGACGGGTCGCCCGTCGTCCACATCATCGTCGTGAGCGAGCGCACCCGCGCGGGATGCTCGATCGCCATCGTCTGGGCGATGCCGCCGCCCATCGAGGCGCCGACCACGTGCGCGGAATCGATCGAGAGCGCGTCGAGCAGTCCGACCGCGTCCGCGGCCATGTCGGACAGCGTATACGACGCCGAGGACACGTCTCCCTTCATCGCCGCGGGCAGATCGGGCGGCGGCGCGTCTCGCATGTGGGTGGAGCGCCCGGAGTCGCGGTTGTCGAAGCGCACCACGTGCAAACCGCGCGCGACGAGCGCCTCCAGAAACCCGAGCGGCCAGTTCACGAGCTGAGCGGCCACCCCCATCACGAGCAGCACCGTCGGATGGCTCGGGTCACCCCGCTCTTCCCAGGCGATGTCGAGATGCGCCGGTCCGACGTTCTTCGCAATCCGTTCGTTCAGCATTCCTCCGACTCCCTTTCGTTGAGGCTCGCGAGAGCCTGTTCGAGGTACTGCATCAGCGCGGGGTCCCACCCCGCGAGGCTCTGCGGCGGCGCAAAGCGCCGCAGGTGCGCGAGCGCCTCGCGCGTCGCCTCGTCGCCGCCCGCGAACTCGACGATCCGCGCGAGGGCCGCGCGGGCCACGGCGCGCGCGCGGGGCGCCGACGGGGGCTCTCCCGCCTCCATGCACGCGCGGAGCTCGTCTCCGAGCGCTCGCCATCGGGCCTCGGCGTCGTCCGGCGCGTTCCCCATCTCGAAGCGCTCGTCGCTCCGGCGCGTGACCTGCGACATCGCCTCGATCGTCGCCAGCACGGCGTCCGGCTCGAGCTCGCCGTCGGCTTGCTCGCACGCGTGGTCGAGGAGAGCCCGGAGCTTCCCGAGTCGCTCGAGCTCGGCGTCCACCCGCGCCCGGTGGGCACGCAGCACGTCGAAGAGCGCAGCCCGGCCCTCCTCGAGCAGGGGGCGGATCTCCGCGAGCGAGAGCCCGAGGTCGCGCAGCGCCCGGATCCGGTAGAGACGCCGCAGGTCGTGCTGGTCGTAGACGCGCTGGTGACCGTCCGTTCGCGCAGACGGCACGAGCAGCCCGATGGTCTCGTAGTGATGGAGCGTGCGCACGGTCAGCCCGGTCGCGCGCGCGAGCTCTCCGACGCGCCACCGGCGTCCGCTCGTGGCTCGTTCGTTCATCGTGCGGGGACGATACGACCTCACGCAGCGTGAGGTTCAAGGAGAATGCGCGGCCCGAGCTCCGGCGCAGAGCGTAGGCGAGATGTCTCGATTACCGCGCAACCTCGTCGAGCGCTCCCTCGGAAGCCTTCGGAGCGCGAGGGCGAAGCGGTGCCGGAAGGATGTACTCCCAGGGGAGGACTCGTTCGCGGCGCCGCTCCTCGTCGAGGTGACGGCTCCGCGCCGAGAGGAGATCGTGGAGCGCGACCTTGCCGACGAGGTGGCGGGAGTCGGCGGGGTTGACGACGAGCAGACGGGTCACGCCGGCCTCGGCCATGCGCTGCACGGCGGTGCGCAGGGTTTCGTTCGCCACGACGGTGGCGCGGGGTGCCCGTACCAGGCTGCCCAGGGGGCGTTCGTGGCACGTCGCATCGCGGCCCCACGCCGACAGCTCGGTGAACGTGGCGGCGCCCACGAGCCCTCCCTCCTTGTCGAGGACGGGGAACAGGTGCTGGCTGCGGTCGTCGCGCGGCGCTTCTACCTGGACGAGGGCATCGCGAATGGGCGCTTCGGCCAGGAGGACCTTGACGTCCTTCTTCATCACGTCGCGAGCGAAGAGGACGTCGAGCACGTCGATGGCGTACTCGCGGCTGACGTGAAAGCCGCGGCGCGCGACCTTCTCGGTGAGGATGGACCGGCGCAGCACGAGGACGGTGAAGCCGTGCGCGACGGAGACCGCGATCACCAAGGGCAGCACCATGTTCAGGTCGTGCGTCAGCTCGACGGCAAAGACGACGCCGGTGAACGGCGAGCGCATCGTGCCGCCCAGAATCGCGCCCATGCCCACGAGCGGCCAAAATCCGACGCCGGCGGCGGGAAAGAAGTGCGCCTCGAGCGCGCCGAGCGCGCCCCCCATCATGAGCAACGGGGCGAGCACGCCGCCCGAGGTCCCCGAGCCCAGCGAGACGGACCAGATGAGCGCCTTGACCAAAACGAGCACGAGGATTGCCCGGACCGTGAACGCGTCGGCAAGGATCCCGCCGATCACGTCGTATCCGACGCCGAGCGCCTCGGGAGACAGCAGGCCGCCCACGCCGATCACCAAACCGCCGATGGCCGGCCACCACATCCAGTGCAGCGGAAGGCGCTTGAACAGGTCCTCGAAGAGGTACACCGCTCCGGTGAGCGCCGCCGACAACAGCCCGGCGCCCACGCCGGCGAGCACACAGCAAACCAGCGTGCCCGTCCCCGCGAACGCGGGATGGGGCGTCATGGGAAAGAGCGGCCCGGCTCCGATCACGAAATGGCGCGCGGCCGCCGCGGTCGCGCTGGCCAGCGCCACCGGCACGAAGCTGCGCGGCTTCCACTCGAACAGCAAGAGCTCGACGGCGAGCAGAACCGCCGCCAGCGGTGTCGCGAAGGTCGCCGACATGCCAGCGGCGGCCCCCGCCACGAGCAGCGTCTTTCGCTCGGCCGCAGTCAGCGAGAACAGCTGCGCGATGATCGAGCCGAAAGCGCCGCCGGTCATGACGATCGGGCCTTCGGCGCCGAAGGGCCCGCCGGAGCCGATGGAGATCGCCGACGAGAGGGGTTTGAGGAGCGCGACCTTGGGCTCGACGCGGCTCCCTCGGGTCAGGATCGCCTCGAGGGCCTCGGGGATCCCATGGCCGCGAATGCGTTCGGAGCCGAACCGCGCGATCAAGCCGATCGCCAGCGCGCCGACGACCGGAGCTGCGACGCTGAGGCCGCCCAGCGCGTGCATCGCGGGTGAGGCCTCCTCGAACGAGAAGCGCTGAAAATAGAAGAGGTTGGTGAACAACGCGATCAGGCGCAAGAGCGCCCACGCCACCCACGTCGAGAGGACGCCGATGGCGACCGCGAGCATCGCGATGAAGACCGTGCGCGGCGTGGCGGTGAAGTCACCGAGCGCCATGGGCTCGATCGCGTGGCCCTGGCGGGAAGCCGTTTCGTGTGTTGGATCAGCGCCCACGGCGGGTTCTCCTCTTTGGCTCGTCGTCGAAGAACATCGGCGGCGCGCCGTCGCCAGCGCCCACGGTGTGGACCACGGTCGCGAGGTCCCGCGCGAGCCGGTTCAGGTTTGCGGGGGGAAGCGTGCGGAGCGCACGAACCAGGCGTACCTGGAACGGTTCACTGGCCCGCGAGAGGAGCCGCTCGCCCCGCGCCGTCAGCGACAGCTCGGTTCGGCGGGCATCGGCCGCGTCTTGCCGGCGCACGATGAGACCCCGCTCCACCAGGCGAGACACGACGACCGACACGGAGCTCGGATCGGTCAGGGTGCGCTCTGACAGCCGTCGAATCGAGCACCCCGGCTCCGCCGCGATTTCCCGGAGCACGAACAGCTGCGCGCCGGTAATGCCGAGATCCCGCTCGACCGAGTGCGACGTGACCCGCAGCGCGCGGACGAGCCAGCGCAGGCTGTCGAGGACGCTCGCGGCCGCGTCGTCCTGGGCCTCGGTGGATTGCATGGGGTCCCATGTATCATGAAACGCGGTCGCCTACCCCGCTGGGTTCATGTCCCCACGCTAAACCGTGGGAACGGAACCGAGCAGGTGGTCGGTCATGGCTTCGATGCTGTCGAAATAGACCGTCGGCCGGTGCGCGCGGAGCAGCTCGGGGGTTGCGTAGCCCCACCCCACGGCGCCCGAGGCGATCCCAATGCTCGCCGCGGCTTCGATCTCTCGCGGCTCATCGCCGATGGCGATGGCAGCTTCGGGCGCGATCCCGCTCTGGCGCAAAAGGCGCTGGAACCGCGCGCGCTTTCCGAAGAGACCCACGCCGCACTCGTAGTAGCGCACCCGCGCTGCGCTCTCGGAGCCCAGGACGGAGCGCACGTTGTCCTCCGCGTTCGAGCTCACGACGGCGATGACGACGCCCCGCCGCTCGAGCTCCGCGAGCAGGTCGTGAACCCCGGAAAACGTCCGGATTCGATCGCGCTCCGCTGCCATGCGCGCCCGCAAATGGCGCGCGATGAACGGGAGCTTCCACCACGACACGCCCAGCTGCCCGAGGACCACGCGGGTGTTCTTGCCGCGCAGCTCGGCGAGCTCGCGCGCGTCGACGGAGCGGAATCCGTAGCGGTTCGCAACGTCGGGGAGCGCGTCGAAGAGCCAGGCAGCGCTGTCGGCTAGGGTCCCATCGAAGTCGAAGATCACGAGCCCGTACGCCATCGAGGTCCGAATACTCGCTCTCGGGGTTCAACGTAAGCCCCGGGTCACGACTGAGGCGCCGCGGCCGGCTGCAGTTGGGCGCACCGAGACGTGACGAACGCCGTGATCTGCTCGAACGCGCGCGTGGTTGCGTCGTCGTTCCGGCCGAGAGCCATGAAGGCGTGGATCCCGTCGCGCTCGACGTGGTGGGTCACCGGAACACCGGCGCTCCGCGCGCGCTCGACGAAGGTCCGGGCGTCGTCGGCGAGCAGCTCCGCATCGCCGTTCACGACGAGCATCGGCGAAAGGCCGGTGAGATCGGCATGAACGGGCGAAACCTCGGGCGCCGACGGATCGAGGGAGCCAGCGTAGAGCGCTCCCCAGCGGACGAGCGCGCGCGGCACGCCCCAGTCCACCCCCTCGTTCGCGGACCAACTCGGGCTCTTGCCCGTCAGGTCCAGCATGGGTGAGAGCAACACCACACCTGCTGGGAGCGGCCCTCCCTTCGCGCGCAGACGCGTGAGCGCGCTCACCGCGAGCCCGGCGCCCGACGAGAGTCCCACGAGAATGAGGCTCGAATGGCCTGCACTCACGAGCCCCGTGTAGGTGGCCACGACGTCCTCGACGGCGGCAGGGAACGGGTGCTCCGGAGCGAGTCGATAGTCGGGTGCCGCGACGCGGGCGCCCAAAGCGACGGCGATCCGGGAGGCAATGCCTCGGTCCTGACTGGCCGATCCGAACACGTAGCCTCCGCCGTGAAGGTAGAGGACGGTCCTGCCGCCGTTCGTCGAGGGCTCGAACCAGGTCACGGGGACGCCTTGGACGGGCTCGGTTCGCGCGGTCACGCCCGGAGCGAGCGGCGCGCGCATGCCCTCCGTGGCGCGACGGAGCGCAGCGATGTCGAGCCGTGCGAGCCAGCGCGCATGCAGGCGAAGCGTCGCAACCAGGACCTCGAACCCGAACGACCAGCTTGCCCGGCGAGGTCCGAAGCGAGCTCGCCGCCACGCCGTGGTGATCAGGGCGACGAGTCCGTGGACGAGGAGGCGCAGCATCCCGCCCGGTTCCCTACGCGCAGCTCATGGGGTCGCGCCATCGTCATTTTCCCGACTCGGCGGCTCGAGACCTCCGAGGAGCGCCGCCGCAAGGGCCCTCCGTCCGCGGAAGCCCGATTTCCGAAAGATGCTGCTCGCTTGGGCGGCAATCGTTCGCTCCGTGCATCCTCGCTCTCGGGCGAGGTCCGCGTAGCGCGCGCCAGCGGCGAGCTCGACAGCGACGTCTCGTTCCGCGGGAGTGAGCGTGGCGAAGATCTGCCGTCGTCTGGCCAATGCGGCCTCGGCGTCGGGCTCGGCGAGGTGGAGCCACTCCCCGCCCGCGTCGCAGCCGAGCTTCTTCCGAATGCGGTGGGCGAGCGTCGAGACCGTCGACATTGCCATCGCGAGCTCGCAAGCGATCTCCTTGTCGCTGCGTCCCGCGATGAGGAGCGATGCGACCGCGCGTTCCGATGGTGACAGGACCGCGCGCGCTCTCGCAGCGCACCGCTTGCGACGAAGATGCGTGATCGCCGCAAGCGCGGAGCCCACGTCCGAGAACGTCCGCTCGAGCGCGCGCGAGGGACCGTGGCTCCGAGCGAGCGGCACCGTGAGGATCACGCCACTGCCCGTCCGATGATGCGCGACGAACGCGAGCATGTCTCGGATGCCGTGAGGCTCGAAGGTCGCGCTCAGCTCGCGTCGTGCGGCCCCCGAGAACCGAGCCACGCTCGCGAACGACACGATCTGAACCGGCCGGGAACGATACAGCGCCGCGACGAGAGCCTGATTTCTCGCTCCCCAATCGTTCAAGGAGTCCCAGATGCCGTTCGCGGCCGCCGTGCCCTCGACGACCACGGCGTCGAGCCGAATGCGGTCGCCGGTCAGGAGGTACGAGTACGCGAACACCCCGCTCCCCGCGTCGAGCAACGGCCGCGTGCGAGCGCACAGATCTCGGACCCAGGCGTCCTCCTCCACGTCGAGCGCATACGCGGCATCGGCGAGCTGTGTGAACGACATCGCGGACCTCGACCGGGCCCAGTGTACCGTAGCCCTCGCGTCCGGACGTCACGCCGAAGGTGCGGCACGGGCACCCGAACCGGCGCCGCAGCGTTTTCCCCGTGCCACAGCCCCGATCGCTGCCCGCTCACGAACAGCGACGGTGTCTCGACGCGGCGAGCAAGCGACGGCCCGCCGTAGGCGAGCCGGTGCTGGCAGCCGAGCTCGGCCATTGCGTTGCGCCACTCCGGCACGGCTCCACGGCCCGGTTGCCGCAGTAGGCGAGCTCGAAGTGCATGCCGGCGCGCGCGGCGCAGCTCGAGCCCGCTCAGCCGATCTCTTGAGCGAGCCCGATGAGGATCCCTTCGGGTCCTCGGATGTAGCAGAGCCGGTACGAGTTTTCGTACTGGACCACCTCGCCGACGAGCTCTGCGCCGTGCTTGCGGAGCCTGGCGAGTGTGTCGTCGAGGTTCTCCACGGCGAACATGACGCGCAGGTAGCCGAGGGCGTTCACGGGCGCTCTCCGATGATCGGCGATGACGGGCGGCGCGAGAAATCGCGAGAGCTCGAGCCGGCTGTGACCGTCCGGCGTGCGCATCATGGCGATCTCGACGCGCTGGTCTCGAAGCCCCGTGACGCGCCCTGCCCACTCCCCTTCGATCATCATCCGCGCTTCGAGCTCGAGTCCCAGCTCGGTGAAGAACGAAACAGCGGTATCGAGCGATTCCACCACGATGCCCACGTTGTCCATTCGCTTGATCGTCATCGACTCCCTGCCTTTCCAACCAGCTGGTACTTCATCACACGAGCCATCGACGAGGACTCGTCGCTGGCAGCGCATCCCGATCCACGCGCATCGTGCTCATCGCTCGATGCTTTTACTTCAGCCGCCCCTTCATGTCTCGGTACGCCGCCGCGATCAGCGCGCTCAGCGCCGCGGAATCTGGCTCGGCCCCCGGCCGCACTTTCACGTGGCGCATGAATTTCCCGCTCCCCTCGAGCAGCCCGGCCGGATCCGGGAGGACCGCACCGTTGAACAGCCCGACGTTCATGTGCGCCCGATAGACGTTGACGTACCCGAACGCCGCATCCTGCACGCAGGCCGTCGGAGCCCCATCGTGCATCAGCTCTCGGACGTCATCGCCACAAGCCCGCATGGCCTCGAACCACCTCCGCGCGAGCCCTCGAAACTCGACCGGCCGCCCCTCCAGCCACGCCTCGATCGCGGGATCCCGCGCCCCAGCCTCCCTTCGGCGTGAGCACCGCAAAACGTGCTACCAGCCGGGATAGCGGCTCCAGTTTGCCTGCGTGTCGAACGTGCCGGCGCGCACGGCGGCGAGGTCGTCGGAGAGGGTTTCGATGACGTCGTGGAGCTCGACGCGGGCTCGCCATCGCTCGGGGATGGCGTCCAGGCCGTGGAGGAGGCCGAGGAGCTGGCCGGTCATGCTGCCCGTGGAATCGCTGTCGCCGCCATGGTTCACGGCGAGCAGCACACCGTGCTCGAAGGAGCGCGCGACGAGCGCGCAGTAGACGGCGAGCGCAAGGGCCTCCTCGGCGATCCAGCCGCCACCGAGCGACTCGACGGCTTCGGGCGTGGGCTCGCCCCCCTGCTCGGCGAGGTGCACCGCTGCATCGATGGCGGCGACGGTTTCCTCCGAGCTCGGCTTTTCGGCGATGACCGCGCGCGTCTCGGCGACGGCGTTCGGCAAGGAAGCGCCCTCCGCGAGCTGGGCGACGAGGTGAGCGAAGGCGCCGCCCGCGAGGATGCCGGTCGGATGGCCATGGGTGAGCGCGGAGGTCGCCGCGCCGAGCGCGTAGGCGCGTTGCGGCTCGAGCACGAGCCCGATCGGCGCGACGCGCATGACGGTGCCACACCCCTTGCTTTCGTTGTGCGCGACGTCACCGAGCCGCCTCGTCGCGCGGAGCGCGGACATACAGGCATGACCGGGGGAGCGCTGGCTGAAGAGCCGCCGATCGCGCACGAGCCACCCATCAGGCCAATCCGCACTCTCGGCGATCTGGGCGCGCGGGCGCGAGCCCTGCGTGAGGTACCAGCGCAGGTAGGCGTGATGTACGACCGCCGGAGGATGGCAGATCCCTCGTTCGGCGTGGCGCACGGACGCGCGCACGAGGCCCTCGGCCGTGAAGAGCGTCATCTGCGTGTCGTCGGTGATCGCGCCTTCGCGTCCGTACGCCTCGGCAAAGTCCGTGACGCCCACTGGCCCGAACCGCGCCCGGATCTGCGCGAGCTTGTCGAACTCCACCGCCGCGCCGAGCGCGTCCCCAATCGCCCCGCCGAGCAAGCACGCCCTCATTCGGGCGGCCGCGTCTTCCTGTTTCGCTCCCATGGTGCGAGCATCGTCCAGGGCGATGCGGGAGCCAAGCGGTCGTCGGCAGGGAGCGCCGACGGGCCTAAACCTAGATTTCGGGCTTCCTTAGACTAGTCGGGGAAGGCCGAAATCTAGGCTAAAATCGGGGGGATCGGTCGCCCTCGGCGCTCGGCTTCGCTCCCCGGCCCGCTCCGCGTCGTTGACTGCCGAGAGCTCCGCGCCGCGCGGGCGAGAAACGGAGACCTTCAGTTTACGAGGGTGGACCCGTGCTCGGGAAGTCTCTCGAGGGTGCGTCAAGCGGGCAGGATCCGGAGCTCGAGCGGTGCGAGCGATTCCTTGGCTCCCAGGACCTCGAAGGCGGCAATGCGCTCCTCGGAGAGGGTGAACCTCAACACGAAACGGAGCTTCCCGAAGGGTGCGACCACGGCGCCGAGCTCTCCATCGACGAGCACCACGCTCGCGGAGGCTGCCCGCGCCCGGTTCGATGCGATTTCCTTCGCAACGGCGTCCGCGTCGCGGAGCTCGGAGGGCGTTCCGTCGTCGCGAGCGACGGGGTCCGCTCTGCGGATGACGTCCGGGGCCAGAACGGCCACGAGCGCGTCGACGTCGCCCGTGCGCGCGGCCGCGAGGAACGCCTCGACCACCTCGCGATGGCGCAGAACCGTCGCGGAGCAGGGGGCTCCGTAGACGCGTTGACGCGCGCGGCTCGCCAGCTTCTTCGTGGCGACGACGGAACGGTCGACGACGCCGGCGATTTCGTCGAACGGGAGCGCGAACGCATCGTGCAGCACGAAGGCGACGCGTTCGAGCGGGCTCAGCCGCTCGAGGACGACGAGCAGGGCGAGGCCCACCGACTCGGCGAAGAGCTGCTGTTCCTCCGGAGTGACGGGAGAGACCGAGCGCGGCCCTTCCTCCGGCCAGGGCTCCGCACGCTGCCGTCGACGCGCCTCGAGCTTGTCGAGGCAGAGCCGGCTCACGACCGTGGTGAGCCAACCCGTCAAATTCTCGATGGCGGTCAGATCCTTCTGGGACGCGCGGAGCCACGCATCCTGCACGACGTCGTCGGCGTCGGCCACGGACCCCAAGAGACGAAACGCGACGGCGCGCAAGTGCGGGCGCGCCTCGTGGAACGCAGCGTCGAGACGATTTTCATCTGCCATCGGTCACCTTTCTGCCTTGCCGGTCGTCATCAGGGTGAACGCCAAACACC
>CAYYWA010000103.1:0-16641 GCA_964475255.1 uncultured Sorangium sp.
TCCGGCTCTGCAAAAATAGTTGTCGCCAGACTGCAGGAATAGTTGACGTCGATCATTCGAGCGAGCGAGCGCTCGCTGAAGAATTGCACGTGATTCGGAGCATCGAGGGGCACTCCTCCGCCCCTCTCGTAGAAGCGCAATGCGGTGAAGTTGAGCGCACGCTTGGTCGGGACTTTGCTCACCAGAACACCCGAAGCGCTCAACTCTCCCAGGTCGCTCGCGCCGGAGGACGCACCACATTCGCAATCCTCTTCACCAGCTCGCCCCGCACAATTGCATTGAACTAGGGGTCCACGCGATGCCCCGCGTACTGTTTTCCGTAGACCTCCTCAATCTTCCGCTGAGCCTCGGGCGTGGTCGGGATCCAGCGATCCCCGCACTCGTCGCACCGAAACGCAAGGAGCTCAAGCCCGCCTCGCACGACCAGGTCATTCGTGCGGGACACCCGACTCCACCCTAAGCATGCTGGGCAAGCGTCGCTCGATTTCGGCTCGACCTCCCGCGAACCTCGTCGCGGTGCGCTTGGCATGTCCACTCCGTCTCGCGGTCTGCTCTGTGGCACTCCGCCAGAATGCCGACTATGCTCTCCTAATCACGAAGAGCCACTGGGTTGCGCACACCTTGAGGCGTGCGTCCGCATGGTACAAGGCTTCGTTTATCGTTCCGTGCAGGGTGCGCCCCAGTTCATAGCGAAGGTGCGCGTACTGCACGCTTGCAACCGCATGCCGGAGCCACGGATGCCGCCTCCGGGCCAACTCGCGTTTGCCGCCGTGCCGGAGATACGCCAAGCCCCGCAATCCACGCCCGATGCCCACGGCCAGCGTTCGCCACGCACCATTCACCATCATGCTCGCCACGGCACCCGCGGGCACGCATTCCTCTACGATCAAGGGCAGGCCGGCTACGAGCCGTCGTACTCGCGCCGGTGTATATTTCCGATGACCGTGACCGAAGCCCCACACCGCATTCCCGTAGGGGCTCGGAACGATGATGATCGCCGTCCCCCCGGGCTCCAGTACATGAGCAATCCCTTCCATCACTCGGCGATCGTCGTCGAAATGCTCGAAGGCAGTTACCGAAAGCACGGCGTTGAACGTGCAGCCTAGTCGCACCAAGTCGTGCGCGTCCCATACCTTGAACGTGGCACTCAGCGCACTGCCTGCCCTCGAACGTTCGGCCCACAGCTTGGATTCGGCAATGTCGAGTCCAAAGTACTCCCCCTCGAAGCCAGCCTCACTCAGCAAGCGATAGTACTGACCATGGCCACACCCTAGGTCGAGTACCCGTATCTGCCGCTTGGGGAAATGAAGCCGGGCGATAGCGGGTAGATTCCGATGGATCCAGTAGCGAGCCGTGGTCCCCAGCGTATGCCCGGCATGCAGCTCCTTTGCCAGCGTCGTGGGGTCCAGGTCCGAGGCCCCAATGCCCGTTTGCATTGACGCATTCTCCGCCCCGATCACTTCTGTTGTCAAGGTGACGGCTGGCTCGCCGGCTCCGTCGTGGTCCCTCGCCTTGCAGAGCACGTGTACGCATGTCACTCTGCCGCCTCCCATGCGCCAGGTACCTCGATCGCATGAATCAGCTCAAACCTCGGGGGAATCTTTCTTCGCCTGCCCGACGACGCGCCTCCCGCTCATCGAACGCGAAGGCGAGCTTCGCGGGCACGGAAGCGTCTATCCGGTCTCCGACGGGATCCCAGACTTTCTCGCATCGTCCACCGATGAGCAAATCCAAACGGACTATTCGCCGAGCCGACGAGGCAGAAACCGGCGAGCTGGCTTGGCCCATAGCCAGATGGTTTACGAGCTCGAACACACGTACTTCGCTCGCGCCGCCCAGAGCGCCGGCCGACATCTGGACGTGCTGGATGTCGGCTGCGGCTCGAACAAGTTCGAATTGGACGCGAACGGACTCTTGAAGCCCACGCTCTCAACTCTTGCTCAGTATTCCCGGACCTATGTGGGGCTCGATCCGACATGGGCAATGTTGAAAGCCGCCACCCGGCCCGGTTCTGGCTTGCACCGGCTCGCCAACGCCAGACTCGTGCGGGGTATCGGGGAAGCGCTCCCGTTCGCGAACGAAACATTCGATGTCGTCCTGTTCAAGTCCAGCCTCGACCACTGCAGAGACGGGCGTGCCGCATTGGCTGAGGCGCGTCGTGTCCTGCGCCCTTCGGGACATGTGCTGATCATCATCCAGAACTTCGCATCCTGGCAGCGGCGCTTGCTCGCCTTGTGCTTCCCCGAGCGGTATGCGGAACATCGGCGGCAGGACGCGATCAATCATCCGAGCCCCTTCACTAGGCCGCACCTCGAACGCATCCTCTCGGACTTGGGGTTTACGATCGCTGGGCTGACCGAGCTCGGGTACATGAGGCTCTCTCGGTACGCGCTCGGTTGGGTCGAGGATGCCCTCCTGTACGTACCGCATCGCCTCGGAGGCGAGGCCGGCCTAGTGCGCACCGTTCGAAGGGTCGACGCCACGTTGCAGAGCATCGCTCCGGGCCTGGGTACGACGATGGTGTGCTGGGCGAGCGCTTCGGCCGGAGATGCATCGACCGCACACGGCTGAGTATTTCATGCAGGCCGTGTCGATCGGTACCCGCGGGAGGCGCGACACAACATGGAGCAGACCAGGAGCGTCAACACCGTGGTCTGTACCCATGGAATGAAGTCCGTCCCGTTCAGATCGCCAAACATGATGAACTGCACGAGCAGCGGAATCGCCGCAGGTTGACCCGCGTTCACTCTGAACAGGCGCACCGCGATGGCCGTGACGACGCCCCAGAAGAAGTACACCGCGATCACCCCCGGCACGTGGAAGTTCCAATAGGCTTCGCCCACCGTTCCCGTTGGCACACCCGCGGGCACCCCGAAGAAGGTCCAGCCGTTCAAGAAGCCCGATGGAAGAGGCTTGTTGAACGGGAGGATGGCGCTCGGAAACGGCGCGAGGAGCATCGCGAGATAGCTTTTCCCGAGCAGGAGCGGGCTCTCCTCGGGAACCTTGGCGAGAATCGGGAGGGCGCCGTGCTCCGTGGTCGCTCGACTCACGAGCGTTTCTACGCCCGCTTCCACTGTGTCGTCGACGGTGAGCTCGCTCAGAAACGCATCATCGACCGAGGTTTTCCCGAAGTGGTGATAGCGGTACAGCCCGAGCGCTCCCACCACGACGACGGACCCCAAGAGCACCAACAATAGCCGCACGACCGGAACCCGCCGCGTGTTGAAACAGTGCACGATCAGGATGAGCAGTATCGGGAGAATGATGCTACCTCGCGAACCAGTGCTCAGGTAGTTGAGCAAGACGCCGGTACCAACCACGAGCCAGAAGCTCACGCTTCCGATTGCGCTGGGTCGCGCGCTCAGCCAGACCAGGGCGACGCACAACCAGGTCCCCAGGAACACGCGCGCCACGTTCATCCATGGGGTCTCCGTCCGATCGAGAAGACCAAAGGCGCGTCGCAAGAGGAGCCCCTCGAGACCTCCAGCACCTACGTAGAGGGCGGCGAAGCATGCCCCCGAGACGAGGAGGAGCACCGGAATCTTCCAGGACAGCCCCGAAACCGTCCGAGGCGCAAACCGGATCGCTCCGATCGTCGGGGCGGCGATGTAGCCAACGAGCAACGATGCTGACCCGATCCCGTTCAGCAAAAACAGCCGCCCTGCAAGGCTCGTCAGCTCTGCGCTCGAATAGCTCGGTAGGGCCGAATGCTCCTCGAGACCATAGATGAGCATTGGCGTCTGACGCAGAATCGCGTTCACGAGCGTCCACAGCGGCTTGAACACCAGCGGGTGGAGAAGGCCTACTTCCCTTCGCCAAAGGAAGAACGGAAGGAACGAGACGATCAGGTAGAGCAAGAACCCTCCCCAGAGCGGCAAAATCTCGGCTCCCGTCGTACACAGGCCGACCGCGAGCACAATCGGGAAGTACACGAACAGCACCGCACCCACGACTCCGCGATGCCACGAGCGAATGGCGACGAACGGATTCTCGGCCGCGGCCTCGTCCTGGACGGCAACTTCCCCTTGGCGCTCGGCAGGATGCACTCCAGCGCCAGGCCGGTCGGCCACGGTCACGGTCCCGCCCTCCAGGCGGCCGTATCGACTCCGAACTGATCCGAAAGACTACGATTGTACGCCTCGAAGTACGCACGAAGCCGCGCTACCGCCTCCTGGTCTCCGCGATCGACCCGTCGGCCACCCGCCCTTTGAAGCCTCAGATAAAGCTCGCGCGTCGTACGCTTCACCCATCCCTGCGGCAGCAATGGTGCCACACGCCGTGCAACGCGATGGATCCCGAGGCGATGAACGCGATACGTTTCGTTCCGTTCTCCCGATTTTCTTATGGGTGCCGGGGCGATCTGAAGCGCCGCGCAGATTCGGCGGGTGACGGCCGCGGGATCCCGTATCCAATCCTCGAACAGGAACACGAGAACGCGATGACTCCCGAGGGCATCGCGCCAGGCCAGGAGGTGCTCCACGTACCGGCTGTACTCGAGCTCTCTTGGCAACACATACGCACTCGCAGGGCGCGTCACGAGTCGAGCAATGGCATCGCCATGCCCCTCCAGTAGCCTGTCGACGTAGTCGCTGAAAGAGAACCCGCCTGCCACGGCGGCGAGATTGTATTTCGTGTAGTAGAACGACGAATGAATCCGCGCGGCGGGCTCGCGCAGCAGGAAAACCGCAAATGGTCGGTCTTCCAAGGACTTCAGGGCCCGACGAGCGGTCGCGGAGTACAAGTAGTGGGTAGAGCCCTCAAAGCACGCGCGCCGACTAATCTCCGCGCCTCGAAAGAACCGTCGGTACTCCCGCCAACCGTGTGTTGCCCAGCACGGTCTCCCCGCAACCAACGGGTGTTCCGGCTCCAACAAGTAGTGGGTTTCCTTGGGAGCCGACGGAAGGAGGTCCGGATGCGCGGCAAGCGAAGTGAAGAGCGCGCTGGTGCCCGCCTTCGGAGCGCCGCCAATCACCAGACGCAGCGGAAACATGGCTGGCAAGCTACCAGGAAGCTGTGAGCCCGGCCCGCAATCCGTCGCGGACCGAGCCGCCGCAACGCCTCGAACGGCCGACCGGGGTCGGCGGATTCCTTCCTCTTTGCGGTACGGGATCGCGCTCGGAGCGCCGCCGAGTAGAGGCGGACGTGCGAAGCCACGGCTGAGTTGGGAGAGAAGAGCTCACGGGCGCTGCTGGCGCCCCGTGTGGCCAGGCACCGGCGGCGCTCCGGGTCGTCCCGGAGCTCTTCGGCGGCGCGCCAGAAGCGAGCGAAATCCCGCCCATCCACCACGCATCCACATGCGCGTTCCTCGAGTATTTCCCTGGCAGAGCAGACGTCAAACGATACGACAGGGACACCACAGGCAATCGCCTCGATCATGCATCGAGCCAGCCCCTCCCGTTCGGAAGCGACCAACACGCAATCGGATGCCTGATACCACCGCTCGACGCGTTCCACGGGCCCATGGAACGCCACTCGGTCTCTGAGGCCATGCCGCACCTCCTCGAGGCAGGCGCGAGCGTACTCGTCGTTCTCCGGGTCGAAATCCCCGACGAAGTGGAGCTTCCAGTCGCTCCGTACTCGCCACGAGTTCGGAATACTCTGCAGGAGCCGAAGCTGCCCCTTCTTCTTGCTCACGCACCCAACCACGAGGAGCGAGTACTCACTCGACAACCACCCGAGGCTCCTTCGGATTTCGGCTCGCTCGAGCTCGCTCGCCGGTCGAAATCGCGTCACGTCCACGATGCTGTAGATGGCGTGTATGCCTCGCTCGGAGAGCGGTCCAGTCCATGGCAGGGCCCGCGCAACGCGCTCCCGCATGTCTTCGGAGAGGACGACGATGTGATCACTCAGAGCGCGCGCACACCGCCACGTGAACGTGTATCCGCCCGCCGGCGGGCCGTCCCTGATGCTAAAAACTACCGGCACGCCCGCGGCTCGGGCACCGAACCCAGTATGCAACAATGATGCCACGTCATTCGCATGGAGCAGCGTGTGCGGCTGGCGCCTCAGTGCTCGAAAAGCCAGAACGTTCGCACGCACGAGCCCAGCAATGCGCACTAGGCGACTCTGTCCGCGTTTGGACAGGGGGATGGTCTCGACTTCGACGCCTGCCGCACGCCATCGGCGCGTTCGGTCCGTCATCGCATTCGTGAGCACGCAGATTCTCGACGAACCCATGTTTGCGATGAGCTCCGTCAAGCTCTCGACCCCGCCATCTGAACGCCGACTCGACTGGTAGGCGGCGAAGACGATGTTGGCGACACGCGATGCGGGTTCAGTGTTCCACATGAGCCATATGAGCTTCGACTGACGGTACGAGGTCGTCTCTGCGGCCTACTGCGGGATATCCAAGCGCATGCCGGTTCGACCCGTTGGAACCTCCGCATAGCCAGCTCCCCGCGCTGCGACAAGACCAACCGCGGGGGTGCTCGAGGGATTCCGAAGCGATCCGGCAGTCTAGACCGCCGTGGCGGGTGCGCCGCCCCTCCCTGCCGCCCCGACTCCACTCCCGCCCGTCGCATCGCATCCCTCCACAACGGTAGTACCCTTCCCTACCACATCTCCCCGCGCTACGCTGGGCACATGCACGCAAACGAGAATGCGGATCCCGCGACGGTGGCGGCTTTCAGCGACCAGTGGCGGCGTTTCCATTGGTCGAATCGACAGTCCAATCTCTCCGAGCAGCGCCGGCTCTTCGACCGCTTTTTCTCACTATTTCCGTGGGACTCGGTGGACCGCTCGAGCCGAGGGGTCGATATGGGTTGCGGAACGGGGCGTTTCGCTCAGTTCGTGCTGTCGAGAGTTGGCCACCTCACGTGCATAGATGCAAGCCCCGTCGCGATCGAAGCGGCGCGTGACAAGCTTGCTCCGTTCGACAATGTCGACTTCATCAATGCTCCGGTCGGCAGTCAGGCGATCTATCAGAAGCTCGGCGAAGGCACACTCGACTTCGGGTACTCATATGGGGTCCTCATGTGCGTTCCGGACACGGAAGGCGCAATCCGCGACTGCGCGAGACTCCTCAAGCCCGGCGCCCCGTTTCTTCTCTACATGTACTACAACCTGGACAACCGTCCGGACTGGTACCGCCTCGTCTGGCGTGCTTCCGATCGTCTACGGCACGCGATTGCGCGAATGCCGCCGGGCCCGCGGAACGCTCTGTGCGAGGTGCTCGCCGGCGCCGCGTATTGGCCACTCGCTCGCGCGGCCCGGCTGGGCGAAAAGCTTGGGGCGAACGTCGAGAACTGGCCCCTCACCGACTTTCGACACTCGAGCTTCCTACGCATGCGGAACAATTCACGCGATCGCTTCGGCACTCCACTCGAAAAGCGCTTCTCTCTGGAGGAGATGAAGCAGATGATGCGTGCCGCTGGCTTTCGCGACATCGTTCACCGTGACGGTCCTCCCTACTGGTGTCTTCTCGGATTTCGCTCGGATTCCTGAGCCTCGCACGCAATTGAAATCAAAGCGCATTGCGGTTCTGGGTGGCGGCTTCGACCACCTTCTGAAAATCCGCGGTCCCCTGCTGCGCGCGCTCGCCGCGGCCGGTCACGACGTGATCGCGTACACCCCTGGCGGCCACCCCGAGGGCCTCCGAGAGCTCGCTGCCTGGGGGGTCAAGTTTCGCCCTCTGAGGCTTCGAAATACCAGTCTGAATCCTGCACGAGACGCGCTTTCCTTTGCGGATCTTGTTCTCGAGCTTCGGGCCGCAAAAGCGGATGTGCTGCTCGCCTTCTCGATCAAAGTCGTGGTCTACGGGCTCTTGGCCGCCCGCGCCGCCGGCATCCCACGACGAGTCGCCATGATCACGGGGCTTGGGTACGCGTTCGGCGATACGCCAGGTTTGAAACGGCGCCTGACGCGTGTTGCGGCCGGCCAGGCGTATCGTACGGCGCTCCGCGCCGCCCACAGAGTCATCTTCCAGAACCCCGACGATCTTGCCTTGTTCCTCGATCATGGAATTCTGGACCAACGGGACCGCGCACTACTGATTCTCGGATCGGGAGTGGACACGGATCGCTTTTCCTTCCAGCCGCTTCCCGGCGCGCCACCCACCGTGCTGATGGTCGCGCGCTTGCTTCGCGAGAAAGGGGTTTACGAGTTCGCCGACGCGGCTCGTCAGGTCAAGCGGGTTCGTCCGGAGGTCCGCTTCGTGCTGGCGGGTGGGACTTACCCAAGTCCCACCGCCGTTCGCTCTGCCGATCTCGTCGCTTGGACCACCGAAGGGATCATCGACTATCGTGGTGAGGTCGCCGACGTCCGTCCAGTGCTCGCCGCTTCCCACCTCTTCGCGTTGCCGAGCTACTATCGCGAGGGGATCCCCATGGCCGCCCTCGAGGCGCTCTCGACGGGCCGGGCAGTCGTGACGACCACGTGCCCGGGCTGCCGAGAAATCGTCGAAGACGGCGAGAACGGCCGCTTGCTTCCCCCACGCGACGCGCGAGCGCTCGCCACTGCGATTCTCGAGCAACTGAAGGACCCGGCGCAGCTCGCGCATCGCGCGAAGAAGTCGCGCGGCCTTTGTGAGCGCAAGTTTGCTGCACGCAAGGTCATCCCAGAGACCATCAATGCGCTCCTGACATGAAAGCCCACCGGACGAACACAGGCAGAACCCACCACGGCCAGGGAGCCGGATCGGCCGGGAGCTAGCAAGGCGTTCCATCCACGTGGTAACTTCGCATCGCATGCTCCACAGAAGCGCTACGAGAATCCGCCAAGCCATGCTCGGCGGCGATTTCTCCAAGTGTGTTTGGAACTTGGCTATGTTCTCGTCGCGCGCGCTCCAGCGCAGGTTCTTGCCGGAGCTTCCTCTCGAATACCCAGTGTTTGTAGAGCGGGAAGGCACAACGCATCGAATCTACGTGGGGGGAGGCTCGGACGAAACCATCTTCAGAGAGATCTTCATCGATGAGCACTACGCGACTGCCCTTCCCCAAGCTCCAAAAGTGATTCTGGATCTGGGCGGGAATGTCGGCTATGCGGCCATCTATTTCGCGATGCGGTTTCCCCAGGCGCGAATCTACACCATCGAGCCTGACCCGCGCGCTTTCGCCACACTCCTTCGGAACACGGCCACCTTTCCAAATATCACGGCGTGTCACCTGGCCATTTCGGATGTCGATGGAGAGGTGTTGCTCCGCTGCAACCCACGGCGAACCATGTCCTCGTCACTCCTTGCGCGGCCAGGCGCGACGACTACCGTAAGTGTTCGAGCTTCGACACTCGATCGCTTCGTCGACCAGGAGGCGATCAGAAACATCGATCTGCTGAAATTCGACATCGAGGGCGCGGAGTACGCCGCCTTTCGAAACACCAGAGTCATATCGCAAATCGACTACCTCGTCGGCGAGGTCCACGAGGACCTGATGCCGGCGAGCTGGGACGAATTCAAGGCGTTGTTTCAGGGTTTCGACATCGAGGACACGAGCGTTGGAGCGGGCCGTCGCCTGATGCGCGCCAGGCGGCACTCGTGCCAGAGGCAGCTCGTCTAGCGCATGCGCTCGGGCGGGTCTCGGGTAGGCATGGATGGCCGGCGCGGTTTTCTCCTCGATAGCGCCATCGTCCTTTCGGCACAGCTACTCACCAAGCTGCGCGGGTTGATCGCCCTCCCTCTTCTCGTAAAGGGACTTGGCAGCGACGCATATGGCACCTGGGCCCAGGTTCTCGCGTGTTCTACGTTCCTCAGTGCTTTTTTCGGCCTGAACCTACACCTTGCACTCATACGCTTCCTAGGCGACACCCGTGTCCACGCGGCGCAAACCTACATCACGCTGCTCACGACATCTCTCGTACTCAGCGCATTCTGCGGCGTCGCCATCGTGCATCTCCCGGACGGAGTCACTACGCTGCTCGTCGGGAGTTCCGACCCGAGCCTGCTCACGATCACAATCGGGATCGCCGTCTCGCTAAGCGTCCGGCAGCTCAACCTGAACTACTTTCGTGTCTCCTCCCGGCTCCTCATGCGCAGCCTCGTGGAGCTCCTCGGAACGACCCTCGAAGTCACTGGAGTCATCCTCGCCCTTCGGCACGGATACGGGCTGCAGGGTGCCCTGATGGTCCTCCTCGTCATCGGGGCCCTCGTGTCGCTGACGACGACTCTCGCCGTCCTTCGCGATCTAGGTACAACCGCGCCAAACTGGTCCACGCTGAGGAGCGCGCTCGAGTACAGCCTCCCGCTTCTGCCTGGCACGGTGTTCATCTGGATTCTCGACCGAAGCGACCGCTTCTTCATTTCCCATTTCCTGAATCAGACCTCCGTCGGGATCTATTCGGCTCAGTATGCGATTTCTGGCCTGATCGTCTTCGCTCAGGTACCGCTCCAAGTCACGCTAGTTCCGAGAGTCGTTCGTGCCTGGAATCGCGATCGCGCGCACGCCCTGGATCTCGTTCGGCTTTCGCTACGCATCTATTCGACGCTTGCGATCCCATTCCTCTTCGCGGCCCCGACAATCGGCCCTGCAGCGCTCACGCACCTCGCCAACTCCGACGTGGCAGCGAACGCCGGACTCAATATCCTGCTCATTTCCTCCGGGCTCGCCGCCTGGGGGACCAGTGTTCTGCTGGCGAGTATGCTCTATGGGTCCAGTCGCACGCGCGCCGTGTCCGAAACGACGGCGGTTGCGGCATTCCTGAGCGTATCCCTGAACGCGACGCTGGTTCCGCGATTTGGCATCGTCGCTGCCGCGGCAGCGACGGCCTTTTGCTTTCTCGTGACCCTTGCAGGGTTTATTGCGCAAACGAAATCACTGGCGCGTTTCGACGGCGTGGTCCCCCATCTGTTCCGGTGCGTCGTCGCATCACTCCCTGCAACGGTACTCACGCTCTGGATGGGTGCAGATAGCGAGCTCGAGCTCGTTCTCGCGTTGCTGTGCTTCGCTTCTTCCTACTTTGCCTGCCTGTTCCTGCTCGGCGGGCTGCCGGTCACCCTTCTGCGCTCACTCGTCCACGGAGAGAGAAAGCGTCCGTCGGACGTTGAATCCGCCGTAGTCAACCAGCAACAGACCACGCCTCGGCCCAAGCCTGGAACATGAGAATCGGCCACAGCGCTGAAGCGTGGTCGAACGCTCCCGACAAATGACCGGCCCAGAGCGCCCCGACGACTTCCGTATCGAAAAGGTCTTGTTTCCGTAGGCGACTCGGCTCGAGCAAGGCGTCGGCCCAGGGTCGAAGCGCCCCTCGCAGCCACGCTCCGAGCGGAACGCTGAAGCCCATCTTTGGCTCGTCCTCGAGGTTCATCCCCAGATGATCCGTGAGTACCCCTCGGAGCGCACGCTTTCCGATCCCTCCGCGGACCTTCATCTCCAACGGGAGCGACCAGGCGAACTCGACAACGCGATGATCTAAGAGCGGCACTCGAGCTTCGAGCCCAACGGACATCGTGGCCCGGTCCACCTTGGTCAAAATGTCGTCCGGCAAGTAGCTCTCGAGATCGAGCAGCATCATTTGCTCCTCGAAGGACCACGGAGCGATTTCCCGAGCGAAGGTGATTTCGTCTCCTGGCTCGACTCCGAGAACCGCTGCTTCGGCGCCCGTCAGACGAAGCCTGCTGTAGACGTCCGCGGCCGACCGCGAAGCGAGCACGCGCAGCACCTTGGCCACTTTGGCCTCGGGGACGCGAACCCGAAAACCCTTGGGCAAGAAGGGGGCGACTCGGTCATAGAACGCGGCCCAGGTGCCCGGTCGGAGGTGGCTCATTTTCCTGCCCAGCACCTGCCGAGCATACCGAGGCACGCGGCGCGCCACTCCCCATATTCGAGGAGCCCAGAGATATCGATTGTATCCGCCGAATACCTCGTCCCCGCCATCGCCCGAGAGGACGACCTTGACGGACCGAGACGCTAAACGCGAGACGAGCACGGTCGGTATTTGGCTCGCATCGGCGAATGGTTCATCGTAGACACTTCCGAGCTCGCGGACCACTCCTTGCGCCATTTCCGGCGACACGATGAGCTCATGGTGCGAGGTACCGAGGATCACGGCAACTTTCCGCGCTCGTTCAGATTCATCGTACTGCTGCTCTTCGAAACCGATAGAGAACGTGGCAGCCGTGCCGGATTCGGCCTGCATCAAAGCCGTCACCGTCGTCGAATCTATTCCCCCTGAGAGAAATGCCCCGACCGGCACATCGGCAAGCAGCCGGCACTTCACCGCGTTCCGGAGCAGGCGCCCGAGCTCGTCGATGGCATCGCGCTCATCCAAACGAGTCGGGCTTTGCCTCCCTTGCGCAGCGACCCTGCGGGCCGACCAGTAGATCTCTTCCCGCGGCTCGCCTGCGCTCGGGAAGCTGAGGATTGTGCCCGGCCGCACTTTCCTTACCCCGGAGAAGATGCTCCGATTCCCTGGAACGACGCCGTAGCCGAGATAGGCGGCCAGCGCTTCGCGATCCACCCCCGTTCGCCACGCCGGGTGCTTCCGCAAGGCCATCAATTCGGAACCAAAGAACAACGTGCCGCCAGCAAGACCGTAGTACAGGGGCTTAATGCCAAGCCGATCTCGAACGAGATAGAGAACCTCGTTCTTGCGATCGAACGCCGCGAAGGCGAACATACCGATGCAACGACGGACAGCGGCCTGCACGCCCCATTTTGCGATACCCTCGACCAGAACCTCCGTGTCCGAATGGCCACGAAACGCGACGGAGTGGCGACCCGTCAATTCCCTGGCCATCTCAGGCGCGTTGTACACCTCGCCGTTGTAGACGATCACCCACCGTCCATCGTCCGACATCATGGGTTGACGGCCCTGGTCCGAGAGGTCGAGAATGGAGAGACGTCGATGTCCCAGCGCGATGCCGAGACGTCCATCGACCCATGTCCCCGCGGCGTCCGGTCCCCGGTGAGCCAACGCGCTGACCATGGGGCCCACGCATTCCAACAGGACGTGCTCGTGGTTGGGAGCGCCCCAGAAACCGGTTACTCCGCACATTCGAGCCTACCAGTTCTTCCCCGCACTCCCCCCCAGAGAGGGGCAGCGAGGAACCCTCGGTGCCCCCGGAGTCGCGCCTGGACCTCGCCGTCGTAGACGACTATTTTCTGGGCATGAGCATGCGGCCCGAGGAGGCGTTCGCCCCCAACACCGATCCGGCGACTGTCGCAGGCTTCGGTCGAGAATGGCGCGCCTTCAGCTACGAGAAGCACGATCCGGCGGAGCTGGATCGTATGTTCGACGACTACTTTGCCATCTTTCCCTGGGAGGATCTCCCGGCCGAAGCAACGGGGTTCGACGCGGGGTGCGGCTCCGGACGCTGGGCGATGCGCGTCGCTCCGCGCGTGGGTCACTTGCACTGCATCGACGCGAGCGCAGAGGCGCTCGAAGTCGCGACAAGAAACCTCGCAGGTCTGGCGAAGTGCAGCTTTCATCATGCGGATGTCAGTGTGCTCCCTTTTCCGGACAACTCGATGGACTTCGGCTATTCCCTCGGAGTTCTCCACCACGTACCCGATCCGGACCTTGCGCTGCAGGGGTGTGTTCGGAAGCTCAAGCTCGGCGCGCCCTTTCTTCTGTACTTCTACTACGCGCTCGAGAACCGGCCGCACTACTATCGTGCTCTGTGGCGGGCGACGGACGCCACACGGCGGGTGGTGGCGCAACTCCCCTACCCTGCGCGCTACGGGGTTGCCCAAGCAGCCGCCGCTGGCATCTACTTCCCCCTCGCGCGGATGGCTCGCTTTGCCGAACGCCTCGGCGTCGATTCGCGAAACTTCCCTCTCGCCGCCTATCGAAATCGGAGCTTCTATGTGATGCGCAACGACGCCCTGGACCGGTTCGGTACGGCCCTCGAGCACCGTAGGACCCGAGAAGAAATCGAGTCGATGATGCTGAAGGCAGGGCTCCAGCGCATCACGTTCCGCGACGGAGTCCCTTACTGGGTCGCAGTCGGCCATCGGGCCCGATAAACAGTCCAGGGCTGCGGCCGTCCGCTATACGTCTCCGGCTTCTCGGCGGTACTCGTAGTATTGATAGTAGCCACCGTTGGCTCGGACATCGGCAGCATTCAAGATCCCGCCGACTATTTTCCCGCCAACGTCCCGGAGCGACTTCAATCCGCGGCGAGCGATCTCGCGGGTCGTGCGGTTCATGCGGACGACGAGCACCGTTCCGTCCACGCGGGTCGACAAGACGGCTCCATCCGTCACCGGCACCAAGGGCGGACTGTCGAGCACGATACGATCGAACCGAGCGCCGAGCTGCTCGAGCAGGCGGGAAAAGGCTTCGCTGTGCAGGAGCTCGGCAGGGTTCGGCGGCAGCGGTCCGGCCGTTACCACGCAAAGGTTGGGCACGTCCGTCGCCTGGATCAGCTCGTCGAGGCCGGTCGTCCCAATCAGTCCCGAAGTCACGCCACAATCGTTGGACCTATCGAAGATCCGATGGAGCCTCGGTCTTCGGAGGTCGCAATCGATGATTGCGACCTTTTGGCCCGCCTGGGCCATCGTCGTTGCGAGAGCACAGGCAACGGTTGTCTTGCCCTCCATCGGCGCCGAGCTCGTCACGAGCAACTTGCGGTACGGGCGGTCCGGCGACATGAACATTAGGTTCGTTCGAATCGTACGTGCCGCCTCGGCGACGCCAGTCGTCGGCTGCTCGTGGACGATGAGTTCGACTCGCCCGCCCGAAGCGCCGTTCGTTGCCCTGACCCGCCTTCCCCACCTGCCCCGGGAAGATCGCTGTGATGGGCGCCCCTCCGTAGTTTCGCCGTCTATGCGCGGTAGGATTCCGAGGAAGGGAAGGTTCAACTCGGATTCGATGTGCTCGGGAGACTTGACGGTTCGGTCCAATCGCTCCCGCAAGACCGCTGCTGCCAGACCGAGTAGAAGCCCGCCTGCAGCGCCCCCGGCGAGATTCAGGGGCACGTTCGGGCTCACGGGCTTCTCGGGCAAGAGCGGCCGATCCACCACGCGGATGTTGTTCACTTTCAACATCCGCGTGAGGTCCGTCTCCTTCGAGCGCTCGACGACGAGAGAGAACAGCTTTTCGTTGTTGTGCTTGGTGCGCAACAGACGATTGTACTCGATCTCGAGTAGGTTCAGCTCGAGCGCTCTGGTCTCGGCCTTCCGATAGAGCGTTTCGAGCCCTGCGATCTCGGCGTTCAGCGACTGGAGCTCCCCATCGAACGCAGCCTTGATGTTCGCCACCTCTGCGAGCAGGGCCGCCCGCGTGGTGTTGCGAGCGGCTTGCGCCGCCAGGACGTCCGGGTGGCGCTCGCCCTTGCCGCCTTCGAGCAGCGCTCTCAAGGCCTTGTCGGCATCCACGTACGTCTCCCGCAAGCGCTGTAGAACCGGACTTTCGATCAACTCGAGCGCGGGGAGACGCTCCGGGTCACTCAATTCGACGGCGTTCAATACCTGAACACGCGCCGCCACCCTCTCCCTTCGGGCCCGCACCTCCGCAAGGGTTTGGTTGAGCTGCTGCATCTCTGCTCGCAGCATGTTCGATTGATCGTCCATCGACACGGAGAGAATGTTCTTGTCGCGCTTGTACTCGTGCAGCGCCATCTCGCTCGATTCCAAGTCACGACGTAAATTCACGAGCTGGGTCCGCAGCCAGTCCGCGGCCGTCGTGGCAGACTCGAAGATGTCATCGAGATTCTGCTGCACGTAGGTGTCGACGAGCACCGTGAGCACCCGGTGTGCGCGCACGGGATCCGGATCCCGGTACTTGACGGTGATCAACCGGCTCTCGCGAACTTGGTCGACGGCAAGACGCTCGATTACGACTTTAGCGGCATCCTCCACAGTCGGGGCACGTCCGATTGGCAGGCGATCTTTCGGAATGAATCCTTCGTCTCGGTGGAGACCCAGCTTCCGCACAACCTCTGTGGCGACTCGCATCGAGCGCAGCATCCACATTTGGGTGCGGTAGTATTCCTTGTTGTTCAGATAGGAACTTCCGTCTGTGGCGACCACCGCCTGGACCTGATCCCCGAGCGGACGGGGCACATTCGGATCGAATAGAACGGTCCCGGTAGCTTCATAAACGGGCCGCTTGCTGAGCGTGATGAAGGTAACCGCGCCCAGGATCGACGCGAACACGACCACCAGGAGGACCCAGTGCTTTCGCACACCTAAAACGAGCGCAAGGAACGAGTTTCTCAGCTCGGCGACTTCGTCCGAAATGGCAAAGCGATCCTTTTCCCTCGTCATGCTAGCTTACGCAGTTCTCTACGCCGAAGCTCTTCGGGCAGAGCTGTACGCTAGCACGGCGTTGGCCCGGGCAGCAGGCTTTGACGGCTCACTGGCATCTCAACGCCTCCAAGGCGGCCCAATGAGCAAACACCATTGATGAAGAGCGCCCCCTATGGGGGGCACCCGGCAGCGTAGCGCTAGAGCGCGCGACGAGTAGAGCTCGCCGCGCGCTCGCTATCGCGCAATGCCTACGAGATCAGAGCGCGCAGGTGTCCTGACCCGCTGCGCGCGGGCACTTGTTTTCGGGGTTCTCAGTGCTTGCCTCAGCCGCATTCGCTGCCCGGCAGCACAACTCTGCTTCCGTGAGCTCCTGGCAAACCTCGACGCACTCGGCCTCCGAAGCGAAGACCTCGTCAGTGGCGTCAATTTCGCTGCAGTTGAGGAAGAAGTCGGCGCAGTACTCTTCGCAATTCGTCCCTTCTGCCTGGGGATACATTGCGCTGTCGACGCACTCCAAGAG
>CAYYWA010000104.1:0-16507 GCA_964475255.1 uncultured Sorangium sp.
CGAAGCACCTCCGCGCCGACGGCGCGTTCGAGCTCGCCGAACGGATCGACGACGGCGCGCAGGATGCCGCGAAGCGCGGGATTTCCGATGCCCGAAGCGGCGCGATGCACGAGGTAGCGCACCTCTCCGAGCAGAATGCCGGCAACGGGCGTGTACGCGAGATCGAGCCCCGACGGTCGCACGCCATTCGCCTCGAACGCGTACTCCCACACTGCCGAGGCCGACGCCGCGAACACGAACGCCGGGAGAAAGCCCGCTCCGCAATGGCGGGGGCGGAAGTAGAGCTCGCTCCCGAGGAGTCCGTGGCCGATCACGTTGATCGTCCAGTGATCCCCGTCCCACTCGAACGGACGCCGATCGAGCTCGAACACGGGAGGCTGGCTATAGGCGGCGCGGTAGTTCGAGAGCCAAACCGAAGGGCGTGAAACCGCGAACGGATCCGGCCAGAGGTACGCCTCCACCCCCCGCATCCCGAAAAAGAGCGCGCCCGTGTGGACGATGGGAACCGACCAACGCGTCTCCGGCGGCTCGAGCTGCCACTCGACGGGCGCGTCGAGCTCCCCGTACTCGCTCGATGGGAGAGCAGGGTCCGGGCTCGTTACAGAGAGAGAGAGGAGGAGCGCTGCCGAAACCGACACAGACGACAAGGTACTACCTTGGAACCAAAGTGCATGCCGGTTTCCCGGAGCCCGAGTCGACGCCACCGATGCGCCTCGGAGAGGTATCGACCTGGGAGCCGCGAAGTGTCGCCGGAGCCACGACAGCAGAATTCTACCGATTGTGCGGAACCCCCCGACATGCTCGCCGGTCTGGAAATTTCATGTCACTCTCGAGCACTGGTGCTCGATTCGTGGCCACGGGCGCACGGGCTCGAGCGCTTCGGCTCGTCGTGCGCTCCATGGATATCGAGCTCAACTCGGGATCGCGCCTCGGCAACTATCGGTTGCTCGTTCGCATCGGGCGGGGCGGTACGGCGAGCGTGTGGGTCGCTCGCGACGAGCGGGCGAGCAGCGAGGGCCTGATCGCCGTGAAGGCCCTGCTGCCGGAGCTCACCCTGGGTGCCGAGTTCCGCGCGATGTTCCTGGAGGAGAGTCAGATCGTCCGGAGCATCGATCACCCGAACGTCGCGAAGGTGCACGCCGTGGGAGAGGATCGAGGGATCCTCTTCATGGCGATGGAGTGGATCGAGGGAGACTCGCTGCTTTCACTCGTGCGCGGCTCGCCATCGCGATCCCTTCCGCCGGAGATCGCGGCCCGCATCGTGGCCGACGCCGCTGCCGGCCTGCACGCGGCCCACGAGCTCCGTGGCTGGGACGGCGAGCTCAGGAACGTCGTCCATTGCGACGTCTCACCCCACAACATCTTGGTCGGGCTCGATGGCGTGGCCAAGGTCGTCGATTTCGGAGTCGCGAACGCGACGATTCACAGCGACTTCGGTGGATCGGAGAAGATGAAAGGCAAGCTCGGGTACATGTCGCCCGAGCAAGTCCGCGGCGAGCCGCTCGATCGACGCACCGACGTTTTCGCTCTCGGGATCGTCCTCTACGAGATCACCACCGGCGAACGCTTGTTCCAGGGGGAGAGCCCGGCGCACACCATCGCGCTCGTGCGCGAGGCGCGCGTTCCCGATCCCCGCCAACGAGACTCCCGCTATCCCGAGCCACTCCTAGCGATACTCCGAAGGGCGCTCGAGCCCGACCGGGATCGACGGTTCGCGACCGCCGCCGAGCTCGGACAAGCGCTCGAGCAGTACCTTCGCGACGAGCGCATCTTCGTTGCTCGCCGCGCCACGGCGAGCCTCGTCCGGCGCGTGCTCGGGACCCGTATCGAAGAGCTGCGCGGCAGGCTCCACGAGGCGCTCCTGGCCATGGACGGCGCCGTCCATCAGGCCCTGATCCCGGACGCTCCCCTCCAGGCGACGTCATTTTCCAGCATCGCGCCGGAGCCGAGCCGCGAGAGCTCGGGCGCCCTCTCCAAGACGCCGCGACCGGAGACGTACGAGATCCTCCCGACGCCACGCACGAGCGCGGCCCCGTGGGTGTTCGCCTGCTGCGGCGTGGGCGCCGCGATCGCCTCGATCGTCTGGGCGATGAACCAACCGCCGCTCGAGGCCCGCCCCGCGGCGAGCGCCGTGCGCCCGCCGGCAACGGAGCCCGCAACGCCGGCGACCGTGCCCGACCCGGCCCCGGACGAAACCGTCGCTCGGGACGAAGCGGCGAGCCCGGAAGCGCCGGAGCTCGAGGTCGGGGAAGTCGCGCTGCAATCGCGGCACGCAGCGCGAGCCGAGGCGCCACGCCCGGCGAGCCCTGCGGCGCGCGCCGCGCCCGCAAATGACGGTGGCAAGAAGCCGCCCAAAGCGATCGAGGTCGTCCTCACGGAGGAGCCCGCTCCGCCGCGTGTTCCCACCGAAGAAGTCGTCCTCAGCGAGGAGCCGGTGCCCGCGGCCGGGAACGATCTCACGCGTGCCGTCGCTCGAGCCGTCGCGAGCGCGCAAGCGACCAGCGCAACCACCAGCCCGGCGCGCGCCGAGGCCACCCCGGATGCGACGAAGCCCGCAAGCCCCACGGGGCCCTTCAATCGCGGCGTGGCCTTGGCCCAGCTCGGCAGCGCGGCACGCCGCGCGGCGAGCTGCAAACGACCGGGAGGCGCCGCCGGTCAGGGGCGCGCAACCGTCACGTTCACGCCCGATGGACGGGTGACGAGCGTCGCGCTCTCGCCGCCGTTCGCAGGAACGGCGGTCGGAACGTGCGTCGCCGAAGCGTTTCGTGGCGCGCGCGTCCCAGGCTTCACGGGGACGTCCGTGACGCTACCCTGGAGCTTCCGCATCGCGGAGTGACGCCGCCGCGGGCGCCGTGCTTGCTGCCGCCGCAGGCGCGCGAGAGCGCCAGAGGCGCCGTTCCTCCTCGTGCTGGCGCGCGAGCCGTCGCTGCTCCTGCATGAAGGCGCCATAGGTGCGCGGCACGCGCGGATCTGAGGCAAACGCGAGCATCACGCGCAGCGCCGCTTCCGCGTCGTGCTCCGCGCGGTGCGCCTGCGGGATCTCGATGCCGAGCCGTTGGCTCACCTCGCCGAGCGCCTTGCTCTTCTCGTACTTGTGTAGCTCGCGCGCCCAGACGAGCGGGTCGATCCAATCGACGTTTCGGCGAGCCGCCGGCGGATTGTTCACCGTGCCCCCCGAGAGGCGAGCGACCTCGGCATTCAGGATGCTGCGGTCGTAGTCGGCGTTGTACGCGAGGGGGACGGCCCCCTGCATCGTCGAAAGCACCTCTTCCGCCAGCTCCGCGAACGACGGCTGCTCGCGGACGTCATCGTCGGAGATGCCGTGCACGTCGAACGCCTCCTTGGGAATCGGCCGCCCGGGATTGACGAGCCAGTTCTTCCGCTCGACGACGGCGCCGTTCGCCCACACGACGCAAGCGATCTCGACGATGCGATCCACGGCGGGGTCCCGCCCGGTGGTCTCGGTGTCGATCGCGACGATCCGGAGTCCGTCAATCGCGTGCTCGCTCGGGAACTCCTCGCACAAGCCGCTCGCCACGACCCGGAGCAAGTGAGCGATCCCCGGATAGTGTCGACCGGTGGGGAAACAGCCGAGGAGCTCGACGCCGTGCCTCATGGAACCCGCGCCGACGTTGCGCTCCCTGCCGGGCTCGGTGCCGGTGCGGAGGAGGCGGGCTCGCCCGGCTTCTCTTCGGGCTTGGGCGCCGGCGCGGCGGCCGCGCGCCCGCCGCGGAGCTCGATTTCGAGGCGCACCCACTGCTCGAGATCGTCGGCGAAATCGCTGCTGGGCGGAAAGTGCCGCCCGTTGATGAAGATCGACGGCGTGCTCGAGAGGTCGACGGCTTCCCCTTGCTTGCGATCGCGCGCAACCAAATCCGCGATGGCCTCGCTGTCGCGATCCTGACGAAAGCGCGCGAGGTCGAGCCCGATCTCCCGGGCGATGCGCTCGATGGTCTCGTCGTCGAGCTTCTCCTGGTTCTCGAAGAGCGCCGCGTGCATCTCCCAGAACTTGCCCTGCTTGTGCGCGGCAGCGGCGGCGCGCGCAGCCTTCTCCGCGTTGGGGTGGTTGCTCAGCGGGAAGTGCTTGAAGACGAGCTTCACCTCGCCGGGATGGCGCGCGAGGAGCGCGTCGAGCACCGGCCGAACCGCGTTGCAGGCCGGGCATTCGAAGTCCGCCCACTCGACGATCGTCACGCGGGCGTTGGGCGCCCCTTTCTCCGGCGAGCCGGAGACGTCGATGTTCTTCACCGCCTCCGGCGAGAACCGAGCGCGATACGCCGCATCGGCCTGCGACGGCGCCGCGCCCCGCCGCACCTGCTCGACGAGATAGCGCGCCGCCGGCACGCAGGCGGGACAGGCGCGCGACTCGTTCACGCATTGCGCCACGCTGACGGGATGCTCGGGGCAGGGCGCCAAAAGCTCCGTCACCAGGCGCGACCACTCCGATTTCTCCCGGGGCGTGAGGGCCGACGTGTCGACCCCTTGTAGTCGAACGTCGGTGGCTGTCGGCTTTTGCGCGCCGGGATCGGTGCCCCGTTCGCCGGGACTACGGCAGCCCATGATCTGGCTCGACAGCAGGGCCGCGATGCCGAAAGTAGCGGCAGCTCGCACGCTCAACATCGCCGGGCAGCGTAGTACAACCTACCGAAAATTCATTCCCGGTTTTCGCTTTCCGGCGCCGGTGTGTGCCTCGACGAGGACGCCGGCGGGGGTGGGCGGGCCGGACCACAAACGGTACAGGTCGTCGTCGCGATGTTCGAGGGTCCCCTTCCCCCCGCTCCTCCCCTTCCGGGCCTGGCCGCGCCGCCCGGGGTGCGTCACGTCATCGCCGCCATCGGCGCTCGCGGCGGCACGGGCACGAGCGCCCTCTCGATCAACCTCGGCGTGTACCTCGCCCAACTCGGGCGAAAGGTCCTCTTGATCGACGCGAGCCCGCTCGGAGCCGAGCTGCACACGCTGCTCGGGCTCGATCCGAGCACCGCTCGCCCCGGAGACGACGAGCTCGACGAGGACGGCATCACCCCCGTGCCCACGCAGGTCCCGGGCCTCTTGCTCGTCCCGCAGACGTATCGTCTCGGGCAGACGTCGCCGGTCCGCCCCGGCAGAAAGCCGCGCTGGGCGCGCAAGCTGCGCCAGCTCGACGTCGACTACGTCCTGCTCGATCTGGGCGCCGGGACGGGGTCCTCCACCTTGGACCTCTTCCTCGAAGCGGACCAGGTCGTGTGCGTGACCACTCCCGAGCCCCCGAGCGTGGAAGGCACGTACCGCCTGCTGCGCGCCGTGTTCCTGCGCTCGCTTCGGCGGAGCCTGCTCGAGGACCGCTTCAAGCTCCGCCTCGTCGAGCGCGCACAAGGCGAGGTCGGGCCGCTGCCGTCGCCGATCGAGCTCGTCCGAGCCATCGCCCGATACGACTCCGGCATCGCGGCGCGCGCGGCGATGGTGCTGACCCAGCTCCGCCCGCGCCTCGTCGTGAACAACACGCGCTTGCGCACGGATGCCGAGCTCGGCCCGGCGATGTGCGACCTCGCACACCGCTACCTGGGCGTGCGCATCGACTACGTGGGACACGTCGAGCACGACGACGCCGTCTGGCTGAGCGTCGTGAAGTCGCGGCCGCTCTTGATCGACAACCCCAACAGCAAGAGCGCGCGCAACTTGGAGCGCATCGCCCGCCGCGTGCTCGCGCTCGCTTCGAATCGACCCGAGCGTGCGTCCGAAGAGCCGCCCGCGATCGTGCCCGACGAACCGAACCTGTACGACGTGCTCTGGACCCATCGCGGCGCCACCGACGAGGAGCTCCGACGCGCCTACAAACGGCAGCGAGAAATCTACCAATCCGGCAGCCTTCCGCTCACGTCGCTGCTCGGCTCCGACGAGCTGCGCGTGGAGCAAGCTCGGGTCGAGGAGGCGCACGATACGCTGCTCGATCCACTGCGGCGCAAAGCCTACGATGCGTCCATGTTCCCCGACGAGCAGACGCACAAGCCCCCCTTGCGCGCCGTGCCCGACGCGGCGGCCGAGGCCGAGCGCATGGTGTTGCGCCAAGAGCTCGCCCGGGAGATCACTCAAGAGACCGAGTTTACCGGCCGTTTGTTGCGCAAAGTGCGCGAAGCGCAGGGGATCGAGCTCGAGGACATCACCAAGCAGACGAAGATCTCCGTGGCGCACCTGCGCGCCATCGAGGCGGAGGCCTACGGGGAGCTCCCGCCGCTCGTGTACACGCGTGGATTCGTGCGTGAGCTCGCGAAGTACCTGAAGCTCGATCCCACGCAGGTCACCCGAACCTATCTCTCCCGCATGCGGGCCACCCTCGCACCGGAGGAGGACGCCGGGTCGTGAGCCCGACCGCGAGGTCGGCTCTCGACCGCGGTGACCGGGCGTTCTTGTTCGCGCTCGTCGTCGTCGCCCTCCTCCCTCGATTGTTCGTCGCGATCGCCTGGTCTCGCGAACCCGTCTGGGACGGGCACTACTACCACTTCGGCGCCGAGCGGATCGCCCAAGGACTCGGCTACTCCGAAGACGTCTGGGTGAACGGTGCGCTCGAGTGGAAGCCGTGGGTGCACTATCCGGTCGGCTACAGCGCGCTGCTCGGCGGCATCTATCGGCTCTTCGGCGCGTCCCTGCTCGCGGCGCCGCTGCTCAACGTCGTGCTCGGCGTGCTCCTCACTGCGCTCACGTTCTGGATCGCGCGGCGCGGGCTCGACGCGACACGCGCCCGCATCGCCGGCGGACTCGTGGCCCTCCACCCGGGGCTGATCGCACAGAGCGCGCTCGTGATGACCGAGCTCTTGGCGGCGGCGCTGCTCGCGGTGCTCGGGCTCGTTGCCGTCTCGTCGCTCGAGCATCGCCGCCGTGCAGCGCTGTTCGGGCTGGCCCTCGGCGCGGCGGCGCTCGTGCGTCCGTCCTCGCTGCTCGTTCTACCGCTGCTCGTGCTCGCGCGCCCGGAAGGCTTCCGGCGGGCGGTCTCCGGGACCGTGCTGGCCGGCGCGGTCGCGTTGCTCGTCATCGCGCCCTGGACCCTCAGAAACTGCGCTCGCCTGGACGGCTGCGCGCTCGTCTCGACGAACGGCGGGTGGAACCTGGCCATCGGCGCGCTCACCGAGACGGGCCGCTTTCAGGTGCTGCGGGCGGAGGACGGCTGTCCGGTGGTCACGGGTCAGGTGCAACAAGATCGCTGCTGGGCGAAGGTCGGCCTCTCGAAAATCCTCGAGGCGCCCGGGAGCTGGTTCGCCCGTGCGCCCCGAAAGCTCGCCGAGACGTTCAACCACGAGTCGTTTCCGATCGAGTACCTGCGCGAGGCCGATCCGAAGAGCTGGCCCGAAGAGCGTCGCGTCGCGGGACGCGGCCTGCTGACGCTCTACCATCGGCTCTTGCTCGTGCTCGCCGCGCTCGGGGCCGTCGCGTGGCCGTTCTCGGCGGGATCTCGCCGCGGCATCGTGCAGGGCATCCTGCTCGCGGTCGTCACCGCGCTGGCGCTCGTCGGCTTCGCGAGCGACGCGCATCCGTTCTATCTCTTCGCGGTGTTCGTGCCGCTCGCGGCGTGGCTGCCCTGGCCGGGGCGTCCCGCGGCCTCACCCGCCGTGCGCTTCGCCGTGGGGCTCGTGCTCGTGACGCTGCTCACGCACGTCATCTTCTTCGGCGAAGACCGCTACCACCTGGTCGTCAGTCCCCTCCTGTGCCTGCTCGCTGCCGCCGCGCTGCGCCCCGAGCGGAGCCCCGATCGCGAGCCCCGTTCCCGCTCCACCGAAGCGCAGCCAGTCGAGCCACGCTTGATGGCGAACCCGACGGTCCCCACTCCCGCGAGTGAAGCCACGCCGCAATAGGTGCGGCGCTCGAGCGACCAAAGCTCCGCCTCGACTTCGGGCCGACGCCGGAGAGAAGGGCGAGCCGAGGAGCCGCCCTTCACGGCTCGGAAGCCCCAGATCGAGGCTCAGGAGCCGCGCTCGCGGTGGCCGCCGAAGGCGGCTCGCATCGCGCAGAGCACCTGATTCGCGAAGTCCGCGCGATCGCGCGAGGCGAAGCGGTCGAACAGAGCGGCACTCAGCACGTGCACGGGAACGCCCTCGTCGACGGCGGCTTGGATCGTCCAACGCCCTTCGCCCGAATCCGAGACATGCCCGCGGAACTCCGACAGCGTGGGACTGCGCGCGAGCGCCTCGGCCGTGAGGTCCAGGAGCCACGAGCCGATCACGCTGCCTCGTCGCCAGAGCTCGGTGATTTCGGCGAGATCGAAATCGTACCGGTACCGCTCCGGGTGTGCGAGCGGGCTCGTCTCGGCGTCGGCAGCGCGCTCGGCTTTCCCGACGTTGGCGCGATGGAGCACGTTCAACCCCTCGGCGTAGGCCGCCATCACGCCGTACTCGATTCCGTTGTGCACCATCTTCACGAAGTGGCCGGCGCCCGTCGGTCCGCAGTGCAAGTACCCGAGCTCCGCCGTGCTCTTTCGGCTGCGCCCCGGCGTCGCCGGCGCGCCCCCTGCCCCAGGGGCGAGCGCCTGAAAGAGCGGCTCGAGGCGGCTCACGACGTCGGAAGGGCCGCCGATCATCAGGCAATACCCGCGGGTGAGCCCGTGGATTCCGCCGCTCGTCCCCACGTCGAGGTAGTGGATGCCCCGTGGCTCGAGCGCCTTCGCTCGCCGCAGATCCTCGGCGAAATGCGTGTTGCCGCCGTCGATCACGGCATCATCGGCCGAAAGCAGCGGCACGAGCTCGTCGATCGCCGCGTCCACGAGAGCCGCCGGGACCATCAACCAGACGGCGCGCGGCGGCTCGAGCTGTCGCACGAGCTCGGCGAGCGACATCGCCGGGGTCGCCCCCTCGCGGGCCAGGGTCTCCACGGCCTCCCGCGACACGTCGAACACGACGCACTGATGTCCCGAGCGCGTCAATCGTCGCACCATGTTGGCGCCCATCCGACCGAGTCCGACCATTCCGAGCTGCATGGCGCCCGTAAATAGCGCTCCGCGCCGGAGGGGACACGCCCCGATCGACGAGGGGCGCGACGCCGGCCGGAAAACCGGACCCTACAGCACGGACATTTGCGCAGGAGCTCCCAGCGACGACCTCTCGATCACGGCTTGATTCCGGCCTTGGACAGTGAGCGAAATCCCGTTCGTCGAAAGCCGCTCTGCCGGCGGGAAAGGTTGGGAACGCCATGAAGTGTAGTCACTGGAGTGTCGTGGCCGGGGTGTTGTTCCTCGCAGCGGGAGCCTGCGGCGGCGAGGACGACGATGCGGATCCCACGGAGGTACAGCAGGCCTGCAGCGAGTACTGCGCGGCAGCGCAGGTCGCGGACTGCATGCTCTACGACTCCGAGAGCGCGTGCGTCGCCACCGAGTGCTCGGGGTTCGAGCGGGCGTCGAAGGCCTGCCTCGCTGCCTTAAAAGAGTACTATGAGTGCCTGGTCAACCAGGCGAACGTGTGCGACACCGGCTGCTCCCTCGATATTGCCGCGTGCAGTTGAGGCCGCACCGATCCCGTGTAGGATGATTCGAAGGCGCGGTGCTTTCGGGAGCACCTGCCGAGCGGACGTTGAAGGAGCTTCATCCTCGTCGGGAGCGACCCAGCTTTCCAATGCCGGAGATCGGCCGCGAGGAGATCCGTGCCTCGCTGCTCAAGCCTTTTCTCCTGCGCCTCCGTGAGCAATCCGGTGAAGCCGCCGTCCGGGCGCTGCTCGCCACGGTGGGCCTGCCCCAACGCATCCTCGAGGACGACTCGGCGTGGCTGAGCGTCGCGGGCACGCGCCGTGCGCTCGCGGCGCTCTCGTCGGCTCTCGGCGTGCAAGCGCTCGAGAGCAGCGGCGCGTGGATGACGCACCCGGAGGTGCTCGGAGCGTACGTCCGCATGCTCCGAGTCGCGACGACTCCCGAGGACGCATATCGATATCTCGCGGCGAACTCGAGTGAGGTCACGCGCGTCGGCAGCTATACCCTCGTCGCGGCGACACCTGGACGCGCCGAGGTCACGTATACGCCGCGCCCTCAAATCGACGCCGACCAGAACGACCGCTTGCTCTGCGTCGCGCGCCTCGCGGAGCTCGCCAGCGTGCCCCGGATTTTCGGGCTGCCCGACGCAGCGGTCGAGCACCCCGCGTGCATCGCGCGCGGGGACGCGGAGTGTCGGTATCTCGTGCGCTGGGAAGCCCCGAATCGGCAGCTCATCGCGATTGGCAGCGTGCTCGGCGCGGCGCTCTGCGCCGGGGCGGTCGGCGTTTCCGGCAGCCTGATGGCGAGCACCATCGCGGGCGGGGTCGGCGCGGGCTTCGGCTCGGCGCTCGGCGCGCTCTGGCTGCGCATTCAAAAGGAGCGCCGGGCGCGGGTGTTCGAGAAGCACCGTATCGCGGCGCTCGAGCGCGGACTCGAGCTGCACGGCGCTTTCCGCGACGCGGCCTCGGACCTCGTCGGCACCATGCTCGCCGGCAAGTACCGAATCTCTCGCAAAATCGGCTCGGGCGGCATCGGGGCCGTGTACGCCGCCGAGCACGTGGCGCTCGGCTCGCGCGTGGCCATCAAGGTGTTGCGGGGCGCAGCCGCGATGGATGCGGCGGAGATCGCGCGCTTGCGCCGCGAGGCGCGCGTTCAGGTGTCGATCGAGCACCCAAACGTCGTGCGTGTGCTCGATCTCGATCAGCTCCCGGATGGCTCCATCTTCGTGGTGATGGAGCTGCTCGAGGGCGAGAGCCTCGCGGCGCGTCTCAAGGCCAAGGGCTCCCTCTCCGCCGCCGAGGCCGTGCCGATCTTCCGAAAGGTGTGCGACGCGCTCTCGGCGGCTCACCAGCTGGGCGTCGTGCATCGGGATCTCAAACCCGGCAACGTGTTCTTGTGCACGGACGGCACCGTGAAGGTCCTCGATTTCGGCATGAGCAAGTTCACCGAGGCCGAGGCGTTGACCCAGGATGGGTACACCCTCGGGACGCCCGAATACATGGCGCCCGAGCAATGCATCGGCGCGCCCGTCGATGCGCGCACGGATCTCTACGCCTTCGGCGTGCTCATGTACGAGGCGCTCGCTGGGGAGCTGCCGATTCCAGGCAGGAGCCGGCGCGAGCTGCTCGAGCTGCATCAGAGCGCGATTCCGAAACCGTTCCGCGTCGTCCGCCCGGACCTCGAGCTGCCCGAAGCGCTCGAGCGCGCCGTGCTCCAGTGCCTGCGAAAGCGCGCCGCCGAGCGACCCTCGACCGCCCGCGAGCTCGATCGTCTGCTTTCGGAGGTTCCGATCGGCGAGGCGCTCGACTCGCGGGTGCGCGCATCCTGAACCTCCCGAGCTTCGGCTTGGCGCGCCGCCAGGCGCCAGCCGCCGGCGCCTGCCCGCACTCGACGCCCCTCCGCCGTGCGTCGCGCCCCTCTCGGCAGCGCTTGACGGAGCGCGCCCTCCCCGCCACGCTCAGGCGGCCGTGAGATTTCCGCTGTTCCGCCGCGCAATGGCCTGGGGGCTCGGCCTGGCTGGGCTGCTCGTGTCCGCGCGCAGCGAGGCCTTCATCCACGTGGTCGCGACGGGGGACACGCTCGCGTCGATCGCGGAGCGCTACTACGGCAAGATCCACTACGAGCGGGTGCTGGTCGCGGCCAATCTGCTCGACGTCGAAGGCGGCTCGTCGATCGTGCGCGGGATGCGGCTCGAGGTGCCGGCGCTCGGCCATCGCCGAATCCGTCGGGGAGACACCTGGGCAACACTGGCGGCCGAGCACCTCGGCTCGCCGGATCGCGCCATCGTCCTGTCGCTCGCGAACGACTCGAGGCCCTGGCTGGTCCCCGAAGAAGGGGCCGAGATCATCATCCCGTACAACCTGCGCGTGCTCGTCCGATCGGGCGATACGCTGGGGACCATCGCGCTTCGCTTCCTCGGCAATGCGAACAAGGCCTGGAAGCTCGATCAGTACAACAAGTTCGAAGGGCGCCCCGTGGAGCCCGGGACCGTGGTGCTGGTTCCGCTCACGGATCTGCCGCTGACGGAGGCCGGCAGACAGGCTGCGGCGCGCGACGCCGAGGGAGTGCTCTCGCAGTCCGCCGGAGACACGCTGAAAACCCAGCGACGCATCGCTCAGGAGATGCCGCTCTTGATCTCGGACGTGCGCGCCGGGCGGTACGTGGACGCGGTGGCGCGCGGCAGCCGCTTCATCGCGAGCGGTGCGCTCACCGAGCCACAGCTCGCCCAGGTTTACCGCCAGCTCGTGGAAGCGTACGTCGCGCTCGATGCGACGGCGCTCGCGCGCGCGGCGTGCACCGAGTGGCTCGGCCGCGAACCGGTCTCGAAGCTCGACCCGATGCTCTTGAGCCCGAAAATCTTGAGCGCGTGCACGCCTCCCAAGGCCGCTCCGTGACGATCCGCGACGCGATCGACTGGGGACGGCTCGCGCCGCTCAGGTTGAAAGCGAGCACGCTCGCGGACGGCGTCTACGCCGGAGCACACCGCAGCCTGCGGCGCGGCGCGGGCGTCGAGTTCGGCGGCCACCGCAACTACGTCCCTGGAGACGAGCTGCGCTTCCTCGATCGGCACGCGCGCATGCGCCACGGGCTCTTGCTCATCCGCGAGTTCGAGACCGAAACGGATCGCGCGCTGCGCCTCGTCGTGGACGCGAGCGCCTCGATGAGCTTTCGCAGCGAGCGCGCGCCCGCCGCGAAGTACGCCTATGCAGCGCTGCTCGCCGCGGCGCTCGCTCGGGTCGCGCTCGCGCGCGGCGATCGCGTCTCGCTCGACTTCATCGGGGGCGAGCGCACGCTCGGCCTGCCGTCGACGGGCGGCCGCGAGGCGTTCGAGCGAATCGTCGGTCACCTCGAGACCGCGCGACCGAGCGGCGCCGCGACCCGCGTTGACCTCGAAACGGCGCTGGCGCCGAGCTTGCGCTACGCGCGCCGCGGCACCGCCGTCATCGTCCTGAGTGACCTCTTGGACCTGCCCGATGGCGCTCCCGAGCTCGTGGCGGGCCTCTCGGCCAGCGGGCGCTCGGTGATCGTGGTCCAGGTGCTCGACCCCGTCGAGCTCACCTTTCCGTTCCACGGCCCGATCGCGCTCGCCGCGCTCGAGGGGGACACGCGCGTCGAAACGGATGCGGCGGCGGCGCAAGGGGCGTACCTCGAAGCGCTGGAAGCGCTCACGCGAGCCTGGGAATCCTCGGTGGTCGCACGGGGCGGAAAGCTCGTGCGCGCGGGCACGCACGGCGATCCAGTCGAAGCCGTGCGACGGGTGCTCGAGGCGCTGTCCCGAGCGCGCGAAGGGGAGCGGCGACAGCGATGAGCTTCTTGGTCACGCTCGCGCTCGGCATCGCGGCGTTCGCGGCGGCGCCGTTGATCGCGCATTTGCTTCGGCGAGGAAAGGCGCGCGAGCAGCCGTTTCCACCGGCACGCCTCGTTCCGCCCGCGCGCTCGCTCGCTCGCGAGAGCCGCCGGCTCGACGATCGGCTGCTGTTCGCCATCCGCGCGGCGCTCGTCGTGCTGCTCGCCGTGCTCGGCGCCACGCCGCTCGTCCAGTGCTCGCGGCTCAGCGTCGAACGCGCGAGCGGCGCTTCCGTCGCGCTCGCGATCGTGCTCGACGACTCGCTCAGCATGCGCGCTCGGTTGCCCTCGGGCGACACGCGTTGGGAGCGGGCCCAGAGCGGCGCGCTCGAGCTCGCCCGCTCCGCCCGCCGCGGCGATGCGCTCGGCGTCGTGCTCGCGGGACGCCCTGCGCGCGTCCTCGTTCCTCCAACGACCGATCTCGACTCCGTTCGACGCGCCCTGTCGGACCTAAAACCCACCGACCGCGGCACCGATCTCGCCGGCGCGCTGCGCATGGCCCATTCACTGATCGCGGAGCTGCCCCAACGGGACAAGCAGGTCGCGCTGCTCAGCGACTTCGCGGTCGAGCCCCTCGGCGAGGCCGGCCCCGCTTTCCTCGCGCCGTTGCCCGAGCTCGCCACGAAAGTGGACGATTGCGGCATCGTCTCCGCGGAGCGTCGTGGCGCGCGCGTGGAGGCCGCCGTCGCGTGTACCTCCGCGAGCGCGGCGACGGGACGCTCGATCGAGGCGCTCGGGTCCGATCCCCGCATGGGGGAACCCACGAGCGGAAGCGCGCTTGGGACGGCGGCGCTCGCTCCCCGCGGCGGCACGCAGGTGCTCTCGATCGCGCTCCCCGCCGGGCGCGAGGCGCTCGGGGTCCGGCTCACCGGCTCGGATGCCCTGGAGCACGACGACACCGGCTCGGTCGGCCGCGAGGCGGCGGCGCTCACCATCGGCGTCCATGCCGACCCGTCGCGCGCGAGTCCCAGCACTGGCGGGCGCACTCTGATCGAACAGGCTCTCCAGGCGCTCGGGGGCGACGTCGCCGTCCGGCCGCTCGCCGTGCTCCCCGAAGATGCAAAGGAGCTCTCGGCCTTTTCGGTGCTCCTGCTCGACGATCCGACCGGGCTCGGCCCCGAGGCGCGAGCCGCGCTCGACGCGTGGCTCGCCCGCGGCAAGGTCGCGGCCGCCTTCCTCGGGCCGCGCTCCGAGCGCGTGCAGCTCGGCTCGACGCTGGAACCCTTCGCTCACGGCGCGGTGCGCTGGGAGGCGACACGCGTGCCCGGGCTCGATCCCGAATCGTTGGCCTGGCTCGGACCCGAAGCGGTTGCGCTCGCCGACATTCGCCCGCGGGGCCGCTCCCTGCTCGAAGGCGCCGACCTGCCGGGCACCAAGGTGCGAGGCCGCTTCCAGGACGGCGCCCCGTTCCTCCATGCGCGCGAGCAGCAGCGCGGGCTCGTGCTGACGTTCGCGCTGCCGACGTCCGCCGACGAAAGCGATTTGTCGCTCCGGCCCGCCTTCCTCGCGCTCCTCGATCACCTCCTCGAGGTCGCCCGGGAGCGCGCGGGTCCCTCGCGCAGCGAGCCCGGAACCGCCTGGCGCTTTCCTGCTTCGAGCCGGGCCGAAGTGATCGGACCGGGTGGAACCCTGCCGATCACCGAGGCGACCCGTGCCGAAGGCGAGCGCGTGTTCACGCCGGAGCTCGCGGGCCGCTATCGCGTGACCACCAGCGAAGGCACCGAGGAACGCACCGTGGTGCTCGATCCGCTCGAGCTCACCACCGAGCCGCGCGCGCCCAGCGAAACGCGCCAGGCAGCGGGCCGCGCCGCGAGCAGCCCGGGGGTGGACGTCTCACCGGAGGTGGTGCTCGTGCTGCTCGGTTTGCTCGGGATCGAGAGCGCGCTCCGGATCGCGCGGCTCGTGCCCCGACTGCGTCGCCGCGTGGAACGCGAGGAACGCATCGCCGCGGAATGACGGCGAAGACAGCCGTCGCGCGCGACCCGCCCCCGAAGAGCCCTCCGCGCACGGCTCGGCGCGTGAATCGGGTAGACTGGGCGCCCCATGCGACGCTGGTTCCCGCTCTTGGTCCTGGCCTCGGCCTGCTCTTCCGCCGGACAATACGGCTACAGCCGCATCTACGAGCCGCTCGACGAGGAGGAAGAGGCGGCAGAGAACGTGCGCGAGCTCGACCCCGTAGACGTCGAACGCTCTCCCGAGATCTGGCGCACCGCCCGCGTGAGCGTGTTCGGCGTCGTGAAAGCGCGCAAAGACGGCGAAGGCGGCGCGGCGGACCTCTTGCTCAGCATGCGCGCCCTCTCGCCGCGCAACCTCTGTGACTCACTCGACGAGTCGACCTGTCGGGTGACCGTGAGCGACCGAGAGCACGCCGAGCTGCACGCGATCGTCGCGCTCGCTCCGAACGACGACATCGGCAAGCATGCCGTTTCTCCCGGCTCTCTCGTGCGCGTGATCGGCCGCCTCGCGCAGGGGGGTCACAAAGAGGACGGCGCCATCGTGATCCAAGCCGAGTACTACCGGCACTGGCCCGACGGCGAATACGTGACCACCGAAGCGCGCGAGCACATGCGCATGTGAGCGCGAGCGCACGCGCGTGTGGCGCTGCGAGCACCGCGGCGCTTCTGGTGTTTCGCGCGCCGCTCAGGGCTTGGGGTCGTCGATCACCTCGCGCGCGGGCGGGTGATTGAAGCCGAAGCCCATGTTGAACCGGAGCGCCACGGCTCGCCCATCGGGGCGATCCAGGGTGGTGCGCTGGCCGGGAGTGCATTGCGACGTGACGCACTCGAGCTCGACGGAGCCCCCCAAGACGCGCCCCACGTCGAGCTCGAAGCCGAACCGCATCCCGTGCCGATTCGTCCACTCGAACGGGAGCGAGACGCCGACCATGTTCCCGAACTCACCGATGTCCGTGCGCAGGAACGAAACGCCCGGCGCGAAGACGAACTTCGGCGTGTGGGCGACGACGACGCCGAGCGCCCCGCCATAGATGAACGTCACGTCATCCTTCGACCGCGGCTCGAACCCGGGAGGCCGATCCTCGATGTACTCGTCGGAGCGATCGGAGGTGGTGGGCATCTCGAGGCGCCCCACGATGCGGACGGCCTTGGCGATGTATCCGCCGAGCGCGAGCCCGAACACGATCGGGTCGGTTATCCGGTCTTCGAGCGCGACGAGCGACACCGTCGCGTCGAAAAACGGTGAGCTCTGGACCGCGGCACCTTCCGGCAACTCGTAACG
>CAYYWA010000105.1:0-8118 GCA_964475255.1 uncultured Sorangium sp.
GCGCTCCTCTCGTTCGCCTGGGCTTTGCGGCGGTGAGCGGGCGACTTGCTGTCGAGGGCGTGCAGCGCACCCTGCGACGCCACTACCAGCACTTTCGGGTGTGCCACGAAGCGAGCCTCGCCAGGAGCTCGAGCTTCGAGGGGAGGGTCCGACTTCGTTTCGTCGTCGGTGAGGACGGTCGCGTGCTCTCCGTGAACAACGCGGGCTCGGATCATCCCGATGCACGCCTGATCGCGTGCTTGATCCGCGCCGTCCAGCCGATGACCTTCTCGTCTCCGGAGGGCGGAACGGCGACGGTGACATTTCCCTTGATGTTGCCGTCGGGCAGAGTGGATGCCCGTGCCGCCTGGCGTGCGGCGCGCGCGCCCGTTGCGTGGGCTGCCCTCGAGCCCGAGCGACCACGCGCCGCGAGTCCGTTCACGGGGCGCTACGCCGAGGTCGACGAGGCGCTCTCGCGAGGTGACGTGCCCGCTGCGGTCGCGGCTGCGCGCCGATGGCGTGAGGAAGCGCCGGGCGATCTCATGGCGCTGCTCGGGTTGGGCGCCGCGCTCGAACGCGCGGCAGACCCGGCGACCGCTGCGCGCGCCTATGGCTCGATTGTCGACCTCTTCCCTCAGCGCGCGGACCTCAGACGCTACGCCGCGGTTCGTCTCGCGAGCACGGCCGTCGCCAACGACCTGGCTCGAGACAGCCTCGAAAAGGCAGTGGCAGACCGACCCGATCATCCGCACGGCCACCGTCTGCTCGCGTACGCGCTCGTCCGGGTGGGCCAGTTCGAGCGCGCCTTCTCGACTCTGGAGAGTGGCCTCAGCAACGAGGCGCAGCGGGCGCGGACAGGCGTCCGGGAGGTGCTCGAAGAGGACCTCGGTCTGGTCGCCGCCGCCTGGCTCGCGGCGCATCCGGAAGAAAAAGCAGTCGTCCACGAGCGTCTGCGGCGCGCCGGTGCGGCGCTGGCGCGGGAGCCGTCGCTCCGCTTCGTGTTGTCCTGGGAAACCGACGCCAACGACGTCGACCTCCACGTGTACGACCAGCAGGGGGGCCACGCTTTCTTCAGACAACGGACTCTGCCGAGCGGCGGGCTCTTGCTCGCGGACGTCACCGACGGCTACGGCCCCGAGGCCTTCGTCGTCGACGGCCGCCCGCTCCCCGGGCGCTACACCTTGCAAGCGCACTACTACGCGCGCGGTCCCATGGGCTTCGGCATGGGAACGCTCCAAATCATCGACCACGACGGCGCGGGGCACCTCCACATCGAGTCGCGGCCGTTCCTCGTCATGGCCGATGGGGCGTACGTCGATCTCGGCCACTATACGGTCGAGGAGCGATCTCGCCGTGCGAAAACGCCGGGCGCGGGGTGAGCGCCGCGTCGCGCCCGCGGCGCCGAACAGCGGGGGTAGGGTCATGGGCGCTCCACCAAGCGGAATGCGAGCGCTCGAGAGTCCCTCGAGAGTCTGGTGTTCGGCCGTCGAGCGCGAGGCGAGAGCCCGACGGCTATTACTGGTTGTTCGGGCGCTCGAGCGTCGCGCGGCTGGGCGCCCGACGCGTACACACCCAGCGGAATGCCAGGTGTTTCGCTGCGAGAAAAACGAGCGCTGCGCACCGACTACGCCCTCGGCGCCTCGCGACGCAGATCTTTCGCTGCCTTCCTGCGGGCGGGCGCGCTCGAACGCGGATTGGGCGGGAAAGGGGCCGAATCCAGGTGTTCGGAGGTGTGGGCACGTCGATTGCTGTGGGGTCGGCGCAACCCAGAATGGAGGCACTCATGAAGCTGAACTCGCTCTTCGTGTCGAGCACCGCGGTGGCGGCGGTCCTGGCCGGTTCCACCCTCGCTGCCGCGCAACCCGGGGCGTTTTCCGAGGAGTCCAAGACGGGATACTGGGATCGGTCCGTCGAGGCTCCAGCGGAGGTCCTCGAGCTGACGGTGTCGACCGGCTACGTCCAGGGAATCGGACAGCCGCGACGGGGCGTCTCCGACCTCTCGGGGGCGCTGGGCCCGGGAGCGAGCCTCGATCTCGGCGTCGGGTACCGCCCGTCCGCGCGCTGGATGCTCGGTGCGAGCGGCTCGTATCAGTTCTATAGTCGCGCCGAGCTCGACGACGATAGCCTCGCCCACGGCGCGACGGGCCGTCTCGACGCCACGTACCACTTCAATCCGTTCGCTCGCCTCGACCCTTGGGCGCGAGCCGGGGTCGGCTATCGCATGCTGCATCATCGGCTCTCGAAGGGCCACGATGAGCTCTTGCACGGCCTGCAGCTGCTCAGTGTGACCACGGGGCTCGATGTCCGGATGCAGCGCGACGTCGCGTTCGCGCCAATCCTGGGCGCCGATCTCGATCTGTTCCTCTGGGATCGCACCGAGTCCGTCGAGGCTCCGCGTCTCAATGCGTTCGTGTACTTGGGGGTGCAGGGGCGCTTCGACATCGGCGGCCCCGGCGGGGACGAGACCCCACGCTACGCGTCCGCGCAGTGAGCCCGATGCGGGGACAAGAGGGAGCGGGGCCTCCGCGATGGAGGTCTCGCTCGCTCAATCCGTGTGTGCGTCGCCGCTTTTGCCGGTGCGACGACCGTGGCCCGCTGAGAAGGGAGGGGGCGTTCGCTCCGCAAAGCGACCCGTGATGGCTCGTATCCGCTCGCAAACTCCGTGAAACCCTTGGGAATCAGAGGGCGCGCTCTGCTCGTCGAAGCTCGGCCGAATGCCCCACTCACGATCCGCCATGGGCGCTGTCGCCAACACCCGAACGGACGGTCCGGGGGACGGATTCTCCGGCAGCTTCGAGCGCGCGAGCCTCGCGGACTTGGTGCAGCTCGAGTGCCAGTCCGGCGCCGAGCGCGTGATCCGCGTCACGTCGGGCGACGAAGTCGGGTACCTGTACACGTTCGCGCCGATGCCGATGAGCGCCGCGAAGAACTGCCCGGAGTCGCCGTAGAACAGCCCGCGGACGCCGCCGGGAACGCCGTTCAGCCCTTCGCCGTAGCTCCCGTTCGCGAACAGGCCGAGCGCGAGGATGCCCCAGGCGCCGTTCGCTCCGTGCACGGCGATGGCGCCGACCGGGTCGTCGATCCGCAGCGTCTCCTCGACGAACGTCGCGGCCTTCACCACGAGCACGCCGGCGAGCCCGCCGATGAGGACCGCGCTCGGCGCATCGACGAACGCACAGGGAGCCGTGATGGCGACGAGACCGGCGAGCATGCCGTTGCACATCCAGGTCGGATCCGGCTTGCCGAAGCCCCGCCACGTGTGGAGCGTGGCGGCGAACGCCCCCGCGGCGGAGCTCAACATCGTGTTCACGGCGACGATCGCCGTTCGAAGATCGGTGGCCGCCAACGTGGAGCCCGCGTTGAAGCCGAACCAACCGAAGGCCAGCACGAACGTGCCCGTCATGGCGAGCGCGAGGTTGTGCCCCGGAATTCCGCGCGGCGTGCCGTCGGGGCCGAACTTGCCGATGCGGGGTCCGACCAGCCGAGCGCCGACGAGGGCCGCCACACCGCCCGTCAGATGCACCGCCGAGCTGCCCGCGAAGTCGACGTGGCCGTGCCCGAGGCCGTAGTTCCTGCCCAACGCGGAGAGCCAGCCACCGCCCCACACCCAGTGCGCGTACACGGGATAGATCACGGTGGACATCGCGAAGCCGAAGAGCACGAACGACGCGAACTTCCAGCGTTCCGCGAGCGCGCCCGTGGGGATCGTGCACGCGGCATCCATGAACATCATCTGGAAGAGGAACAGCGCCGCCACGGCAGGCGTGAAGGCCTCGGCGCTCAGGAAGAAGCCGGTGGTCCCGAAGAGGCCGAGCTCGCGCCCGCCCACCGTGACGCCGAAGGCGCTCGAGAGCGTCGAGTCGCCGCCGAGCGTCGCGAGCGCTCCGACGCCGCCCATCTGCAGCCCGAAGCCCACGGCCCAGTCCGAGGATCCCGATGCTGTAGACGAGGAAGCTCATCGCCATCGTGTGCGCGACGTTCTTGCTCCGGGTCAGGCCGCTCTCCACGAGCGCAAAACCGGCCTGCATGAACATGACGAGGAAGGCCGCGACCAACACCCAAGTGAGGTTCAGCGCGGTCTCGAACTCCGCGAGTCGCGCCGCGAAGTCGCGCAGGGTCGAATCGCCCATCGAAGCTCTCCGCCGCGTCGTATGTGACGAGCCGCGTGTCTCGCGCGTTTCCCACGAGCTTCGCATCGAAGGGGATGCGCCCTGTCGGAGCTCGAGTGTCCCTCACGTTCACCGAGCGCGGACGCTGCATCTGGAAGACGAAGTGCAATGTTCGAGAAAGCGGGCGGAAACGGATCCCTGAAGAAGCTCGCGAGCGCGAGGCGTCGTCATGAGTGGACTCGGTGGTCTCAACAAGTCTCCTTCGGGAGTGGTCCTCGGATTGGTTCAGCTGCAGCTTCCAACGGTGGCGACCGGCGCCGACCTCGCACGCCAAACGCGGCGCATTTGCGAGCTGGTCGGCAAGGCGCGGCGCGGGATGCCGAGCATGGACCTCGTCGTCTTCCCCGAGTACGCTCTTCACGGGCTGTCCATGGACACGAATCCCGAGCTCATGTGCTCTCTGGACGGTCCCGAGGTCGCCGCGTTCGCGGCGGCGTGTCGTGAGCACCACATCTGGGGCTGCTTTTCGCTGATGGAGCGCAATCCGCACGGAAACCCGTTCAACAGCGGCATCATCTTGGACGACCAGGGCGAGCTGCGGCTCTACTATCGAAAGCTCCACCCGTGGGTTCCCGTGGAGCCGTGGGAGCCTGGGGATCTGGGCATTCCCGTCTGTGATGGGCCCAACGGGAGCCGGCTCGCGTTGATCATCTGTCACGACGGCATGTTCCCGGAGATGGCGCGAGAGTGCGCGTACAAGGGCGCCGACATCATGCTGCGCACCGCCGGCTACACGGCGCCGATCCGACACGCTTGGCACATCACCAACCAGGCGAACGCGTTCTGCAATCTCATGTACACGGCCTCCGTGTGTCTGTGCGGCAGCGACGGCACGTTCGACTCCATGGGTGAAGCCATGTTCGTCGGTTTCGACGGCGCCCCGCTCGTCACGGGGGGTGGGCGGCCCGACGAGATCGTCACAGCGGAGCTCCGCCCCGAGCTCGTGCGCGAGGCCCGTCGAACCTGGGGCGTCGAGAACAACCCCTACCAGCTCGCGCATCGCGGCTACGTCGCCGTCCGCGGCGGCGCGGGGGACTGCCCCTATTCGTACATGGAGGATCTCGTCCGTGGGCGCTATCGCCTGCCGTGGGAAGACGAGATCGTGCATCGCGACGGCACGTCCTGTGGCTTCCCGGCGCCGACGCGGACCTATCGAAAGACACCTCCGCGCGGAGGCCTTCCCGCGTGAAGAGGAGCGGGCACGCCTCGAGCCTATTTCGTGGCCGCGTTCGGCGCGCGACCCGAGTGACGCCGTCCGCTGGGGTCGTTCAGGCCTTCGACAACTCGCGCTCGAACGAGGAGCTGGGGTTCGGAATCGCCATGTTCGGCTACGCGACGGCCTTCCCCGACTGTAGGAAGCCCGAAATCTAGGCTGAGGACGCGGACCGTCTATCCTTCGACGAGCTCCGATTCCCTCGAAGCGGTGGCGGCTTCGCTCGCGGGGGCGAGCGGACGGCCGCGCGCGAACACGACGCACGCCGTCAGATCGCCCGCGACGTTCACGCTCGTGCGGCACATGCCGAGCAGGTGGTCCACGCCGAGGATGATGGCGATGCCTTCGACGGGCACTCCGGCGCTCTTGAGAACCGTGGAGAGGATCACGATGCCGGCGCCCGGAGCGGACGGGGTGCCGATGGAAGCCGCGACGGTGGTCACGACCACGAGCGCCAACATCGGGAGCGTCAGCTCGAGCCCGTAGAGCTGAGCGAGGAACACGGTCGCCACGGCCTGGTACGCCGCCGTGCCGTTCATGTTCAGGATCGCGCCGACGGGCACCACGAAGCGCGCCACGTCGGGAGGCACGCGCAGGTTCTGCTCTGCGGTCTTCATGGTCAACGGCATGACGGCCGCGGAGCTCGCCAGCGAGAACGCGAGCAACAGGACGTCCCGTGTCGCCCGCAGAAAGGAGACGACGGAGTGCGACGTCAAGACGGCGACGAGGACGAGGTAGCACGCCATCACGGCGGCGAGCGCGACGAGCACCGTCAGGACGTAGAAGCCCAGCGACAGGATCGACGAAAGTCCGGATTTTGCGATCGTGCGCGCCATGAGGCCGAAGACCGCGTACGGCGCGAGGCGCATCGCCCACCGCGTCACCGTCATGCAGATCTCCTGGACCGAAAACAGGACGTTCAGCACGGGCTCGGCGCGCTCGCGCGGCATCGAGACCAGGGCCGCGCCCACGATCACCGCGAAGATGACGATGCTCAGCATCTCGCCGGCGAGCATCGACGCCAGGGGATTGGTCGGGAGCAGCCCCGAGATCAACGAAGGAACGTCGGCCGTGGTCGGAATCGGGGCGGCTTGCGCAGCGGGCGCTGCGGCGAGCGGAAGCCCGCCGCGGCCCGGTCGAATGAGCTCCCCCGCGCCAATGCCGATCGAGACCGCGACGAGCGTAGTCCCCACGAAGTACAGGAGCACGCGACCACCGAGGCGCGCGACGCGCTCCCGCTCCCCGTCTCCCGCGATGCCCTGAATGATGGACGCGACGACGAGCGGGATCATGATCATCTGCACGAGGCGGATGAACAGATCTCCCGGGAGAGCCAGCCAGCTCGTGAGGGTGCGGCCGAGCTCCGGCGTCACCCAGCCTGTGGCCGGACCCAAGGCGACACCCGTGGCGACCCCGAGAACGAGACCGAGCAGCACGCGTGCCCAGAGTCGGCTTTCGACGAGACCCGTGAGCTTGGCGTAGAGGCGATGAATGGGAGCGAGCGGCATGCGGAGGGGGACACTACTCGTGCGCGTGCGGCGCTCACAACTCCCACTGTCTGCACTCCGTGCGCTCGCTTTGGACGCGGTGCGACCTCGAACGAATGCAGAAACGACGCCCACGCCGTGGTCGCGCCCGTCCGAAGAGCGCGCGAGATCCCGCACCGCGCTCGATGGCGACGGTTCTCGCTCGCGTCTCGCGGGCGCCGACGCCGCGGAGCGCGTCGGGGCCCGGGAATCGGTGCTCGTGGGCTCTGGCGCGAAAGTTGCTGTCGAACGCCGTCGCATGTCGAGCCCGCGTCTCCTCCCGCGCTTGCCCAGTGCCATCATGGCGGCCGTGCTCGTCGCTGCGTGCGGCGCGGCGACCGCCAAGAAACCCGTCGAACCTCCTCCGGAAGACGTCAAGGCCCACAAGGGGCCCGACCAAAAACCCACCGAGGAGCGGGGTCCCGTCGAGGCGCCGCCGCCCGCGTACGGCAATCGGATCGTGCACGAGCCGCCGCGCGCACCCGACCCTTCCGAGCACGGAGCCTCGACGGCCGCTGCGCCGCAAACGTCGTCGAGCGCGACCAGCGAAGGGCAGCGCAGGCACGATCCCCCGGTGAAGCGCACAACGCCGTGATTCGCCCCTGCCGAGCGGATACGAACGGTCACGGCAGGGAAGGGCTGACTTCACTTCACCCGAGGCCCGCAGCTCGACTCGCTCGCGGCGAAGCCAAAGGCCTTCGAGCTCGGCACTGGCGAGCGCTCCCTGGAGCTCCACTGTGCGAACGAACGCGGCGCACCGCTTGCGCCGGGCACGGGCGCGCCGACGAATTTGCGTCGCGCGAAGCGGCGCTCGTGCGCTCTCGGCCACGAAAAGCGCGCATTTCGCAGGAAGCACCGGCCGGTCCCGCTCGGCCCGAAACCTGCACCGTCTTCTCGCGAACCCTCTTCCATGGAGTCCTTGCGATGACGAAAGCATTCAAGAGCCATCGTGCGGCATGGTGGTTGGGCGGTGTCGCCGCCTTGGTAATCGGTTTCTTGGTCGCCGCGGTCGTGCTGCCCACGACAGCGCCCGTCCCGGGCACCGATGGACCGGACATTCAGCTCCCCAAGATGCAAAACGTTCCCCCCGAGGGCGCGCCGAAGATGAAGATCGACGTCCAGCAAGCGCCCGCGACGGCGGAGTAGGTCTCGATCATCTCCGCGGCGTCAGCGCGAAAATCGAAGCTAGGCCTCGATGGAGCACCTTCTGGTGCCGGGCGCTGTTGTGGAG
>CAYYWA010000105.1:8128-16475 GCA_964475255.1 uncultured Sorangium sp.
TTTCGGGCTTCCTAGCCAAGAGAGACGCCAGAACGCCGATCAGGCGAACGGATCGGCGTTCTGGAGCGGGGCCAAACCCAACGAAACCGGCGTCGCCGAGCCGTGGGCGGGATGAGCGCTCGCGAATCACGCTGGCTGACTGGGCGCGTTGCGAGTACCCTCACTGGCCTTGAAACGGTCGATGCGCTGGTGGGTTCTTGGCAGCTTGGCGTTGGTTCTCGGCTGGGCTTGCGGTGGTGAGAACGACGACGGACCCGAGGCGTGCCCCGCTGGCTCGGAGCGCTGCGCGTGTTACGGGAACGGCACGTGCGACGGCGCCCTCGAGTGCTTTTCGAACCTCTGCGTTGCTGCGAGCGGGCGCTCGGGAAGCGGCGGCGCGGTCGAAGCGGGAGCCGCGGGAGCGGAGAGTGAGTCGTCGGCTGGAGGCGATGCCGGTGCTGGCGGCGTGATCGCGCCGGGCGGCTCCTCGAAGGGCGGCACGAGCACCGCTGGCGGAACCTCGAACGCCGGCGGCGGCAGCGGCAGCGCTGGCACCGACGCGGTCTCGGGCGGCGACGGGGGAAACGCCCCGACGGAGCCAGTCGGTGTCGGAGGCGCGGCGGGCTCGGGAGAGCTCGGCGACGCGGGTGAAGGGGGCGCGCCCCGTCCCGGTGGCAGTGGCGGCAGCGGTGGCACCGGCGCGAACGCCGAAGGCGGCGCTCCGCCGTCGATGGGCGGCTCCGCACAGGGAGGCGAAGCCGGCTCGTCGAGCGGCGCGGTGCTCTTTTCCGACGACTTCGAGGACGGCACCGCCGACGGATGGTCGGCGCCTTCTTGGATCGTGTTCTCCGACGGCGGCAATCGAGTGCTCCGGCAGAACCCCGAACACGCCGACGCGACCACCCCTGCTCACGCGGGTAGCTCCGACTGGGGCGATCGTCGGATGGAAGTCAGCTTCAAGTTCACGCAGGAGGGCTCCTTCGGCTACGCCGCGCTGGGCACCGAGATCGAGAGCGTGGACGACCGGGCTCAGCTCATGGTGAACCTCCATGGCGAAGGCACCTTGCTCCACGCGGCGGGAGGTGCCCTCTCGACCAAAACCTTCGACGCCGAAATCGAGCTCGGGACCTGGTATCGATTCGCCCTCGAAATCGAGGGCACCACCCTCCGCGGCTACCTCGACGGCACCGAGGTCGTCACGCTCGAAGCCGGGACCGCCGTGCCGGGCGGCATCGCCCTCACCGGTCTGCAGACCGGCGACGTCTACTACGACGACGTCCTGGTCACGCTGCCGTAGCGCGCATCGGCGATCAGCAGGCGCTGCTTCCGCAGCTATCAAAGCCGCCGCGAAGCGCGCAGAGGACACGACCTAACGCCCTACGAACGCGATGCCTTCCTGCAGGAGCGTTCGCCAGAGGCGTCGGTTTGGCGTGGGGACTGCGACCCACTCCTTGAAGACCTTGCCGGCGGGGGCGAACGGTTTGCCCACAGTCAACGAGGTAGAAGCCGACCAGCCACTCCTTCGACTCGATGAACGGACCGTCGCTGATCTCGTGTCCGCTCGCTCGCGCTCGCACCGTTCGAGCAGTTCCGGGCTCGTCGAGCCGGGCGACGGCGTGGAGGTCCCCGAGCTTGACGGCGCGCTTCGTTGCCGCGTCCACGTCGTCCACCGCGACGAACGGGATCCATTCGTCTCGGTCCCAGTACCGGTCTTCCTCGCTGCCCAGCGCGGCGAAGGGGCCGTCGCTCGTCGCCACCATCGTCATCCCGCCCGGACCGCGGACGACCGAACGCCGAGCAGCGACTCGAGGAAGGCCTTGGTTTCATTGGGTTTCTTGCCGTTGTTGTGGAACCAGACAAAGGGGGAAGTCATGTCGCGGTCTCCTTGGGCTCGGGCGCGCGAAGCGCGGCCTCACCAGGGAGACGCCCGAGCGGCTCCTGCCACGACCGGGGATCGAAAAGAAAATTCGTAGAGCGCAACTCGAGCCATCCTCCTGGGGCACTCTCGGGAGCTGCAACGTCTCCGCACGTCTCGGCGCTTGCCTAGCCGTTTGTCGCTCGAGGCAGCCCGAGTTCAAGCTCAGTCCTTCTTGATGACGGTGACGTGACCGTCGGCTTCGAGGACCGCGAGCTTCACGCGGGCAACGTCGTCTACTCCTGCTTTGCGCAGGCTCGCCGCGAGCTCTTCGTCGGTCACCTTTTCCTTCTGCAGGTTCCTGCGCAAGACGACGCCGTCGTGGACGAGCAGCGTCGGGGTGTGCTGGGCGACGCGCCGGAAGCGCGGGAAACGATACTCGAGGAGGTTGATCCCGTAGTCGATGAGGAGGACCACGATCGCGACGACGAACAAGTCCACCATGCCGGTGATTTCGCCGACCATGGCGTCGGCCGTGACGGCGCCGACGACGACCAACGCCAAGAGGTCGTTGGGGGAAACGTCGCCCGCTTGCCGCTTGGGAAGCAGACGAACGATCGCCGCGAGAATGAGGTAGATGCCCGCGCCGCGGGCCGCCGTCTCCCAGAGTGGCGCCTGGAGTTCGAACGTCTCGATCATGGCAGCTCAGAGCGGCAAGTAGAAGAAGCCGAGGAGGAAGCCGAACACGACGTGCGCGACGATCACGGAAATGGGGGTGCGCACGCCGTAGTTTCGAGCGAGGAATCCCGGGGGCTCGAGCTGCCGGACGACGGTCGGGCCGCGGAGCTCGCTCGCCATGCGCGGGTGCATCCCGGGCAGGAACGGCATCGCTACCGCGAGCACGAACGCGCCGTGGACGAGGCCGATCGCGGCGCCGAACCAGGCGGTGAACACGCCGGTCACGTGGAAGGCGCCGACATAGATGAGGGAGAAGATCCAGCCATTCACGAGGTGCAAGGCGACGCCGCAGAGCTTTGCGCGATCGCGGTTGGGTGTGACCAGGGTGCCGAGCATGTACGGGAGGTTCATGCGCGTGAGGCCGAGCCCTTGGCTGCCGGCCAGGATCGTCGTGAGCACGACCGTGCTCGCGAAGCCCCAAATGAGCCAGCTCCCCCAGTTCATGGTCGCGCCTCCGAATGGGCTTCGCGTGTCGGTCTCGCGTCGACCGCGCGGGCGCGCTCCTCGAGCGCGAGCGCCGCACCGATCAGGCCGAGGTGCGTGAACGCCTGCGGGAAATTGCCGAGCGGCGCGCCGGTGTCCCCGTCGATCTCTTCGGCGAACAACCCGAGATCGTTGGCGTACTGCAGTGTGGCCTCGAAACGGGAGCGCGCCTCGTCGAGGGAACCGCCCCCCGCGGCGAGGAACTCCGCCGCCCAAAAGCAACAGATCCCGAAGGCGCCTTCGTTGGCCGCCCGACTCTGCTCGTATCGGTAGAACAGCCCGGGGCGGAGCTCGAGGCGCTCGACGAGACGCTCGAACGTGGCGCGCATCCGCGGATGGGAAGCCGGGTGGAAGCCGTACTCGCTCATGGCGAGCACACCGAGGTCGACCGTGTCTCCGCCGAGGACCTGCGTGTAGCAGCGGAGTCGCGGGTTCCACGCGTGCTGCTCGATGTCCGCGCGCACGCGCGCGCGATGCTCGGCGAAACACGCCGCCGGCAGGCGCTTCAGGTGACCGCGCCGATGGAGCTCGAGCAGGCGATCGAGCGCCGTCCAACACAGCACGCGCGAGTGCGTGTACGGCCGACGCCGGTCGCGCTCCTCCCAAATCCCGTGATCGGGCTCCGACCAGCTCGCGCACACCGTCTCACCGAACTCGCGGAGCATCTGCCGCGTTTCTCCGTCGAGCCAGGCGCCGCGGCGACAGAGCTGGGCGACGGCGTCGATCACCTCGCCGTACGTGTCGAGCTGCAGTTGGTCCGCTGCGGCGTTTTGGATCCGAACGGGGCGCGAGGCGCGGTAGCCCGACAAGTGGTCGAGCGTTGCTTCCGACTTCGGCGGGCGTCCGTACACGTCGTAGAGGATCCGGAGCTCGGGTCGCGTGAGGCGCGTGGTGTGGAGCAGCCAGCTCACGAACGCGTGCGCCTCGTCCTCATAGCCGAGGGCGAGGAAGACGCGAGCCGTCAACGACGCGTCGCGGAGCCAGCAATAGCGGTAGTCCCAGTTGAGATCGCCGCCGACGCGCTCCGGCAGCGAGGCCGTCGGTGCGGCGACGATCGCGCCGGTCGGCGCGTAGGAGAGGAGCTTCAAGGCGAGCAGGCTGCGCACGATGGCGTCGCGATGGGGTCCGGTGTAGCGGCACGCGGCGACCCAGCGTTGCCACCAAGCCGTGGTCCGTTCGAGCCGGTCCCACGCGTCGGCGCCGAGCGGCGGGAGAACCGCGGGCGCCTCGGAGTCGAACGTGAGCGAGAACGTCGATCGCTCGCCGGCGCGGAGCGTGAGCTGCCCGATCGCGGTGCCGTCCTCGCGAAGCGCGAGGGTTCCCGGATTGCGTCGGGGTCCGTCGCTTCGCAGCGTGTAGAGGTGATCCCCGCCGAGCTCGAGCCGCACCCCCAGCATCCCCTTCTCTCGCAACGGGACGAGCCGACGTGCGTAGTCGGGGCGTGGCGCGAACGAGAGCTCGAGCTCCATCTCACCGCGGAGACCTTCGACGATGCGCAACAGCTCGTGCTCGGGGACGAGGCGAGTGCATTTCTCTTCCTCGCTCATGGCGGTCATCGCGTCGAGCACGCGCACCGCGCCGCTCGGGCCTTCGAACGTGGTCGCGAGCACGTTCGACTCGGGGAGGTAGGCGCGTGCGGTGCGGAACGGACCACGAGGCACGATTCGCCACGCGCCGCCTTTCGATGCGTCCAACACGGCTGCGAAGAAGGACGGGCTGTCGAAGCGCGGCCAGCACAGCCACTCGATCGAGCCGCTCGTGGTGACCAGCGCGGCGGAGCGCCCGTCGCCGATGATCCCGTAGTCCTGAATCGCGGTCTCCAGCATGCCGGCGGTGCAGGACGCGTCCCAGCGGGGCGAAGCGCCTGCGCGCTCCTCGCGCTCCGCGCTGCAAGAGCCGCGCCCGAGCTCGTCACGCTCGGCCTGGTTCTTGTAGGGCTCTCCCGCGGCGCGAGCGATCCCGAAAGCGACGAGCGCTCGAGACCGTCGCGCGAACCGGAGGAGACGACATGGCGGACGAGCGAATTCGCATCGGGATCTCGGGATCGTACGGGGGCATGAACCTCGGCGACGAGGCCATTCTCGAGGGGATTTTGGGCGAGCTCAGGGCGAGCATCGACGCGGACATCACCGTGTTTTCCAAAAACCCGAAAGACACCCTGGCCCGCCATGACGTCGAACGCTCCGTCTCGCCGGCCACGATGACGCGGCGAGAAATGATCCCCGAGATCGAGCAGCTCGATCTCTTCGTGCTCGGCGGAGGCGGCATCCTCTACGACGCGCACGCCGAGGAGTACTTGCGCGAAGTCACGATCGCCAATCAACTCGGCGTCCCCGTGCTCCTCTACGCGATCAGCGCGGGCCCGCTGACGACACAAACCTCGCGGCGAGCCATCAGAACGGCGTTGAACGTGTCACCGGAGCCCGTCATCACCGTGCGTGACCGCATGGGGTACCGTCTCCTCGAGGACGTGGGGGTGCAACCGGACATCCACCTCACCGCCGATCCGGCATTCCTCCTCGAGGGCGACGAGCTGCCGCTCTCGGCCCTCCGGTCCGAAGGTGTCGACGTGGACCAGCACTTGGTCGGCTTCTCCGTTCGGGAGCCCGGCCCCGCGGCACCCGACATCAACCCGGAGACCTACTACGCGCTCCTCGCGAACTCGGCCGATTTCATGGTGCAGCGCTACGACACCAACGTGGTCTTCGTGCCCATGGAGAAGTCCGACGTTCAGCACAGCCACGCCGTCGTCGCGCACATGCAACACAGCGAGCGCGCGGAGATCTTGAGGCGCCGCTACTCGCCGCGGCAAATCATCGATCTCATGGGGCGCTTCGACTTCGCCGTCGGTATGCGACTCCACTTCCTCATTTTCGCGGCGCTCCGCGGCACACCCTTCGCGGCGCTCCCGTACGCGTCGAAGGTGACGGGTCTGCTCGAGGATCTCGACATGCCGAGCCCGCCGCTCGAGAGCATCGGCATCGGGCAGCTCATCGCCGAGATCGACCGCTCCTGGGACACGCGCGCAGCGCTCAGCGCCAAGATTCGCGAGAAGGTGCCGCGCCTCCGCGCCCGCGCCCGCCTGACGAACGAGCTCCTCCTCCGCCTAGTGGCCGCGCGCCGAGGAACCCAGAGGCAAGTGGCACAGACGCTGGTGCACCCAGCCGAGCATCATTGAACCCGCCGACAATCGGCCGAGCCCGGTCGCTCCTCGCTTTGGCGCTCGGAACGGCTTTCGTTCGCGGTCGCTTGGTGCGCTCGGCGGTCAGCGTCGGCGCTCGGCAGCTCGTCTGCGCGCAGGGGTCTCTCTCCTGCTCGAACGGCAGGCTCACGACGGACCCGACGGACGATCAACCGGTGCCGTCTCGAACGGATTCGGCGACTCGGAGCTGGAGCGCTTCGAGCGTCGGTACCGGGACGCCGAGCCGCCGAGCGTCGTCGAGCGCGCGCGCGAGCCGTGCCGGCGCGCTCCGCCCGGTGGCGACGTGATCGGGATCGGCGTCGAACGCAGCTTCGCGCCGCTTCAGGAGCTCGCCGCGCGGCAGGGCCGAGCCGACCAACTCCTCTTGCAGGTCGAGCACTTCGTCGGTGACGGCGCGGAGCCAGTCCGCGTGGTGCTCGCGGAGCTCACGCACGGTGCCGCCAACCGGCAGGCCCGCCAAGTTGATGCTCAGGATGTAGAGGTTCTTGGTCACGAGCTCGAGCAGGAGCTCCTCGGGCGAGGCGAGCCGACGCACTGGGAGCGCGTTCTGCTCGATGGCGCGGGCGGCGAGCTCCGCGCCGGGACCGTAAACGGCGCTCGGCAGGAGGGATTTGACGGGTCGATTCGCCTTCTTCTCGAACCAAACCACGATCACGGTGGGGTCTTCGAGCCCGTGCCGCTCCCAGTCGCGCGGCAAGAGCTCGTTCTGCAAGAGCGCCGTGCGCCGCCGATACGCCGGGGGCAAGCTCGACAGCACCGGATCGAGATCGGCTTCCGCGACCGCGACCAGGACCAGCTCCGGCGTGGGCGCACGACCGGCGACTTCGAGCGGGGACATGCCGCGCACCACCGGCACGACCGGGTGCCCGAGCCGCAGAAAGCCGCGCGCGAACAGGGACCCGAGCTCGCCGATGCCGACGATCACGACGGGCTCGCCGAGGCGCGCGCCGGCGCTCCCGCCCGGCGCAGAGGAGGACGAGGAAGGCTTCTCCTCCACGTCACTCCTCTTCCGGCAGCGTGACGATCGCCGCGTACTCCGGGCGATCCACGTTGGTGACCTCCGAGGCCTCGGTGAGACGACCGGTGGTCGCATCGATGTCGAAGACCACGACGTTGTTCGTGTCGCGGTTCGCGACGAGCATCACCGCGCCGCTGTCGTCGATCGAGAAGTGACGCGGAGTCTTGCCGCCGGAGCCGTCGTGACCGGCGAGGGTGAGCTGACCCGTCGCCGAGTCGACCGTGTAAACGACGATGCTGTCGTGCCCGCGATTGGAACCGTAGACGAAGCCGCCGCTCGGGTGGACGGCGACCTCGGCCGTCGTGTTGTTGCCGCCGTTCGCGTCGTTCGGCAACGTGGAGAGCGTGTGCAGGGGCGAAAGGACACCCGCGTCGTCGTAGCTCAGGGCGGTGATGGTGTCGTCGAGCTCGTTGATGAGGTACGCGTAGCCGAGCGTCGGATGGAACGCGAGGTGCCGCGGCCCCGCGCCGGGCGCGGTGGAGAGGTTCATCGCGGCGGTCTCCGTGAGCGAGCCCGTCTCGTCGTCGAACAGGTATTTGACGACTCGGTCCGAGCCCTTGCACGGCACGTACGCGTGCTGGTTCGTGGGCTCGGTGAAGATCAGATGGGGATTCGTGCCCGGCATGGTCGTGGCGCTCGGCCTGCCGAGCGAGCCATCGTTTTCGATCGGGAAGACGCGCACCGAGCCCTCGTTGTAGTTCGCGACCATCACCCAGCGTCAGCTCCGATCGACGGCGACGTACGCCGGCGCGCCGCCGCCCGAGTCGGCCTGGTTCAGCGCGGTGAGGCTGCCGGTTTTCTGGTCGATCGCGAACGCCGCCACCTGTGAGCTCGCCTCGAGCACCGCGTACAGAAACCGATGCGTCGGATCGACGGCGAGGAACGACGGGTAGCTGCCTGCGTTCACGCTCTCCGAGAGCGTGAGCGTGCGCGCCGTGCGATCGAAGCGATAGATCGTGATCTTTCCGTCGGCGCCGCCGACGTACGCGAAGGGGACGCCCGTGCTGCCCGGCGTGCCCGCGCTGCCCGCGCTGCCCGCGCTGCCGGCGTTTCCCGCGGCGCCTCCGCCGCC
>CAYYWA010000106.1:0-16412 GCA_964475255.1 uncultured Sorangium sp.
CGCTAGTCTCGTGGGCTCGGAGAGGTGTATACGAGACAGCGGAAGGCACGCCGAGCCACCCGCCCGCGGCCCTCGGCGGCCTCGCCGGGCGCGCGCTGTGGATCGAGGCGGTGCCGACGAAGGCGGGCGCGCTCGTGCTCTACGCGGCGCAGTCGCGGGACGACGCAACCCGGGCCGAGCTCCACGCGCTGCCGCTCGACGCGAGCTGTGTGGCGGGACAGCGCACGACGCTCGCGCGCGACGCGCTCTCCTGGCAAGCCGTGCCGCTCGGTACGGGAGCGTTCGCGGCGTTCGTGCACGGCACACCGGGCAAGGCGACCGTGGAGGGCGTGTTGCTCGGGCCGAACGGCGTCACGCGCGGCGCCGCGGTCCTGAAGCGCGAGGCCGCGGTGGAGCTCGATCTCGATGCGGCCGCGATGGACGACCGCGTGATCCTGGGCTGGACGGAGCGGCTCGGGCTCGAGCCGCGCGTCGTGACGGCCGTGGTGGACGCGTCGATGCGCGTCGTCGAGCCACCCGCACCGCTCACGCCGAGCTTGGGGGAGCAGGCGCTGGTTCGGCTCGTTCCCCCGGCGCGCGGCACCGAGCGCGCGTACGCCGTGTGGGAGAACGTCGCGTCGCCGTCTCGTAGCGGGCGCGCGTTCTCGGTCTCGACGCTCGGCGCGGACGGGCGCCTCGTCGGCCCGCGCGTGGAGCTCGAGACGCGGAGCGAGCGGGATCTCCCGGAGCTCATCGCCACGCCGCGCGGGCTCGCCGCGCTGACCTCGGCGCCGCCCTGCCCGCGCGATGGGCCCTGCTCGGCCGGCACCTCCGGCCCGTTCTTCGTCGAGCTCGATACGCTGCTCGCGCCGCTCGTGGCCGAGCCGCTCCGGCTCGAGCCGGTCGAGGGCTCGACCGCGGATCTCGCGTTCGGGCTCACCTGCACGCAGCGGACGTGGTTCGCCTTTGCCGCTCTCGCCGAGGCGCCGGCGCCGGGGTGCGCGCCGGTGCGCGAGGGTCGCTCGGAGAGCTTCCGCGCGCCCGTGCGCGCCGTGGACACGACGCGCACGCCGCGCGTGGTTGAGCACGAAGCGATCGCCGCCGCGGAGTCGATCGCGGATTTCGCGCTGGCGAGCGTCGGCGACACGCGCTTCCTCGCCCACGTCACCGACGTGGATCCGAACGCGCCCGTCGAGCCGACCAACGGGCGCGCACCCGACGGGCGCAAGGATCCGGTGCGCGCGCGCCTTTCGCTCGAAATGCTCGGCGACTCCCTCGCGATGGGCGCGCCCGCGGCCGCCTCCCCCATCTCGATCCGCGCGCACTCGTTCGGCGGCGTCGCGCTCGCGCCGGGGGACGCGAAGAGCGGCGAGCTGCTCGTCGCTTGGGCCGGCGTGGACGAAGGGCAGCCGCAAGTGTTTCTCACGCTCGTCGGCAAAGACGGCAAGCGCCGCGCACAGCGCATGCTCACCCGCTCGAAGGGCGACATCGGCGACGTGGCCGCGCTCTGGGTGAACGACGGCTGGATCGTCGGTTGGGTGGACACGCGGAGCGGCGATCCCGAGGTGTACGCGGCGAAGATCGACCCGCGCCTGAACCGCGTCGGCAAGGAGCACGTGCTCACGAAGGCCGAGGGCGGCGCGGCCGACCTCGTGCTCACCCTCGACGGCAGGCGCGTGCTCGCCGCCTACTCCGAGTCCCGCGGCCCCGAGGGCATGGGCGACATCTTCGGCGTCTTCCTGAACGCCAAGGACGCCACGCCGGAAGGCGACCCGCTGCGCTTCTCCGAGACGCGCGCGCACTCGTTCTCTCCCGTGCTCGCGCGACGGGGCGAGCGCCTCGTGCTCGCCTGGCTCGAGCGCTCGGCGGACGAGACGAACGCGGCGCTCGCGAGCGTGTCCGTCACCGAGCTCGAGGCGGGCGAGCCCGGAGCGATCACCCAGATCGCCGCCGGCCCCGGCGAGCCGCGAGCGCTCGGCGTCGAGTGCACGGACGCGGGGTGCCGAGCCGCCGCCCTGGTGGCGCACGAGGGGCAGACGATCCTGGCCGTGGGCCCCTTGGGTTCGCCGGCAACGGCGCTGGAACCCGTGCTTCGCCTCGACGGCGCGCCGCCCCCGACCGGCCTCGTGATGGAGGGGGATAGCGTGGTGTTCGCGCGCGAGACCCGCGACGGCGCGCGGATTCGCCGGGCGCGCCTCGCGTGGTGAGGCGCCGGCCGGATTCTGTCTACAAAAGAATAGTTTACCGACAACGGTAGTTCCGCCCGACTCCGGCACGAGGGGCACCTCGATAGGCCGGCCGGGGCGGTGCTCCGACCTCGTGCCGCTTCGTCATCGACGGCCTTTTCGAGCCTCTCGCCGTGCGGCGGAGCGGGTCGGCCGAGTTCTGTTCTCGGTGTACGCGACCCGCGCTCGCTGGTAAGCCTTCACCACGCATGTCGAGGAGCAGCGCATGGTAGAAGAGGCCCTCGGTGCCGAGCTCGAGCGCCTCTACGAGCTCGAGGATCTGAAGTCACTGAGCTCGACCCTCCTGGGCCTCGACCCGGCCGAGATCGGCGGGATGGCCGCCAAGGGCTCGTTTGCGCGGGCGCTCGCCCGGCGCTGCATCGAGATCGACGCGGTGGGGGCCCTGCTCGACGTCCTCCGCGCCTCGCGGCGGAGTCTGTCGCCCGACCTCGTCGCCCGGCTCTCGAACGGCGCGCTCGATTTCAACGACCGCCCCGAGCAAGGTGACGAAATCGGTGAGGTTTTGGTGCTGCGCGAGCTCGGGACGAGCGCCACCGGCGGGGTGTACCGCGCGCGCCTCGACCAACGGGACGTGCGACTGCGCCTCCTTTCGCGGCGGACCGAGCGGCGCGCCGAGGCGCAGCGGTACTTCGCGGCGATGCGACTCGCCGCCCGCGTCGAGCACCCGGGGCTGGTCTCGCACGTCGTCGCGGGGCGACTCGGCCTGGAGCGACGCTTGTTCGGCGTCGCCCACGACTACGTCGAGGGACGCCCGCTCGCCGAAATCCTGAAGGAGACCGGCGCCCGTCACCTGAACGATCTGCTCCCGCTGCTCTGGTCGCTGGTCGAGGCGCTCTCGCGCTTGCACGCGGCCGGCCTCTGCCACGGCGCGCTGCACGCGCGGAACGTCCTCGTCGTCGAAGAGTCGGGCGCGAAGCCCCGCGTCGTGCTCCTCGACGTCGGCGCTCACCACCTGCGCTCCGGCTTTTGGGGCCAAGGCAGCGGGCCCGTGCCGGAGTGGTTGAAGACGGCGCCTCCGGAGCTGCTCCGCGGCGAGGCGCTCGACGCGCGCAGTGACGTGTACGCGTTCGGGGCGCTCGTTTACGAGCTGATGAGCGGACGCGCGCCGTTCGCCGGGGAAACGTCGATGGACGTCGCGCTCGGGCACCTCCTGGGCGAGGCGGAGCCGCTTAGCTTCGTGGCGGCCGGCAACGGCGCGAGCCCCGCGGTCGAGAGCTTCGTGCGCGTGTTGCTCGACAAGCAGCCGTCGCGGCGCCCGCGCGACGCCACCGAGGCGATGGAAGGGCTGCAGCGGATCTGGCGCGCCTCGACGCGCCCCGCGGGGACGATCGCCGACGAGGTGATCGATCAGCGCTTCGACGAGCTCATCGAGAGCCCGTGGGACGAAGAGACCGCGGCGGAGCTCGAGGCGCTCGTCGACCTCGGCGTCGCGCCCTTGAAGCTCGCGGACGGCTTCTTCCGCGTCGCGCGCGAGGTGCGCACGCGCAACGCCCCCGGGAGCGAGAAGGCGGTGCGCAAGCTCGTGGTACGGGCCGCGCGGCTCTACGAGAGCGGCGAGCGGCACGAGATGGCCGAGCAGCTCTATCAGGGCTTGATCCGCCTCGACGCGCAGGATCGCGCGGCCGTCGAAGCGCTCGATCGGCTGCGTCGAAAGCTCGGAAAGTACGAGGAGCTCGTCGAGTCGCTCCTCGAGCGCACCGAGAGCGCGGAGAGCGCCGAGGAGCGCGCGAGCTACCTCGAGGAGATGGGGAAGCTCTACGCCAACGAGCTGAACGACAAAGAGCAGGCGTTGGTCGCGTACGCGCAGGCGCTCTGCGAGGCGCCGGAGAACGAGCGCTACGCCGAGCAGGTCGAGCTGCTCGCCGGCACGCGCTATCAGGCCTGGGAAGAGGTGCTCGTCCATTGCCTCGACGCGATGAAGGGCGAGCTGCCGAGCGAGGCCAAGGCACAGCTCGCGTATCGCATGGGGCGCTGGTACGCCGAGCGCGTCGCGCGCTCCGATCTCGGGCTCTCGTGGCTGAACCGCGCCGTGGAGCTCGAGCCGGCGCACGATCGCGCGCTCGCCGAGCTCGCGCAGCTCTATCGGAGAGCGCAGCAGTGGCCGGAGCTCAGCCAGGTGTTGCTCCGCCGCGCGGACGTCGCGCCGCCGCACGTCGCGCGCGACCTGCGCGCCGAGGCGGCGCGCGTGCTCGGGAGCCGCCTCGGCAACCCGAAGGGCGCGATCGAGCTGTACGAGACCGTCGTCGCCGAGGATCCGGGACACGCCGCCGCCGTCGAAGGGCTCGTCGAGCTCCTGCGCAAGTCGGGCGACCCGACGCGCGCGTTGAAGGTGCTCGAGGGACGCGCCGAGGTGCTCTCGGGCGATGACCGGCACCTCTTGCTCGCCGAGATCGCGGAAGCGTACGAGGTCGAGCTCGATCGCCTCGGCGACGCCGAGCGCTTCTATCGGCTCGTGCTCAAGGAGAACCCGACGCAGCTCGACGCGCTGCGCGGCCTCGATCGCATCCTCACGCGCACGGGGCGCTACGGCGAGCTCGTCGAGGTGCTCGGGCGGGAGCTCGACCTCGCCGTCACCGCGCGCCAGAAGATCGGCCTGCGCGAGCGGCTCGCCAAGATTTACTCGGAGGAGTTCCTCGATCACCAGCGGGCCGCGGCCGAGCTCGAGACGGTGCTGACGCTCGATCCCGCGCGCGCGTCCGCCGCGGAGGAGCTCGCGCGCCACTACCGCGCTCAGGAGCGCCACCAGGATCTCGTTCAGCTCTTCGAAGGGCAGATCGCCGCCGCGACCGACGACGCGGTCAAGGTCGATTTCGGCATTCGGCTCGGTCGCGTGCTCGCCGAGGATCTCGGAGACACCTCGCGCGCCCTGACGGCGTACGAGCGGGCGCTCGAGCTCTCGCCGAGCCACCCGGAGGCGCTGCGCGCGCTCGCGACGCTGCGCGCGAAGGTGGGCGACGCCAAGAGCGCGCTCGAGGCGCTCGAAGAGCTCGCCGAGAAGGCGCCGGACGCCCAGACGCGCGCCGAGCACTTCCTGCGCGCGGCCCAGCTCCTCGAGTCGCGCGGCGACGTCGCCGGCGCCCTCCACCGCTACAAGCTCGCCGCCGAGGCGTGCCCCTCGAGCGCGACCATCACGCGCAAGGTACGCGAGAAGTACCTCGAGCTCGGCAATCCCACCGCGGCCGTCGAGCTCCTCGAAGAAGAGCTCGAACGCGCCGAAGGCGCCGTCCAGCGCGCCAAGCTCTCGGGACAGATCGCGCTGCTCTGTCACCGCCGTCTGCTCGACGACGAGCGGGCGCGCGCCGCGGCGCACCTCGCGCTCGAGCTCGACCCGACCTGCGCGGAGGCGCTGTGCGTGCAGGGCCGGCTCGCGTACGCCGAGGAGCGCTATGGCGAGGCCGCCAAGCGGCTCGAGGCGTTCATGGGCGCGGCCGCGGCGCTCGACCCCGACGACGCCGCGGAGACGGCGTTCATCTACATCGACGCGCTCGTCAAGTCGGGCTCCATCGAGCGCGCGCTGACGGCGATGGACGAGCTCTTCGACGTCGTCGCGGAAGACGCGACCGCGCTGACGCGGCTCGCGGAGATCAGCGCCGAGCACGGCTCGGCCGAGCGCACGCTCGCGATTTGCGAGCTGCTCGTCGAGCGGCACCTCCCGGTGCTCACGGAGAAGGAGCAGGGCGTCGTCCACCACCTGCGCGGCGAGGCCCTCCTGAACCTCGGGCGCATCCGGGAAGCGCTCGAGGCGCTCGACGCGTCCGTGAGCGCCGACGGCAAGAACCCGCGCCCCTACCGCACGCTCGCGCGCGTCTTCGCGCTGCGCGAGGAGTGGGAGAAGGTCGTGGAGGCGCGCTCGCGGGAGCTCGACCTCGTCGAGGGCGACGAGCGCGTGAAGGTGTTGATGGACATCGGCGAGGTCGCCGCGATCCACCTCGGCAACGCCGACTACGCCGCGCGCGCCATGCTGCTCGCGCTCGACGAGCGCCCGAATGACCGCAACATCCTCGCCAAGCTGATGCAGGTCTACAGCGCCGAGCAGGACTGGCCGGCGCTGCTCGAGGTGATCGAGCGCCTCGCCGACGTCGTCGACGATCCGGCGCAGCGCGCGAAGTACCTGCTCACCGCGGCCAAGGTCGCGAGCCGCGAGCTCGGAGACGCCGAGCGCGCCCTCGAGCTGCTCGAGTCGGCGTTCGAGGCCGACCCGGACAACGAGACGGCGCTCCAGGAGAGCCTGTCACTCCGGCGTCGCATCGGCGACTACGAGGGCATCAAGGACATCCTGAAGGCGCGCGCGCAGCGGCTCGCCGCCTCGAACGATCGCCGCGATTTGCTCGACGTGCTCGCGGAGCTCGCGGAGATCTACGAGGAGAAGCTCGCGCGTCGCGATCAGGCGATCGCCGTGTGCGAGTCGGCGCTGAAGGTCGACCCCGGGAATCCGCGCTTCGAGGAGCGGCTCGCGCGGCTCTACGCGGCCGAGCCCGCCGTCTACTTCGATCAGGCGCTCCGCACGCTCGGGGCGTGGATCGAGCGCGATCCGTATCGCCCGGAGCCGTACCAGCTGCTGCGCAAGACGTACACCGAGGCGCGCCGCGCCGACGGAGCGTTCGTGGTGTGCCAGGCGCTCCACGTGCTCGGCCAGGCGGCGCCCGACGAGGAGCGCTTCTTCGCGCGCATGCGCGACGACGACGTGCCGGAGATCCGCCGCTCCATCACGCGCGACGAGTGGTTCGAGCTGATCGCGCCCCAAGACGGGCAGCCGATGATCACGGGGCTGTTCGCGCTGATCGAGCCGTTCGTGATCGCGGCGCGCGGCGAGCCGCTCTCCGCGTACGGGCTCGGCGCGCTCCAGCAGATCAGCGCCGCCACGTATCCGTACGGCCTCGTCCAGGCCGTGCACGTCGCGGCCCAGGCGCTCGGCATCGCCGAGCCGTTGATGTACCAGAACACGGAAGATCCGGGCGTGCTCGGCGCGCTGCCGACGCAGCCTCCGGTCCTCCTCGTCGGTGGGGGCGCGTTCAGCGGCGGGCTCGGCACGCTGGAGAGCGCCTTCGTGGCCGCGCACCACGTCGCCTACTACCAGCCGGGGCTCTACCTCCGAAAGCTGCTGCCGAACCTTCTCGAGCTCAAGACCTGGCTGTTTGCCGCCATTCGCCTGGTCAAGCCGCGGTTCCCCGTGACCCCGGACCTCGAGGGGCCGATCGTCGATGCCGGCCGCGTGCTGGTTCGGCTGACGGCGGGCGCGAACCTCGAGCACCTCACGCACTACGTGACGAAGCTGCTCTCGACGGGGGCCTCCCTCGATTTGCGGCGCTGGATGCTGTCCGTCGACTTCATGGCGGACCGCGCGGGGCTCTGCCTGTGCCACGACCTCGAGGCCGCGTGTACGCTCGTGCAGTCGATGCCCACACCTCCGGGCGGGCCGACCGTCGAGGCGCGCATCGAGAACCTCATCACCTACTCGGTCAGCGAGCAGTACCTCGAACTCCGGGCTCGCCAGGGCGTCGCGATCGACTGATACTGCGCGATCATGCAGCCCTCGAACCCCTCCGGCTTCGCGGCGCCGCCGCTCGCGCCGATGCCGGACTACTCGGAGCGGTCGCACGGCACCGCGATCCTGCTCTCTTACTTCCTCGGCATTTTCGGTGTCGACCGCTTCTACCTCGGGCAAACGGGGCTCGGGATCCTCAAGCTCGTCACGTTGGGCGGGCTCGGGCTGTGGTGGCTCATCGACGCGTTGCTCCTCGCGCTCGGCGTGCTGCGGGACGCCGACGGGAGAAAGCTCCGCCCGCCCGACGTCGACGGCACGCCGCGTGTGCCCGCCGCGCACGTCCTGGTCGCGGGCATGCTCGCGGGCGGCTTCGGCGTCGATCGCTTCTTGCTCGGTCAGACCGGGCTCGGCCTTCTCAAGCTCGTGACGTGCGGCGGCTGCGGCATCTGGCAAACCGTCGACATCGTGCTCGCCGCGACGGGCAACCTGCGTGACGCGAACGGGCAACCCCTGCGTTGGGACTGAGCGCCGAGCCCTGGGCTCGACTCGTGAACGAAGCGCGGGAGACGACAACCGAATGCCCCGAGTGGGGCGTCGGAACACACTGCGCGCCTGCTGAGCTCGCACGGTGCGCGAAGCTCAGCGGAGCTCCCACGGCGCCGTACGTGCTCGCGCTGCTCGCCCAGCGCCGAGGCCGAGTGTTTCGACGGGCGCTCGGGGAGCATTCGCAATCGGCCCGAGATCTAGGATAATCAACTTCGCAGTCCTCGATATCGAGGCTCGAAGTTGCGCCGCCGATCCGGGGGGCGACCGTACTAGGATGCGGCAGTGAAACACCGAGAATTATTGAGGTTTTTCGCTCACCCCGCCACCGTCGGCGCTGTCGCGCTGGTCGCCTGTTCGTCGCCGACACCGCCGCTCGGGAGCACCGGGAGCAGCACCGCGAGTGGAGGCTCCGTGAGCAGCGGAGGCACGACCGCGAGCGGAGGCGCCCCGACGGCGGGTGCTTCGGGAAATCCGGCGAGCGGCGGCGCGGCCGTGCAGCCCGAGGACGACTGCGCGCTGCCTCCCGCGGGACCCGTGCAGTTCTCGGTCCCGAGCGGGACGTTCGAGGGCAGCGTCACGGTGGCGCTCACGACGAGCGGGCCCGACGCCGAGATCCGCTACACGACGGATCGCACGCCGCCCACCGTCGCGTCACCGCTCTATGGGGAGCCGCTCACGTTCACGCTGAGCACCGAGCTCCGCGCGCAAGCGTTCGTGAACGGCGCTCCGGTGGGCGCGCCACAAGCGGCGGTGTACGTCGCCCGCGCGTTCGACGCCGAGCACGACCTCCCGATCCTCGTCCTCGACGCGTATGGAGTCGACGGCGGAACGGGCGGTAGTACCGGCGGGAGCTTCCCGTTCCCGGGGCAATCCTCCGCCGACCGCGAATGGAAGAACGCGGCGGTGATGACGTTCGAGCCAGACGGCGCGCTCGCCTCGCTCTCGGAGGCGCCGACGATGGCGAGCACCGCGGCCTACCACCTGCGGGGCCAGTCCTCCGCGCTCTACGAGAAGAAGCCGTACCGGCTCGAGGTGCGCGACGCGCTCGGTGACGATCGCGATTGCCCCATGCTCGGCATGCCGTCCGAGTCGGACTGGGTGTTGCATCCGCCGTACCCGGACAAGGCGCTGATTCGCAACGCGTTCGTCTACTCGCTGGGCCCGGAGCTCGGGCTCGCGGCGCCGCGCTTCGCCTTCGCCGAGCTCTACCTGAACACGAAGGCACGGCCGCTCGAGAGCAGCGACTACCAGGGGGTGTACCTGCTCGTCGAGACCATCAAGAACCAGAAGCACCGGCTCGATCTCAAGCAGCTCGAGCCCGAAGACACGACGCTGCCCACGATCAGCGGAGGCTACATCTTCAAGCTCGAGTGGCGGGTGACGAGCATCGAGCAAGAGCTCGTCTGCCCCGATACGACGCTGTACTGCTGGGATTCGCTCGAGATCGCCGATCCCGAGCCGGTCAACGCGGAGCAGGAGGCGTACCTCGCCGGGTTCCTCGGGCAGCTCGGGCTCGCGCTGCACTATGCGACCCCCTCCGACCCGGAGACGGGCTACCCCGCGCTCATCGACACGGCGTCGTTCGTGAACCAGGTGATCGTCCACGAGCTCTCCCGAAACATCGACGCGTACACGCGCAGCCAGTACTTCTACAAGGATCGCAACGGCAAGCTCTTCGCCGGCCCGCTCTGGGACTACGACGTCATCGCCGGCGTCGGGTCGAGCTCGGGCTTTGCGAACCTCGCCATCGAGGGCTTCCAGTACGACAGCGTCGCTTCGCGGTTCTCGAGCACGGCCGATTGGTTCCCGCGGCTGATCGCGGACCCCGTCTTTCACGCGGCGCTCGTCGCCCGCTGGAAAGAGCTGCGCGCCGGTGTGCTCTCCGACGCCGAGATCACGGCGCGCATCACCCGGCTCACCGAGGGGCTCGCCGCGGCCGCGGAACGCAATTTCCAGAGGTGGGACAACCTCACCACGCGCCGGGTCGGCGTCTTCGACACGCCCACGCACGCGACGTGGGAAGCGCAGGTGGCCGGCATGCGCGACTGGCTGATCGCGCGGGCCGCCTGGCTCGATACGCAGTGGCAGTGAGCGGCCCGCGGCGCGCCGGGGGTCTCGTCGTGCTCGCGCGGAGTGGTTGCGCCGTGATTTCCGAGCAGGGTCCGCTGCGGACCTTCGCTTGACAGTTCACGGCCGAGCGGCCAAGCATTCGCTTTCGGCGTCACGCGGGGAGCGGGACCCTCGGCCGCCGTCTGCCCACCCTCCGCATTGGTTGAAACTGAAACAGATGACTCGACGAGGCTCCTACCACGGCGACCAGGACTTCTTCGGTGAGCTCGCCCATCATTTTGGCCCCTTCGCGCACATCGCTCGCCGCCTCGGGCCCGTGCTCATCGGGCTCGTGGTGCTCGCGCTCGCCCTCAGCGGCATCTACGTCGTCGGGCCCGGCGAACAGGCCGTCGTGCGAACCTTCGGCCGTGAATCGGGCAAGGCCGGCCCGGGCCTGCACTACCGAATCCCGTTCGTTCAGAAGGTGAACGTGGTCAACATCGAGGAGATCCGACGCCTCGAGGTCGGCTTCCGCGGAGACAAACGCGTTCCGACCGAGGCGTTGATGCTCACCGGCGACGAAAACATCGTCGAAGCGCAGATGATCATCCAGTACCGCGTGACCGACCCGAGCAAGTACCTGTTCGAGCTCGCGCAGCCGGAGGAAACGCTGCGGGCGACGGCCGAGGTCGCGCTGCGCAGCATGGTCGGGCGGACGAAGATCGACGATGTCATCACCACCGGGCGCGAGAACGTGCAGAGCGAGACCCGAGCCTGGCTCCAACGCCTGATGGACGAGTACCAGAGCGGGATCGGCATCACGGAGGTCAAGCTGCAGGCCGTCGACGCGCCGGACGACGTGAAGGAGGCGTTCCACGACGTGGTGCGCGCGCGCGAAGAGAAGGAAAAGCTGATCAACCAGGCGATGGGCTACAAGGCGGACGTGATCCCGCGCGCGCGCGGTGAGGCGCGCCGGATCGAGCGCGAGGCGGAGGCGTACCGCGAGGAGCGCGTGCTCCGCGCGCGCGGCGACAGCGCGAAGTTCCTCGCGCAGCTCGCCGAGTACTCGAAGGCCGAGGCCGTCACGCGCGACCGCCTGTATCTCGAGACGATGGAACGCGTCCTCTCGCGCGTTTCGAAGACGACGCTCGTCGATGGCGGCCTGGCGAACACCGTCTTACCCATTCTTCCGGGCCCCGGAAGCTTGCCGGCGCCGGCCGCGGGAGGTCAGAAATGACGCGGATCCTCGTCGTCGCAGCGCTCGCGCTCGCGGCGCTCTGGTCGAGCCTGTTCGTGATCGACGAGACGGAGCTCGGCATCGTCACGCAGTTCGGCGAGTACAAGCGCTCCGTCACCAACCCGGGCCTGTACTTCAAGGTGCCCTTCTTGCAGAAGGTGCACCGGATGGAGTCGCGCATCCTCGGCAGCGACGCGCCCCCCGCCGAGTACCTGACGCTCGACAAGAAGCGGCTGCTCGCCGATCCCGTGACGCGGTTTCGGGTCACGGATCCGCTCCGGTTCTACACGACCGTCTATGACGCGGTCGGGGCCAAGGCGCGCCTCGACGACATCGTCAACAGCGAGCTCCGCCGCGAGATCGCGAGCCACAACTTCGGCGAGATCGTCGGCCACGCGCGCGAGCCCTTGATGCAGGACGTCGCGGACCGCGTGCGGGCGAAGACGAAGAGCTTCGGCATCCACGTGGTGGACGTGCGGATCCGCCGGGCGGATCTGCCGCGCGAGGTGCAGGAGAGCGTGTTCCAGCGGATGCGCGCCGAGCGCGATCGCGTCGCCAAGCAGTACCGCTCCGAGGGCGAGGAGGAGGCGGCGAAGATCCGCGCCGAGACCGACAAGGAGCGCACGATCCTGCTCGCCACGGCCTACGAGACGGCGCAGAAGGCGCGCGGCGAAGGCGACGCCGAGAGCACGCGCATCTACGCCGAGGCCTTCGGGAAGGATCCGAAGTTTTACAACCTGGTCCGGAGCCTCGAAGCCTACGAGCGCTCCCTCGGGAAGGACTCGACGCTCGTGCTGTCCGCCAAGTCGGATCTCTTCAAGTACCTGCTCGACCCGAACCCCAGGTAGCGCGCCGGGGCTCGGCACGAGCCGAGCCCCAGACCCCTCTCTGCTCGGAGTGCTCGGAGCGCGAGGGGACGATCGGATCAGCGGCGGCGCTTGCCGTTCGCCTTGCGCTTGCCGCGCGACGAGGGAGGCGTCGCCTCGGCCATGCGCAGGCCCATCGGCACGCTCTGCCCGCCCGCGCCGTTCTTGGCGTTCGCGCTCTCCGGAGCGTCGCTCACGCGCAAGCCGAGCGGCTCGCTCTCCGCGTTGGTCGTGGGGCGCGCGCTGGCCGCCTCGATGACGCGCTTGGCGGAGAACCAATCCTGCTCGGGGGACCCGATCGGACAGCCGCGAGCCTGCCAGAGCTCGAATGCTTTCATACGAACGACGGACTCATCGACGGACATTTCCATGTGACCTCGGCGCCTCCTCTGAAGCCCCTGAAGGCCCCCCTGAAGAACCAGCTCGGACCCTACTCAGAATGGCGCTCGCGGCCAAGAAAACGGCGCTCGCGGCGTTCGTTCACCCGGCGGCGACGGCCGGATCCCGAGGCTTCGTCGACGACGGCGGGGAAAACAGCGCAGCGAGTCATCGTCGAACGCGCGCTCACGCCGCGCCTCGCCGAACCGGCGGTCACGAGCGAGCGGCAGAGCCAGCGCGCGCCGGCCGCGCGCGCCCATCGCCACGGTGACGAAACGGAATCACCCGGCGTGCGCTTCGCCGCCGTCCACGTAGAGCACGTTGCCGTTGAGCCAGTACGTGCAGGGCTGGGCGAGCGCGACGAGCGCGTTCGCGACGTCCTCGGGCACCGTGAGGCGATGGGAGGGGTTCTTGCGGATGGCGACGTTCTGCAACCGATCGGCGTGTGGGATCTTGTTCATCGACGGGGTGTCGGCGACCCCGGCGCAGATCGCGTTCGCCGTGATGCCGCGCGCCCCGAGCTCGAGCGCGAGCTGCCGGCAATGCGACTCGAGCGCCGCCTTCGCCGCGCTGACGGCGCCGTAGCCCGCCCACGCCAAGGTCGAGCCCGTGCTCGTCATGGCGAAGATCCGACCGTCCGAGCGCAGGAGGTCGCGGCGCATCAGGTCCTGCACCCAGTAAACGAGGCTGTTCGCCATCGTGTCGAGCGTCATCTCCAGCTGCTTTTGGCTGAGCTCCTCCGCCGGCTCCGTGGTGACGAGCGGCCTCAAGGTGCCGAACGCCAACGAGTGCAAGAGCACGCGGACGCGCTCTCCGCGTCCGCGCTCGGCGAAGCGCCGCTCCACGTCCGAGAGGACCTCGCTGCGCTTGTCCGCGTCGCACGCGTTGACGTTGAAGAACCACGCCTCACGCCCCATCCCGCGAATCCGTTCCTTCATCGCTTCGACCTGCGGCATCGTCGCGCGCCGGTCGAGGTGAACGCCGATGATGTCGGAGCCAGCCTCGGCGAGCTTGAGACACGCGGCTGCGCCGAAGCCGCTCGAGGCTCCGAGCACGAGGGCCCAGCCGTCCAGTGGAGGAAGCGGAACGTTCGGGGAATCGGCCATGGGAATGGGTTTCTCTTACTACAATCGGGGCTCCAGCAAACCCGCTTTGCCTCCACTTACGGAAGTGCGGAACCGCTCCCGGAACGGGCGTTCCCCGGAGCGGCGCGCGGGCATTCACCCTCGTTGACGCGCGGCAGCAGGCACGCAGTGCTCTCACGCGAGCGCGGCGCCGTCAGGCCGAGTCCAAAGGACGGGTCAATCTCCTCTTTCTGTGAGTAACCGGTGGAATTGTGAATAAGTGGTTCGGCGATAACCACCAGTGAGCCGTCGATTCCGGACTCGGACGACTCCGAGTCATCGCGATGCTGCGGCGGAGTGTCTCGCCGAGGCTCAATGCCCCGTGCGCTCACACCACGCCTCGCGGCGCGGCGCTCTCCGGCGATGCTTCAAGAGATTGCGCCTCAGAACACCGAGACCGTCACGGGCACGCGACTGACGGTCTCCTCGGTCTCGGCGCCGAGCTGTCCGCGTTCGTTGTCCCCCCAACACGCGATGCTCGCGTCGTCGAGGAGCGCGCAGGTGTGCCGCGACCCGGCGGCGACGCGCACGGCGTTGTCGATGCCGACGACGGGTGACGGGACGAGCGCGTCCTCGACGAGGTCATTCCCGATCTGCCCGTACTCGTTGTCGCCCCAGCAGGACACGGTGCCATCGTCGATCACCGCGCAGGTGTGCTCCCAGCCGACGGCGAGGTCGACGACGGCGCCGAGCCCCGCGACGCGGGTCGGCTCGAGCACCGAGTCGGTGTCACCGGTCCCGGATTGGCCGTGGTTCGAGTAACCCCAGCACGCAACGCCGTCGTCGTCGAGCAACGCGCAGGTGTGACCCATGCCCGCGCCCATCGAGACCACGCCGGTGAGCCCTTCGATGAGCACGGGGTCGCGCACTTCCATGAGCGAGGATCCATTGGCCGGAAACTGGGATCCCCAGCACTTCACCGTGGCGTCCGCGAGGACCGCGCACGCGTGGCGGTAGCCGGCGGCGACGCGCACCACGGTGCGCAGGCCGTAGAGCGTCGTCGAGCGCCCTTCATCGACGCCGATGGCCCCGCCGCCGAGCATGAAGTACCGGGAGTCTCCCCAGCACTGCACGCGCTGGTTCCCGGTCACGCCGCACGTGTAGTCGTAGCCGGCGGCGACGTCGATTCCTTGGGTGAGGCTCCCGTTGCCGTGCGACTCGTAGTCGTTCTGCCCCCAGCATTCCACGCTGCCATTCGCGAGCAGCGCGCACAGTTGAGCCCCGAACCCGGAGAGGTGAATCGCCTCGCCGCCCGCGTCGAGGACGAAGGTCCCCTCCGTTTCGCCCGGCGTGCTCCCGTCGGGAGCCAAACCCCAACACGTCGCGTCGCCCTCGGTCGTGAGCACGCACGTGGTGGATCCCGCGGTGACGAGCTGAACGAGCTCCCCGACCCCCTCATGGAGCTCCGGCTTCCTGAGCGCGGGCACCGAGCCGCCACCGACGAAACCCGTCACCGTTCGATGCACGGGCGACGAGTCGGGCCCCGCGGACCCGAGCTGCTGGGCGTCGTTGTTGCCCCAGCACTCGAGCCCTCCGTTCTCGAGGATCGCGCACGTCACGTCGTTGCCCGCGGCGATCTTCTCGACGTCCGTCAGGCCGACGACGTCGTCCCAGGGCCGGTACATCGAGCCCCGCGTGCCGTTCCCGAGCTCCCCGAAGTCGTTCGCTCCCCAACAACGCACGGTGCCTGCCTCCCGCAGCGCGCACGTATGCGAGGTTCCCGTGGCGATCGCGACGGCGTCGTCGAGATCGAGGACGGGCTCGGCCTCGAGCGCGTCCTGGTGGGAGACGTTGCCGAGCTGCCAGTCGGCTTGGCGCCCCCAACAGCGCACCGTTCCGTCCTCGATCAAGGCGCACGCGAAGCGAGCCCCGACGCTGACGGCCACGGCGGAGTCGACGCCGATCACCGGCGCGGGCTCGTCCCGATCGTCCTTGGTGCCGTCGCCGAGCTGCCCGTTCAGATTGTCCCCCCAACACCAAACGGTTTGATCCTCCCGGAGCGCGCAGCCGAACGACTCGCCTTGGCCGATCTGGACCGCGTCGTCGATCCCGCTCACCTGCACGGGGGCGAACGCGTTCAGGGTGTCGCCGTTGCCGAGCTGCCCGGAGCCTCCTGCGCCCCAGCAGCGGATCGTGCCCTCGTAGATGAGGGCGCAGGCCGTGTTGTTCCCGGCGACGATCTGCGTCGCCCCCGAGACCCCCACGGGCTCGACGGGGGTGGTGCTGTCTTCCTGGCGATCCCAGCCGAGCTGGCCGATTTGGTCGCGGCCCCAGCAGCGCACCGTGCCGTCGTCCAGGAGAGCACAACTGAAGTCCTCGCCGACCGCGACGCCCACCGCCGAGTCGATGCCGGGGACCTCGGTCGGCGGCTCGTTGCCCCCCGAGCTCCGACCGACTTGGCCGTAGGCGTTGCGGCCCCAGCAGCGGACCGTGCCGTCGCTGACGACGGCGCAGGCGTGCCGGTCGTACAACGCAACGGCCTTTGCCTCGAACGTTCCGGCG
>CAYYWA010000107.1:0-16348 GCA_964475255.1 uncultured Sorangium sp.
ACCGTGAAGGGAGGGGAGGCGGCTGCGATGCGGGTCGCGCGCTCGGAGTCGGAAGGGGCGCGGGGGCTGCCGAGCCCGCGGTCTGAAAGCGACGGCTGCTCGGGGGAGCGGCCGAGCGCTCGAAGGCGACGGCGCGATCGATGAAAGCCTTCGTCTGCGACCCATAGCGGCGGAAGCGAACGCGCAGGCCACCGGGCCGGCCGTTGCTCGGGGGCACCGCATGCTCGGCGCGCGCCTCGGCGCGGATCACCTTGGTCCCGTTCGCGAGTGCCACGTCGAACACCACGGGAGTCTCGGGCTCGAGCGCGCGCTGGTCCACGAGCACCATCCCCAGGACGTCGATGGTCCAGGCCTCGGCGGCGAGAAACGAGTTTTCGTCCGGGTACGGTCGTACGACGTGGAGGACGACCGGGTTCCTCATGACCTGGGTCAGTCTAAATGACCGGTCGCGTTTCTGCGATGGGCGCCTGCAGGTTTTGTCCCGCGCGGCGTGGAGGAGCCGAGGTGCACGGCGCACCCTGCGCGGTCGCGCCTCCAGGCCCGCGGTCCGGTGCCTTCCTCCGCTACGGGGGGCGGAGCGCGCGCCGCGGGCGTTGACAGCCACGCGACCACATGTCTGATTCCGTGCCGCTCGTCCCTCACCGGGCGTTTTGCTGCATGGCATCGAGGAAAGTTCTCGTCCTGGGCTCCGGCGGTCGCGAGCATGCGCTCGCGCTGCGCTTGCTTGTTTCGCCTTCGGTCCGGGAGGTGGTCGTCGCACCCGGCAACGCGGGGACGGCGCGGGCTCCGTCGAGCCTCTCCCAGAAGGTGCTTCGCAATGCGTCCGGCGGCGCGCTCGACGTGGCCCGGGCAGAGCGCCCCGACCTCGTCGTGATCGGGCCGGAGCAGCCGCTCTGCGACGGCCTCGCCGACGTCCTCGCCGCCGAGGGCCACGTGGTGTTCGGGCCGTCGCGCGCGGCCGCACGCCTCGAGGGCTCGAAGGCGTTCATGAAAGAGTTCGCCAAGCGCCACGCGATCCCGACGGCGCGCCACGTCGTCGTGTCGAGCCCTTCGGAGCTCGACGCCGCGCTCGCTGCCTTCGACGCGCCTCCGGTGGTGAAGGCGGACGGGCTCTGTGCGGGCAAAGGCGTGCTGGTCGCGCCGGATCACGAGAGCGCCCGCAGTGCGGCGCTCGCGATGCTCGCGGGAGAGGCCTTCGGCGACGCCGGGCGCACCGTGGTCCTCGAAGAGCGCATCGAAGGGCGAGAGGCGAGCGTGCACGCGATCTGCGACGGCGAGCGCTTCGTCGTGCTGCCCGCGGCGCAGGATCACAAGCGTATCTTCGACGGCGACGCCGGACCGAACACGGGCGGAATGGGCACGTATGCGCCGGCTCCGCTCGTCACGCCCGAGCTGTCCCGCGTCGTCGAGGAGCGCATCCTTCGTCCCGCGCTTCGCGGCATGGCCGCCGAAGGGGCGCCCTTCCGCGGGGCGCTCTTCGCCGGACTCATGATCACCAACACCGGTGAGCCGATGTTGCTCGAGTTCAACGTGCGCTTCGGCGATCCCGAGACACAGGTGTTGATGGAGACGCTCGACGGCGATTTCGCCGAGGCGCTGTTCGGGGCCGCACGCGGAGCGCTGGCACCGAATGCGATCGTCGCGTCGAGCCGCCACGCCGTGTGCGTCGTGGTGGCGGCCGCGGGCTACCCCGGTACGCCCCGCACCGGAGATCGGATCGAGGGCATCGACGCGGCAGAAGCCGTTCCGGGCGTGCGCGTCTATCATGCCGGCACGCGTCTCGACGGCGAGCAGGTGCTCACTGCGGGCGGGCGCGTGCTCGGTGTCACCGCTGCCGCCGACACGCTGGACCTCGCGCACGAACGCGCCTACACAGCCGTCACTCGACTGCGCTTCGAGGGTATGCAATTCCGTCGCGACATCGGCACGCGCGCCCTCATGAGCCCGCGAGCTTGACGCGGTGCAGCAAACACGCTAGCTCTCGCGTCCGTTTCACCCGTTTTCGGAGGATCATGGCCCGAGCAATCAACTTCAACCCTGGACCCGCCGCCCTTCCGCTCGCCGCGCTCGAGCGCGCTCAAAAGGAGCTGATCGATCTGAGCGGCACCGGCATGAGCGTGATGGAACACAGCCATCGCGGGAAGGCCTACGAGGCGGTGCACAACGAGGCCATCGCGCTCGTGCGGGAGCTCTTGGGCGTCCCGGACAGCCACGATGTCCTGCTCCTCCAGGGCGGCGCGAGCCTGCAGTTCGCGATGGTTCCGATGAACCTGCTCCCGGCCGGCAAGAGCGCCGACTACATCCTCACGGGTTCCTGGTCGCAGAAAGCGTACAAGGAAGGCAAGGCCGTGGGCACGGTGCGCGTGGCCGCGACGACGGAGAAGGACAAGAAGTTCGGCCGCATTCCGGAGCAGAAGGAGCTCGATCTCGATCCGAACGCGGCGTACGTCCACATCACGAGCAACAACACGATCGCCGGGACGCAGTGGCACGAGTTCCCGAACGTCGGCAACGTCCCGCTCGTCGCGGACATGTCCAGCGACATCATGTGGCGGCCGATCGACGTGTCGAAATTCGGCGTGATTTATGCGGGCGCGCAGAAGAACCTCGGGCCCAGCGGGCTCGCGGTCGTCATCATCCGCAAGGACCTCGTCGCGGCGGGGCGCTCGGACATCCCGGCGATCCTCCAGTATCGGACTCACGCCGACAACAAATCGCTCTACAACACACCGCCCACGTTCGGCGTTTACATGCTGCGCAACGTGCTCGACGAGCTGAAGAAGGCCGGCGGCCTCGCGGCGGTGGAGCGCACCAACCGTGAGAAGGCCAAGCTGCTCTACGACGTCATCGACGAGCGCAACGACTTCTACGTCTCCCCCGTGGAGAAGAGCGCGCGTTCGACGATGAACGTCGTCTTCACCCTGAAGACGCCGGAGCTCGAGGCCGAGTTCCTGAGCGAGGCCCAGAAGCGCGGCATGGTCGGGCTGAAGGGGCACCGCTCGGTCGGCGGCATGCGCGCCTCCATCTACAACGCCGTCACGCTGGAGTGGGTGAAAGCGCTCGCCGACTTCATGCGTGAGTTCAAGCGTTGAGCGTGTCGGCCCCGGCCACTGGGGCCGTCGCTGCCAGACGCGGCCCGCAGTCTCCCGGTGCTGCCTCGGCGCCCACGGCGCAACTCCCGAGGCAGCACCAGACAGGGCACGCTGGGGCGGACCCCTCCCCGGCGTGATGCCGTTTCGCGGCGAATCGGCTCGCCTGGCGGGGGCCCGAACTCCGGTGCTCGACGGCGCCCGACGAGCGCGTTAGCTTTTTTCTCATTGAGCCGCGACCGCAACAACAAGCAGACCCATCCGGAGACGCCCCGCGCCGCGGAAGCATCGCGACGTCGCCGCCGGCGCTACTGGCTCGAGCACGAAGGACGTGAGATCGAGATCGGGCTGGGCTCGCTGGTGATCGGGCGGAGCTCCTCGTGTCAGATCGTCGTCGACGACGGCTTGGTGTCTCGACGGCACGCCAAGGTCGGCGCCGATGCGGACGGCGTTTACGTCGAGGACTGCGGAAGCGTCAACGGCGTGTTCGTCAATGCTCACCGCATCACGGGCACGCAGCGGCTCCGCGACGGCGATCACCTCCAGATCGGTCGACAGGATTTCGTGCTGCGGAGCGCGTTGGTGTCCGAGCGCCCCGTGAGTGACGAGGCACCGACCATCGCGGGCATCGAGCCCGGCGGCCTACCGGTTGCCCTGCCCGCCGAAAGCGAGGTCACGTTCAGCGGCGATACGCTCGATCTTCTCGGCGGAGTCGCCGAGAAGACGCTCGCGCTCGGACGCGGCGACGAAGCGGAGCGAATCCTTTCGGGGGCGCTCCTCGGCGTCTTGAGCGAGGTGCGCGCTGGCAAGCGCACCGCGTCCAGCGCGGAAACCTTGAACAAGGCGGCGCGGTACGCGGTCCGGCTCGCGGAGGCGACCGGCAAGGGCCGCTGGATCGACTACGTGATCGATCTCCACGACGCTGCGACGCGGCCGATCGCGGCGGACACGGTCGATCACCTCTACGTCGTTCTCCGGAAGACGTCGGCGATCAACCTCGCCGGCCTCCGCGCTTATCTCGGGACGCTTCGGCGCCTTCAGGCGAGCTTCGGTCCGAACGAGCGCTTCGTGCTTCAGCGCCTCGAGGGGCTCGAGCGGCTCGCCGCGTCGATGTGAGGGCGGCCGCGGACGTCGCTTCCAGGCGTCCAAGCGCGAGCCCGGCGGCGCCCTCGATGGCTCGGCGGAGCTCTTCGTCTTCCACGTGCTCGAGCCGAGCGGCGAGCTCCGGAGGGACGACCTTCTTCGGCAGACGAGGCGGCGGCTCGCGGCGCGGTGCCGGAGGCGGCGCCGCGAGCAAGCGGAACCGAATACGTTCCACCCGAACACCGAAGCCGGAGAGTCGCTCGCGGATATCGGTGGTGAGCAAGGAGAGCTCCTGCGCCCATGCCGGCGACGCGACGTACACGGTGAGCTCGCCCCCGCGCAGCGCCCCGACCTCCGTCCGTTCGGCGATCCGGCGCCCCACGGCGCGCCGCCACGTGTCGCGATCCACGGCCGCGCGCGAGCGCTTGAGGGAGAGCTCACGGGTTTCGCCGAGCACCTCTCCGAGCGCGGTAGGCCCCCGGGGGGCCTTCTTCGCTTCTCGAGGCGGGCGCATTCCCGCCCTGTACCACGTCAGTCGGTTGCCGCGCCCCACCCGACTCCGGGGCAGTTGATGGATGCCACGCGTGGACGCGCTCGGAGGGCGCGCCGTTGGTGCCGAAGGTGGGAGTCGAACCCACACGTCCTTTTGGGACAACGGATTTTGAGTCCGCCGCGTCTGCCGGTTCCGCCACTTCGGCGTGGACGAAGCGCGGGACCGAACCGGGGTCCCGCGCCCGGGAGCGCACGGGCGACGTGCCCTGCGCTCAGTTGACGATGAACTGCTTCTCGCCGCGCTCGAAGAAGCCGACGATCTGGCGGGCAGCGGCGAGGCCGGCGTTGACGTTGGCCTCCTCGGTCTGCGCGCCCATCTTGTTCGGCGTCACGTAGACGCGGTCGGCGTACTTCTCCTTGAGCACGGCGGCGGTCGCTTCGCTCGGCGCGATGTCCGAGATGTACCGGAAGTCCTTGCGGGCTTCGAGCACCTCGAGGAGCTCGGGCTCGTTGATGATCTCCTTGCGCGCCGTGTTGATCAGCGTGCCGCCGGCGGGGAGCGCCGCGAGGAGGCTCTTGCCGATCGAGCCCTTCGTCTCCGGCGTGGCCGGCACGTGGAGCGACACGTACTGCGACCGCCGATAAAGCTCCTCCACGCTGCCCACCGCTTCGACTCCCGCGTCGCGGAACGCCTCGGGCTTCACGAACGGGTCGTAGGCGAGCAGGGTCATGCCGAAGCCCTTTCCGATGGTGGCGACGGCACGGCCGACGGCGCCGAACGCGTGGAGGCCCAGCGTCTTGCCGCGCAGCTCCGTGCCCGTCTTGCCGTTGAACTTGCCGCGGGCCACGTACACCATCATTCCGAACGCGAGCTCGGCGACGGCGTTGGCGTTCTGCCCGGGGGTGTTCATGACCGCCACGTTTCGCGAGCGGGCGGTGGCGCAGTCGATGTTGTCGTAGCCGGCCCCCGCGCGCACGACGAGGGCGAGCTTGGAAGCCGCGCCGAGGACCTCGGCGTCGATGATGTCGCTGCGCACGATGGCGGCGTCCGCCTCGCGAATGGCCTCGATGAGCGGCGCCTTGCCTTTGTACGACTCGAGCACACGCGCGGTGTACCCGGCCTTCTCGAGGATCGAGACGACCTCGTTGCGGGCGGCAGCGGAGAAAGGCTTTTCGGTAGCGAGCAGAACGGTTCTTGACACGGTGACCTCGAGTCGTGGCTTCTTCCGCCCTCAGGGGGCGATTCGGGGCCTCTTCCCTAGAACGACGGTCGCCAATCGGCAACGCCAATCGGACCCGGCCGGTGCGCGCTGCTTTCCACGGAGCCCTCGTGGCGTCAACGGGCCGCTCGCGCACGCTCCGCTCTGGCTCACCGACCAGGAGCTCGCTCCTCAGGCCGCGAGCTCTCGGAACGGACCGCGGATCGCGACCGTGATTCCTTCGTTGTAGAGGTTGACGAAGAGCAGAGTGCCGTCGGGCGAGAAGCAGACGCCCGCGAGCTCGCCCGAGCTTCGCGCGTTCCGGGCCAAGTCGAGGAGCTTGCCCTTCGTCGTGATGACTCGGACGTACTGCTCGCCGGCGCCATCCTCGGCCAGGTAGAGATCGCCCCACGGAGCCACCGTGATGTTGTCGGGGTAGTCGAGAGCCGCGGGATCCTCGGAGCGCGCGTACTCCTCGAGCTCCGGACGATCGCCGAGGTGCAGACGCAAAATCTGCCCGGTGCCACGCGGCCCGCCGATTGTGGCAGCGATGTAGACGGAGCCGTCGTGATACCAGATGCCTTCGCCGCGGCGGACGATCGCCGCGCCCAGCTCGAGCGCCTGGTGCCGCACGGAATCGTCCTTCGGATCGGGGTCGGGGATCCGAATCCACTCGACGGGGTAGCGTCGGCCGGGCTCCAGCCTTCGGCCGGTGTCGAGGCGCGGACTGCCCCGAACGGCGAGCGCTTCGAGATGACCCTCGAACGGCCGCGCTCGATCCGTCGGAACCATGCGGTAGAGGCATCCATCCACCCGATCCTCGGTGAGGTACGCACCGAGCGTCTTCGGGTCGATGCAGACGGCCTCGTGATTGAAGCGGCCATAGGCCGGAATGCGCTCGGCGGGCGCGAGCTTCGTGGCGTCCGTCCGACAGAGAAAAACGTAGCCGTGGCCGGGATCGACGTGCTCTTCACAGGAGAGCCATCCCCACGGGCTCGGACCGCCGGCGCAGTTCCGCAGCGTGCCTGCCAGCACCAAGTTGCTCGAGCGGCGTTCTCCCGTGCGGGCGTCGACAACGACGCGAGTCACGCCCCCATAAGCGTTCGGATCGTAGGCGTGCGCGGGCGCCTTCCCACGATAGGCGGCGAACGCGGCTTGGCGCTCCACCTCGTGATTGCGCATCAGAACGAGCGTGCCGTCCGGGCCCGGAAAACACGCCATTCCGTCGGCGAGACCCGGAACGCGATGGCCATCGGACATCGCATCGCCGAAACGCTCGACGACCGTGTACGTAAACCCGGCGCGCAGGTCGAGCAGCCGGTTCGGATCGCGCTCGATGCCGCCCAGCGCGTGCGGGCCCGCCGAGGCGGGCGTTTTTGCCGGCTCGGTCTGTCCGCGTCGGTTCAAGAGCAACGACAGCGGCGCTGCCGCGAGGAGCACGGCTCCTCCGGCGCGGAGCACGGAACGGCGCTCGATCTTCATGATGAACGTGCCGTGCATCTTCCCCCCGGATGCTGGTCGCGTCCAGGAACCGAGCGAAGAGCGCGAAGCGGAGGATGCCGAGGTAGGTGTCGGGGAGTCTGCACCATTGACACCGCGCGCCTCTGAGCCGAGATTTCGCAGCGCTGAAGGCTTGCCTCTGAGGCGAGGAAAGGAGAACGAGATGGATTTCGAGGTGGCGCCGCTTCCGTACGCCAAGAACGCGCTCGAGCCGGTGATGAAGCAGGAGACGCTCGAGTACCACTACGAGAAGCACCACAAGGGCTACATGACCAAGCTGAAGAGCTTGCTCGAAGGGAAGCCCGAGGCGCAGAAGTCGTTGGTGGAAGTCATCCGCGGCAGCTCCGGCGCCGTCTTCAACAACGCTGCGCAGGTCTGGAACCACACGTTCTTCTGGGAAGGGATGAAGCCGGGCGGCGGCGGCGCTCCCCCGTCCGGCGACGTGGCAGACCTGATTCAGGGTATGGGCGGCTGGGACAAGTTCCGGGCCGATTTCATCGCAGGTGGCGTCGGGCGCTTCGGCTCCGGATACGTCTGGCTCGTGCTCGACGGCGGCAAAGGAAAGATCCTCGACACGCCCAACGCGGAGACGCCGCTCACGACGACGACCCAGGTGCCGCTCCTCACGTGCGACGTGTGGGAGCACGCCTACTACCTGGATCACCGCAACAATCGGCAGGGCTTCCTCGAGGTCTTCTGCGACAAGCTCATCAACTGGGACTTCGTCGCGAAGAACCTGCGCGGCGCTCGCTGAAGGACGGAATCGCGTGGGGGCCGCGCAGGAACGCTGCGCGGCCCCACGGGTTCTTCAGCGCTTCTCGCCGTTGCGCACGGGGAGGATCGGGGCCCAGACGAGCCGCTCCAGCATCTCGTCCGAGATGAGGAGCCCGCGCTCGCTGAAGTAGAGCGCGTTCTCGGTGCCGTCTTCGCGCCACTCCCCGACGAACAGAATGCCTTGGCCCGAGCCGTTGTAGCCGAGCTCGACGACCGCATTCTTGACCCAACGCCCACCGCCGTCGAACTCGACCGTCTCGGGCAACGTGTAGAAGCCCTCCGACGGCAAGGGCTTGAGCGTCTTGGCCCAAGTGGGCGAACGGAGGGGCGTGGTCGGCTCGCGCCAGAACCAACGATTGCGACGGTTGTCCGAGGGCCGAACGACGAACTTGCCCCCGCCGTTCTGGGCTTGCCCGATGAAGACGAGAACGCCGGCCGGGAACTCGGCTTCATGCCCCGGCATGGGCTGGGTGGTTCGATACAGGCCAGGATCGGGTAGGTCGAGCATCTCGCGCCTTTCGAAAAAAGTGGCCCGGACTTTAGCTGAACGGTATCCGCGGACAAGCGCGCGAACGAGCCACGGCGGTGATACCCTCGCGGGGCCCGCCGTCCCCGCGGGCAGACGAGGAGACCCATGGCGAGTAAGAAGGCCAAGAAGGCAGCGCCGCGCGCGCTGACGAAGCCCCGCACCGGGAGCGCGGCTCGTGCCGCGGCGTCGCCGTCCGCCGGTGCGCGAGGTCGAAAGATGACGGCCCCTGCCACCCGTTCCCGTGTCGCCGTGACGACGGAGGAGACGACCCGCCGCGAACGCTCGGTCACGGCGACGCGGGCCGCGGCGAAGACAGCGGCACGCATCGCCTCGCGCCCGCCCGCTCGCGGCACGAGCGCACGGTCGACGAACGCCCGAGCGGGCGCCGGCAAGGTTCGCGTCCTGCCGGTGAATCCGAGCAAGAAGGCGGCGAGCGCGGCCGCGAAGAACAATGGGGCACCGAGCACGAGCGTCTCGATCGACGTCGGCGCGAGCGCGCCGAGCTTCGTGCTCAAGGACGACGCGGGCAACGTCGTCTCGTCGGAGTCGCTGCGCGGCGCACCGTACGTCCTCTATTTCTACCCGAAGGACGACACTCCGGGCTGCACGCTCGAGGCGTGCGGCTTCCGCGACGCGCTGCCGCGCTTCACGGCGAAGGGCGTGCGCGTCATCGGCGTGAGCCCCGATGGCACGGAGAGCCACGCGCGTTTCAAGAAGAAGTACGGGCTGACGTTCCCGCTCCTCTCCGATCCAGAAAAGACCCTGGCCAAGGCGTATGGTGTGTGGGTGAAGAAGAAGAACTACGGCCGAGAGTACATGGGCATCGAGCGGAGCACGTTCCTCGTGGACCGCACCGGCAAGGTGCGGCAGGTCTGGCGCGCCGTCCGCGTGCCTGGGCACGTCGACACCGTGCTCGACGGCGTGTGATGCCGGACGCAAGCAAGCTCGGGCGGCGGGAGCTCTTGCGCTCGGGAGCTCTCGCGTCGCTGACGGTCCTCGGCGGGGTGCCGTTCGTCGCGTGCCGGCGGACGAGCGCGGTCAGCGCCGAGCGCGCCGCCGAAGGGGTCACCGTGCTCGCTGGCGCGGCGCGCGCCGACGTCGAGGAGGTGCGTACGGGTCTGCCCAAGGGCGCGGACCTCCTCCGCGCCTACTTCGCGGCGGGGAGCTTCGAGGACGCGGCGGTCGCGCGCGAAACGCTCGAAAAGACGCGCTCGAAGATTCAAGACCTCCGGATTGCGAAGAGCACGTTCTTTGCGCTCGTGGACCTCAAGGGCACCGTGATCCGCAGCGATTTGGAGCACGACGGCCTCGCGGGGAAGAACGTGTTCGCCCCATTCCCGAAGCTCGAGCGCGCGCTCTCCGGCGCATACGTCGAGACGCGCGGCGAGATGGCCGAGGCCGCGGGCGTGCGCGGGCGCAAGGACGGCCAGTGGGTCGCGGCGGCACCGGTGCGCGCTGAAGACGGCAAGGTGCTCGGCCTCTACGTGACGGGCTGGTCGTGGTCGGCATACGCCTACCGCCTCGAAAATCAGCTCAGGAGCCACGTGCGTTCGGCGCTCGGGGAGCGCGAGAAGGAGCCGCTCGTGTACGTGTTCGTGGTCGTGGGCGCGGACGCGTTCGGCACGCCGATCGTTCCCGAGGTCAACGCGAAGAGCGTGCGGGAACAGGGGTTCCATACGAAGAACGCGGCGACGCCGCTCAAGGCCGAGCTCGAGATCACGGGCCGCGAGTTCGGTCTGGCCTACGTCACCGTCTCGGAGCTCGGCGAGAGCACCGGTGTCGCGGTGCTCCGGAGCGAGACCTAGCCGCAAAGTCCGGTCGACGCCTGAGCCCAAACTCGGGCCTATCCCTCGTCCTCGGCCTCTGGAGCGAGGAGCGCCCCGTCCTGATCCGGCCCCAGACGGCCGAAGCGGTGCAGGCCAAAGACCAGCGCGAGCATGCCGAGCACGACGAGCCAGCGGCCGATTCCGGTGTCGTCTTGCACGACGAGCGCGATGCCGGCCACGGTGACCGCGGCAGCCGCGGCGAGCAGCCGGCGGGTGTCGCGGACGCGACGGGCGAGCCGGGCGGAGGCCGGGGTGTCTTGGGTCTCGTTCATCGGCCGTGCGTGTCCGCCGAGTGTTGCCCCCGGCGGACGCGAAGTAAAGGCCCCCCGAGGCGGCGCGCTCGCCATGACCTTGCTGTCGAAAACGGCGCACACGCCGTGGCGATGGTAGCGTCGGCGCATGCACGGCACTTGCGCCGCCGCCCTCGTGCTCTCGGGGCTCCTGGCCGCGGGGTGCGCGCAGCCGCGCGTGGCGGATCCGTCGACGACGGTGCGGGCCTACGCCGAAGCCGCGCGGCGCGGCGACGCCGAGGCCCTGTACGCGTTGCTGTCGAAGCGCTCGCAGCGGGATCTCGGCCTCCGCGGCACCCAGCGCCTGGTGCGGGAGGCGCGCGGCGAGCTCCGCGAGAGCGCGGCGGCCCTCCAGAAAGAAGGCATCGAAATCGACGTGATCGCCACGATTCCGTACGATGACGGCGAGCGCGCCGTGCTCGAGCTCGAGGACGGCGTCTTTCGTGTGGGCTCCGCCGACGCGCTGCCGGCCGCGGCCCGCACGCCGCGGGAGGCGCTCGGCGCGTTGCGCCGCGCCCTGGCGAGGCGCAGCTACGCGGCGTTCGTGCGGCTGCTCTCGGCCGAGACGCAGAGCGCGCTCGAGAGCGATCTCGACGCGCTCGTGCGAGGGCTCGAGGATCCGGAGACGCTCGACGTGCGGGTGCAGGGAGATCGCGCGGAGGTCGAGCTCTCGGGTGGGCACGTCGTGAAGCTTCGCCGCGAGCTCGGCGTGTGGCGTATCGAGGACGTCGAGTGATGGATCCTTCACGCCGTCTCGTTCTCAAGGCCGCGTCGCTCGGAGTCGCCGCGCTGTCGGGCGCGCGCGCGCTCGCGTTCGGGGAGGCCGGAGCGTTCAATCCGCGACTGCTCACCGGCGGCGCCCGCCAACCGCTCGCGGGGCGGGAAACCGGGGCGTCCCGTTGGTCGTGGGAGCTCGTGCGCCGAACGAGCGCCCCGGCGCGCCTGGTCGTGAGCCGCGTCGCGGCGGATCGCCCCGACCTGTGCGCGGAGCCGTTCGCGATTTGGGCGGGCAGCACGGACGCCGGCACGTTGAGCGCTTCGGAGCTCCGTGGGCTCTCCCGGTTCTTCGCGCTCGGCGGCCTGCTCGTCGTTGACGACTCGGATCCCGAAAACGGGGTCTTCGGGCGCTCGGCGCGCCGGGAGCTCGCGCGCGTGCTGCCGGAATCCCCGCCCGTGCGGCTCGATCCGTCGCACGTGCTGTTCAAGACCTACTACATCATCGATCGTCCCGTCGGTCGTGCGCTCGGCAGCGGCTCTGTCGAGGCCATCGTGCGCGGGAAGGCGGCCCAGGCCATCTTCCTCGACATCGACCTGCTCGGCGCGCTCGCGCGGGGCGGCGACTCGTGGGCGTTCGACGTCGCGGGCGGCTACGCTCACCGCGAGCAAGCAGCGCGGCTCGCCGTAAACATCGCGATGTACGTGCTCTGTTCCGACTACAAGGACGATCAAGTGCACGCCCCCTGGCTCATGCGACGTCGGGCAGGTCTCAGGCGCTGATGGCGTCTCGCTGGGCGCTCGCCGAAGATCTGAGCGCGACCGCGATCGTCGCGGTGGGCATCGTGCTGGGTGTTTGGGCCGTGCTGCTCGCGCTCGAGCTCCGTGCGCGGCGGGCGCGCTCGATCGCAGTCGTGCTGAGCGGAGCGCTCGCGTTGGTCGCCCTGGTCCTGGCGTTCATGCGTCCCGCGCGCGTCCGGGCCGAGGTGAGCTCGGTCGGGGCACGCGTGGTCGTGCTCGTGGATCGCTCGCGCCGCCTGCTCTTGCCCGACGACGGGTCGACGCGGGAGGCGCGAGCGCGCGCCGCGGCGCGCAGCGTGCGCGAGCGGTTCTCGAACGCGCGCGTCACGGTGCTCGGTTTCGGCGACGGCGAGCCGACGCCGCTGTCGCTCGATCGGCCAGGCCCGCCGCCCGGGGACGACAGCGATCTCGTGGCGGCGCTCGCCGCCCTCTCGCGGGCGCCGGGCGAGCGCCCCGGGGCGGTGGTCGTCGTCAGCGATGGTCGACTGACGCGGCCCGGTCCCGACGAGGACGAAGCCGAGCTCAGGCGCGTCCTCGGCGATCTCGGCATTCCGGTGCACACGGTGGGGGTCACCGAGGACTCGCCCCCCGACGCCGCGATCCGTCGGGTGCACACCGCGGGGGCCGCGGTGGCCCATCAGCCGCTCGCGCTCCGGCTCGAGATCGCCTGCACCGGCGGGCTCTCGTGTGGGGACGTCCCCGTCCAGGTCCGCGAGCTTCGCCAGGGGGAAGCGCCCGCCGTGCTCGCGGACGGTGTCGCCGAGCTCGATGGCTCCGAGCGCGCGACGCTCGAGCTGCCCATCACGCTCGACCGCGCTGGGGGCAGGGTCGTCGAGATCGCGCTCACCGCGCCGAAGGGGGACCGCATCCCGGAGAACGACCGGCGCATCCTCACGTTCAACGTCGCTCGGCAACGGCTCCGGCTGCTGCACGTCGCGGGACGTCCCACCTACGATGTCCGTTCGCTGCGGCGCTGGCTCAAGAGCGACGAATCGGTGGATCTGGTCGCGTTCTTCATTCTGCGCACGGACGAGGACAACCCGCTGACGACCGACGACTCGGAGCTCGCGCTGATCCCGTTCCCCGTGGACGAGCTCTTCACGGAACACCTACCGAGCTTCGACGCGGTCATCTTGCAGGACATCGACGCCGTGGCCTATCGGCTCGCGCAGCACCTGCCGGCGCTCGAGCGCTACGTTCGGGCGGGGGGCGGCGTGATCATGGTGGGCGGGCCCTCCGCGTTCGCGGGAGGCGGCTACGCGCGCTCGCCGCTCGCGCGGGTGCTGCCGGTGCGGATCGGGGAGACGGACCGTCCGTACGATCTCGGCGAGTTCGTGCCCCGCTCCACCCAGGTGGGGCGCGTCGCTCCGGCGCTCTTGCCGCTCCGCGAGCTGGTCTCCGAAGATCTCCCGCGCATGGTCGGCTCGAACACGCTCGGACCGGCGCGCGAGGACGCCATCGTGCTCTGGGAGCACCCCGAGCGTCGCGCGGGCTCCGCGCCCATGCCGGTGCTCGCTCTCGGCGACGCCGGCGACGGGCGAGCCATTGCGCTCGCTGTGGACGGCACGCACGAGCTTGCCTTCAGCGAGTTCGCCGAGCGCACGGCGGGGCGAGCGTACGGCGCGCTGTGGGACGGGCTGCTCGGCTGGCTCATGCGCGATCCGCGCTACGAGGCGGCGCGCGTGCAGCTCGTCGGCTCGTGCATCGCGGGCGAAGCGACCCGCTTGCGGGTGACGCGCTTGCCGGGCACGCAAGGCGAGCTCGAGCTCACCGTCGAGCCGCTCGGGCCCGAGGGGACGCCGCGCATCGAGCGGCGCGCGGCGATGCCGGCATCGGGGAGCGTCGAGGTGGACATCGGCGCCCTTCCGCCCGGTGGCTACAGCGCCCACGCGCGCGTCGGCAAGGCGCCGGCGACCCGGTTCGATTTCGCCTGCGAGCGCGGCGGAGCCGCGTGGGGCGACCCGCGCCCGGACAGCGCTCGTTTGGAACGCATCGCACGCCTGAGCGGCGGTCGGTTCGTCCGTCCCAACCGCGTGGACGCGCTTCCGCTGCCGCCCCCCACGGAGGTCGCGACGCTTCGCGAGGTCGTTCCCGTGCTCCCGCCGTGGGCCTGGGCGCTCTTCGCCGCTGCCGCGCTCGGGTGGCACTGGATAGAGCGCCGCAGGAGCGGCCTCGCGTGAGCCCGCGTTCGCGTCTCGGCCGCTACCGGCTACGAAAGCGCGAAAGCCGGCTCAGTCGTAGTACTCGTGGCCGAGGTGGGTGATCAGCTCCTCGCCCATCATCCAGCGCAACGTGTTCTTGAGCTTCATGAGCTGAATGAAGAGGTCGTGTTCCGGGTAGAGCCCCGGGGCCGTCATCGGCGTCTTGAAGTAGAAGCTCAGCCACTCCTGCACGCCGCGGAACCCGGCGCGCTGGGCGAGATCGAGGAACAGGGCGAGGTCGAGCACGATCGGCGCGGCGAGGATCGAGTCACGACACAAGAAGTCCACCTTGATCTGCATCGGATACCCGAGCCAACCGAAGATATCGATGTTGTCCCAGCCTTCCTTCGCGTCGCCCCGGGGTGGGTAATAGTTGATCCGCACCTTGTGATAGAGGTCGCCGTACAGCTCGGGGTACATCTCCGGCTGGAGCATGTGCTCGAGCACGCCGAGCTTGCTCACCTCCTTCGACTTGAAGTTCTCCGGGTCGTCGAGCACCTCGCCGTCGCGGTTTCCGAGGATGTTCGTGCTGAACCAGCCGCGGATCCCCAGCATGCGGGCCTTGAGGCCCGGGGCGAGAATGGTCTTCATCAAGGTTTGCCCGGTCTTGAAGTCCTTGCCGCAGATGGGGGTCTGCATCTCGCGCGCGAGCTCGTGCATCGCCGGGGCTTCGACCGTGAGGTTCGGCGCGCCGTTCGCGAACGGCACGCCTTCCTTCAAGAACGCCCAGGCATAGATCATCGAGTTCGAAATGCTGGGATCGTTCCTGAGCAGCGCCTTCTCGAAAGCCGAGATGGAGGCGTGGGCCTCCGTCGGCTGGAGATAAATCTCCGTCGAGCCGCACCACACGGCCACGGCGCGCTCACAGCCGCTCGCCGCGCGGAAGCGCCGCACGTCTTCGCGGACGGCCTCGACCATGTCCGCCTTCGTCGCCGCAGACTTCACGTTGGTTCCGTGGAGCCGCTTGACGTACTCGGGGTAGAACACAGCCGGCATGGGGCGCACGGCCGCGAGCTCGTCCCGAATCGGCTCGAGGTGGCGTGACTCGAGCACGTTCGCTTGGACCGCCGATTCGTAGGCGTCTTCGGGGTACAAGTCCCACGCTGCGAAACACAAATCGTCGAGGCGCGCGAGCGGGACGAACTCGGAGATACGCGGGGTTCGCGATTCCGTGCGTTTGCCGAGGCGAATGGTCCCGGTTTGAGTCAGGGAGCCAATCGGCCGTGCGAGTCCGCGTCGGCTCAGCAGGCAACCGGCGATGAACGTCGTCGAGACGGCGCCGAGCCCCGGCAAGAGGACGGCGAGTCTACCTTTGGGCTCGGAGAGCGTTTCTGGTCGCTGCATGTCCCGCGTTAGCGACTAGCAAGCGGTATGCCCCCGGGCAACTGGGGCAATTCCCGCCTCGCATCGTGGTAGCCTTCATACGTCATGCGCGTCCGGCTGGTTTCGGCGATCGTCATCGCGGGGCTCTCTCTCGCGACGCGATCGGGGCTCGCGGTGCTTTGGCCCAGCGAAGTCCAACGGATAGAGCGCGAGCTCGTGGCCAGCGACGTGGAGGTGCGTCGGCGCGCGGCCACCCGCATCGTCGAGCTCGGGTCTCGTGTCGGCGGGCGAGTGGCGCTCCGAGCCCTGGCCGATCCCGATGTCGTCGTGCGCCTTTCGGCGGCGGAGGCCGCGCGTTCCCTCGGTGTCGCGGACATCGGCGAGCAAGTGATCGGGTGGCTCACGCACCCGGATGCCCGCGTTCGCCTGCAGGCCGCCGAGCTGCTCGCGAGCGCGCCGTCTCCGCGCGCCGTGGGGCCGCTCACGCGCGCCCTGTCCGATGCGGAGGCTTCGGTGCGCGCGGAGCC
>CAYYWA010000108.1:0-16191 GCA_964475255.1 uncultured Sorangium sp.
GTCCGCGGCGGAACCGGGCTGTTCAAACGGCGCACGCTCGGAACGCGGGGCGCGAACTGCGGCGCGGCGGGCACCGTCGAACCGGAGCGCGGCGACGGCGCCCCCGACGGAGAACGCCCCGTCGCGTCGGAAGACCGCGTCCGCCCCGCCACGCCGTCGGGCTGCGTCGATTCTTCGCTTTGGCGCTGCGTCGCGAGGGGGACGATCGCGATCACCTCGCGCGCTCCCGACGCGACCGCCGCGCGCCGGGCGGCCTCGATCTCGGGCCAGCGCGCGCGCAGCTCGCCGAGGGCGCGCGCCGCGTCGAGCGCGCTGCGGGGGCGGTTCTCGGGGCTCTTCTCGAGCATGCTCGCCACGAGCTCGTCGAGTTCGCTCGGAACCCCCATCGTGAGGGACGCGACGCGCGGCGCGGGTCGACCGAGCTGCGCGAGCAAGAGCTGATTCGGCTCCCGCGCGTCCTCGAAGGGATTCACTCCCGTGAGCATCTCGAAGAGGAGCAACCCCGTCGCGTAGACGTCCGCGCGCCCGTCGACCGCTTCGCCCCGGACCTGCTCCGGCGACATGTAGCGCGGCGTACCGACGGCCGCCCCGCGCGCGGTGACGACGCCGGGATCGTCGCTGATTTTCGCGACGCCGAAGTCCAAGATCTTCGGGTGCTCGCCCCCGACGAGAAACACGTTGGGCGGCTTGATGTCCCGGTGGACGACCCCGATGGCGTGCGCCGCGGCGAGGCCCTCGAGCACGCCTTGCGCGACGGCGAGCGACTCCGAAACGGAGAAGCGCCGCACGCGCCGCATGCGCGCTTCGAGCGTTTCGCCGTCGAGCCGCTCCATCACGTAGAAGGGAGCGCCGCCCGCGGACGTGCCCGCGTCCGTCACCGTGACGATGTTGGGATGCTCGAGACGACCGAGCGCCCGCCATTCGTTGCGCAGGCGCAGCACCAGATCGTGGCGCCGAGCGAGCGAGCGCAGGAGCGCCTTGAGCACGAAGCGCTTGCCGAGCTCCACGTGCTCGACCTCGTAAACGGACCCCATGCCCCCGACGCCGAGAAGGCGCACCACGCGATAGCGCGTCCCCGCGACTATCTCGCCGTCACGAAACTCCTCGTACTCGCTCACGCTCTCCTGCGGACGCCGTCGCCAATCGGCGCAATGCCGCGCGTGGAGCATATCCCAAACTGCTTCCGTTCCGGTACTCCGCTTTCCCGCCCCGCCCGAAGGCCACGAGTCGGCGCTCCCGAGAGGCCCGCCCGAGCCCGAAAAGGCTCCCCTTCGGAGGGGGCGCGAACACCCATGCGGGGGGCGCCGCTGGTGTTAAGCTCCGCGCCCCATGGCCATCACCCGTGAAACGGTGCTCCACGTGGCGCGCCTCGCCCGGCTCGAGCTCGCCGAAGACGAAGTCGCTCCTTTGATGCGCGATTTGGGCCGCATCCTCGAGTACGTCGAGACGCTCCGCGAGCTCGACACGACGGACGTCCCCGAAACCGCACAGGTTACCGGCGCCGCCGCGCCGCTCCGCCCCGACGCGGTGGCCCCGAGCTTGCCGACCGAGCTCGCGCTCCGCGAGGCCCCGCGCCACGCCGGCGGCGGCTTCGCCGTGCCCGCATTCGTGGAAGAGTAGCCATGAAGACACTCGACCGACCCATTCCCGACATCGCAGACGGCGTCCGATCGGGGGAGCTCGACCCCGTGAGCCTGGTGGAGAGCGCGCTCGCGCGCATTCGGGAAAAGTCCACCCTGAACGCGTTTCTGACCGTAACGGGGGAACGGGCCCTGGAAGCCGCGCGCGAGCTTTCGGCGCGTCGCGAGCGGGGCGAGGCTCTGGGCCCACTCGCGGGAGTGCCCGTCGCGATCAAGGACGCGCTCTGCACGACGGACGCGCCCACCACGTGCGCCTCGAAGATCCTGACGCGCGCGAACCCGGACGGCTCCGGCGGCACCGAGCCGGCGCACGGCTACCGGCCGCCCTACGACGCGACCCCGGTGGCGCGCCTGCGCGCGGCGGGCGCGATCGTGATCGGCAAGACGAACATGGACGAGTTCGCGATGGGCTCGTCCGGTGAAAACAGCGCGTTCGGGCCGCCCAGAAATCCGCACGATCCGGAGCGCACTGCGGGAGGCTCGAGCGGCGGGAGCGCCGTGGCCGTGGCCGCGGGGCTCGCGCCCGGCGCGCTCGGCAGCGACACGGGAGGCTCGATCCGCCAACCCGCGGCGCTGACTGGATGTGTGGGGGTCAAGCCGTCGTACGGGCGCGTTTCGCGCTACGGGCTCATCGCGTTCGCCTCGAGTCTCGATCAGGTCGGGCCGTTCGCGCGCGACGTGCGCTCCGCGGCGCGCCTGCTCGAGGTGATCGCGGGCAAGGATCCGCGGGATTCGACGAGCTCGGAGCGACCCGTCGGCGAGTACGTCGCCGCGTGCGGCCGGGAGATCCAGGGCCTGCGCGTCGGCGTCCCCGCGGAGTACTTCGGCGAAGGGCTCGACCCGGCCGTGCGCGAGAGCTGCGAGGCCGCGATCCGGAGCCTCGAGCGCGAGGGCGTGACCGTGAAACCCGTCACGCTGCCGCACACGCGCTACGGAATCGCGACCTATTACATCATCGCGACCGCCGAGGCCTCGAGCAACCTGGCACGCTTCGACGGCGTGCGCTTCGGGCTCCGGCTCGAGCCACCCCGCGGTGATCTCGTCGCGATGTACGGCAAGACGCGCGACCACGGCTTCGGTAAAGAGGTCAAGCGCCGCATCTTGCTCGGCACGTACGTGCTCAGCGCGGGCTACTACGACGCGTACTATCGCAAGGCGCAACGCGTGCGCACGCTCATCGCGCGCGACTTCGCGCAAGCCTTCGAGTCCGTGGACGTGATCGCGGTGCCCACGAGCCCGACGCCGGCGTTCGCGCTCGGCGAGAAGGTGCACGACCCGCTCGCGATGTATCTCGCCGACGTGTACACGCTGCCGGCGAGCCTCGCCGGAATCGCCGGGTTGACGGTGCCGTGCGCCCCCACGCCGGCGCGCGCCGACCGACCGGCGCTGCCCGTCGGCCTGCAGTTGCTCGCGCCCGCTTTCGAAGAAGAGCGACTCTTTACGGTCGGGGCCGCCGTGGAACGGTTGGTCGCGGCGTGAGCCACGAGCGCCCGCCCCCCGCGGCGGAACGCGAACGCGAGCTCGACGCCGTGCGCGCGAGCGACGCGGAGGCGCTCGTCGCGCTCTTCGATCGCGCCGGGTGCGCGTGCTTCTGTCGCTACTGGCACTTCGAGGGGGACAAGAACGCGTGGCTCGAGCGGCTCGCGTTCGGGCGCGAAGCGGGCATCGCGGAGCTGACGGAATCGCTGAGGCGGACCGAGCTCGCGCCCCACGGAGTCGTCGCGCGCGAGGGCGCCGCCATCGTCGGCTGGATGAAGCTCACGCGCGCCGAGCGCGTCGAGACGCTCTACGCGCAGCGAGTCTACCGAGGGCTCCCCTGCTTCGCCGGCGATCGGCGCGACGTCTTCACCATCGGCTGTGTCCTCGTGGATCCCGAGGTGCGCGGGACGGGCGGCGCCCATGGCCGCCTCGCGTGCGCCCTGGACCTCGCCCGGGCGCACGGGGCTCGCGCTGTGGAAGCGTTCCCACGTCGGGGCGAGCACCTCGGGGAGGCCGAGGTCTGGATGGGACCGTTCCCACTCTTTTCCGCGGCTGGATTCGAGGTGGTGAACGATTTCGGCCCCTATCCGGTGCTGCGCAAAGCGCTCTGAACCTACATCGGCGACCTGCACATTCCCGTGCTCTGGGTTTGAGCTCGCGAACGGGTCTCGGGTACGCTCGTCCCTAAAATCCGAGCTTTAGTCACCGGCGTTCCCCGGTGCCCTGGTGACCCGCTGTGCACTCTCCCGAGCTTAGCCCGATCCGTCTCCGAGCACTGTTCGCCCTCATCACGCAGATCTCGTCTGCGGAAACGCGCCCGCTCGACGCCGCGCTCGACGTCGTGCTCTCGGCGACGCCCGCCGTCGCGGGAGCGGCCTTCGCGCGCGGTGGAAAGCTCGTGCCCGCGGCCACGCGTGGATTCGGCAATCGCTCGCGCGGGACGACGCGCGCCCTGCGCGCGCTCGCGGATCGCGCGCTCGCGAACGGAGCTCCCACGCGGCTCGCCGACGTGGAGAGCGATCGCGAAGGCATCGAAGACGCGCGCGAGCTCAAGAAGGTCGGCGGTCGCACGGCGCTCGCGCTGCCCCTCGTCGGCACGCGCACGCCCGTCGGCGCGCTCGTGCTCGTCTTTCGCGACGAGTCGGCGCTCGACCCCGACACGATCGCGTTCCTCGACGCCGTCGCGCGCGTGACGGGCCTCGCGTCGCAACACCACCTGAGCACGGGCGACACGGAGCGCATGCCCCCGAGCATGGCGGGTGAGCTCGCGCAAGCCGCGTTCACGCGCGAATCCGAGCGCATCGCCCACGACCTCGAGAGCCCCGTGGGCGCGCTGGTGCTCGAGCACGAAGAGCTCGCCCAGGCCGTGGAGGAGCTCTGCCACGGCGCCGATCCGGAGGACGCCGCGCTCACCGCGTGCGTCTCCGAGGTCTCGCGCGCCGCGCAGAGGCTGGGCCGCAGCATCGAAGCCTTGCAGCAGCGCGTGCTCGACCTGCTCTCGCCCGAGCGGCGCGAGTCCGTGCCGGTGGAGGTCGACCTCGCCGAGATCACCGAGAACGCGGTGGCGCTCGCGCGCGCCCACCTCGAGAGCCGCGGCGTGATGCTGCTCGAGCGCCTCGAGCGCGGCGCGCTCACGCGCGGCCGGCGCGAGGGGCTGAGCCAGGTGATCTCGAGCCTCGTGTTCCACGCGGCGGACGCCGCCGAGGGCGCCACCACGCCGCGGGTCTGGGTGAGCGTGACGAGCGGGCCGGAAAGCGTGACCCTCACGATCGACGACAACGGAGCGACCCGGCCGCCGCGCGCGCTCGCGGCGCTCTTCTCCGAGAAGCGCGGGACGCGGCGCACGCCCCCGGAGTCGCTCCGCGTGCGCATCGCGAGCGAGCTCGTGCGCGCACACGACGGCACGATCGCGGCCGAGCCCCGTCCCGGCGGCGGCACGCGCGTCGTCGTCACGCTGCCGCGCTCGTCCGAGCTCGGCGCTCGGGCGGACTCCGGCCCGGCCTCGGCGCGCCTGCGCGTCTTGCTCGTCGATGACGACCCGACGTTCTCGCGCACGATCCGGCGCGTGCTCCGGCCGCACGAGGTGCGCACCGCCGGGACCGCGTCCGAGGCGGAGCTCGTGCTGCTCGACCCGACCTACGTGCCGGACCTCGTCGTGTGCGACGTCCATCTGCCGGGCGTGAACGGCAACGTGCTGCACGAGCGCGTCGCCGTCCAGCGACCGGAGCTCGCGGAGCGCTTCGTGTTCGTCACGGGCGGCGCCCTCGGCCCCGAGGAAACGGACTATCTGCGCGCCTCGAGCCGCCCCACGCTGTTCAAGCCCATCGACGTGAGCGGGCTCGTCGACCTGCTCGAGCAGAAGGTGCGGACCGCCTCCGAGCGCGCCGCCGCTGGATGAAGCGGCCGCGAGCGACACCCGCGGGCTCGTTTCGCAGGGGCGGCTCGCCGCAGTGAATCCGGCGGGGCGCCTCCCCACGCGGGCACCCCGTTCGACGCTGCTTTCCGCGTCTTTCGGCGCGTTCCCGACCGTTCGTCGTTCGTCGCGCTATGCCCACTTCGCGCTGGGCGCGGCGATGAGCCCCGCCGAGAGCCCGACGAACACGGCGCGCAACGCATCGGCGCGCGTGGCGCGGCCTTGCTTCTCGGAGCTCGCGACGAGCCGGCTCACCGTGCCCGAGCCGACCGCTGCCGCGAGCGCCGCCGCTTCCGGCTCGGCGAGCGCGAGCTCCGCCGCGGACAGGCCGCGGCCTTCGCCACGACGGAGCACGGCCCGCGACATCGGCTCGAGCAGCCCCGCGATCTCTTCGATCGAGTATTCCTCGCGGATGCCGCGGGTGACGAGCCCCGCGCCGGACAGGCGCGCCTCGCCCTCGTCCTCGCCGCTCTTCATGTCCGCGAAGAACGCGAGCGCGCCGTTGCGCCACGAAAAGAGCTGAACGAAGCGGGACTCGAGCTGCTCGGTGAGCTCGCGCTGCAGCACGCTCTCCGGCAGCGCGCCCATGCTCACGAGGATTTCGCCGAGGTGCATCGCGCCGCGCGCGCGGAGCCCGAGCGCTCGCTCGAGCTTCTCGGGATCGACGAGGTCGCGCCGCAAGAGACGAACGCCGAGGAGCTCCTCGCGCGCCGTGCTGGAGACGAAGCGGGGCGCGCCGTTCACCAGGAAAATACGACGCTCCTGATCGCCGTTGCGCGCGACGAGCAGGCCCGTCGCGCGGTTCGCGACGAGCTGGTAGACGCGCGAGGGCAACGTGCGCGCGTCGATCGACGCGGTGAAGCTCGCGCGCTCGAGCGGCGGCTCGAAGAAGCGGAACGCGCTGCGCTGCAGGAGCTCTGCCGCACCGGCGAGCTCCGAAGCGCGGCGAACCCCGCCGTACGTCGCGAGGAACTCCGTCTCCGCGCGGACGCGGCCGGTCGCGACGAGCTCGAGCAGGTCCGCCCCCGGCGGGCGCTTCTCGGCGCGCGGCTCGGGCGGACGAATCGCCGGGAGCGGCAGCGGCTGCCGCTCGAGGATCGGCGCCGTGGGATGATCGTCCGAGCGGGTCGGCGTGCGGACCGAGTGCACGCCGCTCACCGACGGCAAGATGCCGAGCGCGCACACCCAACGCGAAAGCTCGGCGTCGTCGAGGACGTGCTCGTTGCGAACCGCGAAGGACTCGAGCGCGAGCGCGAACTCGCGCGCGGAGGGGAAGCGCTGCCACGGCTCGCGCGCGAGCGCGCGGCGCACGATCGAAGCGAGCTCCGCGTGCACGTGCTGGCCGTGCTGATCGAACGTCGAGAGGTTCGCCTCGTGGATGCGCGTGAGCACCTCGAGCTCGTCCTTGCCGGCGAAGAGCGGACACGCGATCAGCATCTCCGCGAGCAGGATGCCGACGGCGAACACGTCGCTCCGCGGATCGACCTCGGCGCCGATCACCTGCTCGGGTGACATGTAGCCGAGCTTTCCCTTGAGCTCGCCGGGATCGGTGCGGCGATCGAGTGTGACGCCGCGGACGATGCCGAAATCGGCGAGCTTGACCGCGCCCTGACGGCTGATGAGCACGTTGCCCGGCGACACGTCGCGGTGAACGAGGCCGAGCGGCCGGCCTTGCTCGTCGGTGGCTTCGTGCGCGTACGCGAGCGCGCGGAGCACGCTGCGCGCGATCAAGAGCGCGATCGGAATCGGGAAGCGCTCGCGCTTGCTCGCGACGTGGCGGAGCAAGCGGGCGAGCGAGAGCCCGTCCACGTACTCCATGGCCATGAACAGCTCGCCCTGGCTCTCGCCGAAGTCGACGACCTCGACGATGTTCGGATGCTGCAAGGCCGCGCAGATCCGAGCCTCGTCGATGAACATCGCGACGAAGCGCGAGTCCTTCGCGAGCTCGGGCAAAATGCGCTTGATCGCGAAGCGCTTCGCGAAGCCGTGCGGCCCCGCCCGGCGTCCCACGAAAACTTCCGCCATGCCTCCGAGACCGAGGCGCTCTCCGAGTACGTACGGGCCGAGCCGCATGGCTAGAGGAGCTGCCTCGACCATGATACTCGAGTGTAGACGACCTGCTTTTCCGGAGCCACGGTTTCGACTAGCACTACGGGCCTTGCGGCGCGCTCGAACTCTCACTCTTCGTGACGCGGTCTCCCCGTCGGCGCGCGTGCGCTCCGTGCGCACCATTCGGAGCTGGAACGGCTGCTCCGACGGCGCTAACCCTACACCCTCTTCATCGTCATCGAGCCTTCACCCGGGAGTCAGCGTGTGACCAGCGAAACTACACCTTCCCACGCGGAACACGCGGATTCGGGCGCGATCGACCTCCGCGCGCCCAAGCGGCAGGTGGTCGCGATCGTCGGCGCGGCCTCGTTCCTCGGCGAAAACCTGATCGGCATGCTCGAGGAGGACGAGCGCATCCGGCGCATCGTCTGCCTCGATCTCAAGGCGCCGCGCACCGCCGCGAGCCGTTCGCGCGTCTACGAGACCGACCTCACGCAGCCGAACGCCGAGGAGCGTCTGGCCGAAATTTTCGCGGCAGAGGGCGTCGATACGCTGGTGCACCTCGCCTTCTTGCCGTCGCCCGCGCACGCGACGGCCTGGGCGCACGAGCTCGAGAGCGTGGGCACCCTGCACCTCGTCAACGCGTGCCGGCGCACGCGCGTCCGCAAGATCGTGATGTGGAGCCAGACCTTGCTCTACGGCGCCCACCCCACGAATCCGAACTTCTTGTCGGAGCGTCACCCGCTGCGCGCGTCGCGCGACGAGCCGTTCTTCCTCGACAAGCTCGAGGCCGAGCAGGAGGTGCTGCGCTTCGGCAATCCCGGGCAAGGGCGCATCGTGACGGTGTTGCGCACCGCTCCGATTCTGGGGCCCAACGTGGACAACTTCCTCACGCGCTATCTCGGGCGGCGGCTCGTGCCGACGGTGATGGGCTTCGATCCGCTCTGGCAGTTTCTGCACGAGGCGGACGCGGTGACGGCGTTCCAGCTCGCGGTGCTCCGCGACGCGCCCGGCATCTACAACATCACGGGGGACGGCGTGCTCCCGCTGCACACGGTGATTCGCCTCGCGGGAGGCACGGCGCTGCCCCTGCCGCGCACGCTCACGCGGACGATGGCGGGGGCGCTCTGGATCGCTCAGCTCGGAGAAGCGCCGCCCTCGTTCTGCGACTATCTCCAGTACCTGTGCGTGGCCGACGGGCGCGCCGCCCGTCAAAAGCTCGGCTTCGTGCCCCTTTACACGAGCCGCGAGGCAGTGATCGAGTTCGGCAGCGCGCAGCGCTTGCGTGACGTGCGCTTGCTCTCCGAGAGGACGGCATGACGAGAGATCGTCGCAAACCCAAGCGGCGCGAGATCGCGCCTTCGGCCCCCAAGCGACGCCCGGACGGCGCGGTCGCGCGGGCGGCCAAGCGCCCCGAGGCGGGCCGCACCGCTCCCGTGAAGCCTCGCGACGCCTCGCGTCGCGGCGCGAACGCCCGCGGCAACGGCCAGCCCGCGCGCAGCAACGGCGACGCCGGACGGCGCGCGCCCGAGAGTCGCGGTCGCGACGGCGCAGCGCGCGAAACGACGGCGCGCCCGGAGCGCGCCGCGTCCTCGGAACGCCCGCGCAAATCGGTGCGGGCGCGTCCCGTCGAGCCCGACGCCGCACCGCAGACCCCAGTGGTCGACGCGCCGGAACCCACCTCGCAACGCGCGGTCGCCGAGCAGCCGTCGCCGACCCGTTCCGCGGAGCCGCCTCCCGCGAAGGAGGAACGCTCCGAAGCGGCGATCCCCCCGCCGAGCGAGGGGTTGGCGGCGCCCGCGGCGTTCGCGGACAAGACGGCTGCGGAGTACGACGACCTCCAGCCCGAGAGCTATCCCGACATCGGGGAGGAGGTCGCCGAGCTCGGCATCGGATCGCCCCTCGTACCCCCGCACCTGCGCTTCGACTCGGAGGTCATGGAAGCTTCCTCCGTGCGCCCCTCGAGCGGCGCGCCGGCGGAGCCGTCGGGAGATCTCGAAGGGCAAATTCGAGCGCTCGAAGCCCGCCTCGACGGGCTCATCCGGCGCGCCGGGCTCGCGGAAAGCGACGTGAGCCCTTCGGCACGGCGCGGCGCCGGCGCGGCATCGGGAGAGCTCGAGTCACTCGCGCCCCCGTCGCCCGCCGCTCCGCCGGACGCCGTCGCGGCAAAGTACGTGGCGCGGCAGTGGAGCCGCGAGGCGCTCCGCAGCCGCTTCGAGGAGATCGACGATTTCGGTCTCGATCCCGCGTTCGAAGCGCGCGTGCGCCCCGCTTTGGACCTGCTCTATCGGCGCTACTTCCGCGTTCAGACGGAGGGGCTCGAGCACGTGCCGTCCGCGGGCGGCGCGGTGATCGTCGCCAACCACTCGGGGACGCTGCCGCTCGACGGGGCGATGCTGCGCGCCGCGATTCGCCTCGATCACCCGAGCGGGCGCGATCTGCGCTGGCTCGCGGAGGACTTCGTCTTCTACCTGCCGTTCGCGGGCGTGGTGCTCAACCGCATCGGCGCCGTCCGCGCCTGCCCCGAGAACGCGGAGCGCCTGCTCGAGCGAGAGGCCTTGGTCGCCGTGTTCCCCGAGGGCCTGCACGGCATCAAGAAGCTGTTCCGCGAGCGCTATCGGCTGCAGCGCTTCGGTCGCGGCGGCTACATCCGCCTGTGCCTGCGGACACGCGCGCCGCTCGTTCCGTGTGCGATCGTCGGCGCGGAAGAAGCGAGCCCGCTCCTTTACCGGATCGACTGGCTCGCCGAGATCATGAAGCTGCCGTACCTGCCGATCACGCCCACGTTCCCCCTGTTCGGCCCCCTCGGGCTCATGCCAGCGCCGACGCGCTGGAAAATCCGCTTCGGGGAGCCGATCTCGTTCGACCACTACGGTCCCGAGGCGGCGGATGATCACGTGCTCGTCGGCACGCTCTCCGATCGGGTGCGGAGCAGCATCCAAGCGCTCATCGACGGCGGCCTGCGAGCGCGCAAGAGCATCTGGTTCGGATGAGCGGAGCGGTGCACGGCGTCCTCGTCGTGGACAAGCCAGGAGGGATGACGAGCCACGACGTGGTCGCGGGCGCTCGCCGGCTGTTCGGCACCCGCGCCGTGGGCCACGCGGGGACGCTCGACCCGATGGCGACCGGCGTGCTCGTCCTCTTGTTCGGTGAAGCGTGCAAGCTGTCGGCGTACCTCACCGGGCAAAACAAGACGTATCGCGCGGGGGTGCGCTTCGGCAAAGCGACCGATTCGCTCGATGCCGACGGCCGCGTGACGGAAGAGCGGACGCTCCCCGGCGGGTGGCTCGCAGAGAGCGCGCTCGAGCGGGCGCTCGACGTCGAGCGGGCGCGCACGCTGCAGGTTCCCCCGGCCGTGAGCGCCATCTCGGAAGGCGGGCGCCGCGCGTACGAGCGCGTGCGCGCGGGGGAGACCGTGGAGCTCGCGGCGCGGCCGGTCCGGGTCGCGCGGCTCGAGCTCCTCGAGTGGAGCGACGCGGGCGCCGCCGTCGAGCTCGAGGCGTCGAAGGGCTACTACGTCCGTGCCTTCGCGCGTGATCTCGGAGCGACCCTGGGCGTCCCCGCTCACCTCGAGAGCCTGCGCCGCCTCGCGAGCGGTGCCTTCTCGCTCCGCGACGCGCACGCCTGGCCGCCCCCTTCCCCGCTTCCGGGGCTCGTGCCCACCGTCGAGGCGGCGCGCCGGGCGCTCCCGACGACTCACCTTTCCAGCGCGGCGACGGTCAAGGCGCGCCGCGGGCAGGCGCTCGCCGCCAACGAGGTCGAGTCGACCGCGGGCCCGAACGAGATCTCGTGCTGGCTCTCCCCGGAGGGCGAGCTCGTTGCGCTCGGGATGCGCACCGACGCGGGCGTGTTCCGCGTGGTCCGCGGCATGCGCGCTCAGTCCTGAACGCTGAAGCCCCGCGCCTCCAGGCGGGCAACGAGACGCGCCCGGAGCGCGTCCGCGTCGATGCCGGGCGGCCCCTCGACGTCGAGGCGCACCACGCTGCCTTCCGCATGGACGACGACGGTGCCGCCGCCGAGCCGCGCCCCGCCGAGCTCGATGCGCGCCGTTCCTCGTCGTCGATCCCCTCCCCAGGCGATGGCGCGAACGATCTCGCAGACGAGCGGCTCGTGCGCCGCCCACGCGCGCGCGTCCGTTGGAACCGGTGCCACACCCGCACCGGTCCCGAACGAGCCGGCCAGCGCAGCGAGCGGATCCACCCCGACCGGAATGGGTCCTTCCGGCATCGACGCTTCGGGGCCCTCACCGGCGAGGGCGTCCCCACCTTCCGAAGCGACGACCTCCGACTCGACCCGAGCCGCCGCCCGTGGCGCGCGGGTGTCGCCCTCCTGCGGCACGTCGAGGTGCGGCAAGAGCACAGACCCGTCACCCGGCCCGTGCCCCTGCCTAGTGACCGTGATCTTCTGCAACAGCTCCGAGAAGCTCTGAGAATTCTTTGAGAATCCTGCAGAGCAGCGCGTTGCATCGTGGACGGCCACGTGGCCGATGGCTACACTGTTTGGCGACGCCAGCATGGGGGCCGTTCGGCCGTTACCCGCGGCCGGTTGCGCACTCCCTGAAGCGTCCGCTACCTTCTCCGCTAGGAGGCAGACGCCAGCGTCGCTGGCAGTCAACCAGATTTTTGGACCCCATTCCACCACCTACCATCCTGGGTTTGGCCCTTTCGGTCCTGCCGGCGATCATCGCGTCGGCGTTTGCGGGAGCGAGTTGGGCAATAGGGTTGCTGTCCCCGGCGCGCCGAACGGCGCTCCGTGACGCAACGCATGGCGTCCCCCGAAGGGCGCTCGAACGCTATCTCGAGGCGGGGATCGCAATCGAATCGCGGTGGCTCGTCCTCCGTGCGTTCTCGATCGGCCTGACCGCGCTGCTCGTTCACGGGCAGCTCGGGATTCAGCCGGGCGGAGCCCGTGTGCTCCTGTCGGCGCTGCTCGCCGTGATCGCCTACGCGATCCCCACCGAGGCGGTGCGCTTCGTGGTCGCACGGAACCCCGAGCGCGCCGCGCCGTGGCTCTTGACGGTGCTTCGGCCGTTCGAGCTCTTCGCGGCGCCCATCTCCGTTCCGATCCTGGCGGTGAGCCGCCTCGTCGGAAAATGGCTCGCTCCCACGTCGGCTCCGGCCCCGGCGGTGACCGAGACGGAGGTCGAGATGATCGTGAACGAGGGCGAGCTCAACGGCTCCCTCGGCCACGAGGCATCCGAAATGATCCGCAACGTGCTCGAGTTCGGGGACGTGACCGCGGGGCAGGTCATGCTGCCGCGCACCGACGTGACGGCCTTCGACGTCACGACGCCGCTCGACGAGGTCTTGCGCGCGATCGTGGAGCGCGGCCACTCGCGCTACCCCGTGTACAAGGACAGCCTCGATAATGTGATCGGGCTGCTCTACGCGAAAGATCTCCTGCGGCTCGCGTCCGACGGCGGCCTCGACGGCGCCTCGCTCGAGAGCATCGTGCGCACGCCGGTCGCGTACGTCCCCGAGAGCCAGCTCGCGAGCAGCGTGCTCCGCGACATGCGCGCCGGGCGCCACCACATGGCGATCGTGATCGACGAGTTCGGCGGAATGAGCGGCCTCGTGACGCTCGAGGATTTGCTCGAGCAGATCGTGGGCGACATCCGCGACGAGCACGAGCAGGAAGAGCCGCCCATCGCCGACCTCGGCGAGGGCCGCCTGCTCGTGGACGCGAGCGTTCCCATCGGCGATCTCAGTCGCTATCTCGGCGCCGAGCTGCCCGAGGACGGCGACTACCACTCGCTCGGCGGCCTGCTCACGGCCGAGCTCGGTCGCGTGCCGGAGGTGGGGGCGCGACACACGGCGTTCGGGCTCGTCTTCGTCGTGCGCGAGGGCGACGAGCGCCGCATCAGCAAGGTCGAAATCACGCGCGTCGTGCCGGCCGCGTCGGTCTCCCCCCCTTCTGCGTCGCGGGTCTCGGCCGCTTGAACGTCGGCCGAGACCGGTGAACGCGAGCCAGTCGTCGGGACAAAAGCACTGCGGGCGCCGAGAAGGCGCCCGCAGTGACGACGGGAAGCGACGCGGTCAGCCCTCGCGGCCGATCTGCTTGAGCTTCTGCGTGAGCTTCTGACCGGCCTCGATCAAGCCGACCTTGTCTTGCCCCGGCGTCGGGTCGCCGCGGAGCACGGTCTCGAGGTCGTTCAGCTCGCGACGCAGCTTGAAGATGACGTCCGACGGGCAGACGGCCGTCTGCGTGCTCGGATCCACGGGGAGGAAGTCTCCGTTCCCGACCTTGCCGCCCTTGAAGCGGCTGTACTCCCGCTGCTTGCCAGCGGGGCCGATCTTGAGCTCGTTCGGCCACCGTTCGCGCGCGGCGAACGGAGTCGGCACCGGCGTCATCGAAACCCAGGGGCCGCCCGGGCCGTCGTTGATCACGGCGGACCAGCGCACCTGCGGCTTCTCCTTCTGCTCGAGCAGCTCGAGGAGCCCCTTCTTCGCGCCGGAGAGCACGCTCTGGAGCTTCTCCTTCTGGTCGTTAGCCTCCGTCGCGGTGGTCGAATACTGGATCAGCATCGAGAGGACCTCGGGTTGGAAGCGCCCGATGCCCTTGCCGGCCAGGTTGGTGCCGGAGAACGGGATGTTGATCGCGCCGAGCTGCGACACTTCCTGCTCGGGGTACTGGCCCTTGACGAGCTTCTCCTTCGCGGCCTTCAGCGTGTCGGCGAGCTTGGTGACTTCCGCGTTCGCCTTGTCGATTTCCTTGATGAGCTCCTGCGCGCCGGCGACGGCCGACGCCGCGCCCTTCGCGCGCTCGGCACCGCCACCCACGGTGAAACCGATGAAGCCGCCGATGAGCGCCGTGATGGCCGCGAGCACGGCCACCTTCTTGCGCCCGCTGCGCCGCGCCTCCATCACCTCTTCGCCGAGCTCGATGCGAATCGCCTGCGGCGCGCGCGCGGGAGCGGCAGCCGCGGGAGCCACCGCGCCATACGGATTCGTCGGGTCGGCGGCGGGCGCCCCGGGCGGGCGATTCGTGAACGGCGGCGCGGGAACACCCGAAGGCGATACGGGGCGCGGCGAGCTCGTGTACGTGGGCGCGGGCATCGCAGCGGGCGCGGCCGCCGCAGGCCCGACACCGGCTCCGACTGGCGGGGGAACCGTCGAGCCGCCGGCCGCGACCGGGGCGCTCATGGGGGAGCTCATCGGCTTTTTGCCGAGACGCGCCTTGAGATCGATCTTGGGCTTTTGTTCGGTCATCGGAGCTCTTCGTGGCGCGGAGAAGTCGCCGATTCTACCGGCAGTCGCGCGACGACGGCCGGCACAGTAGCGGCATGCCAACTCGCCGGCAAGATTGAAAAGCGGCGGTTTTGGCTTTGGACAAGGTCGCGAAACTTACCTTGGGAGCGCAACGCACGAAAGGCTTCGGCTGCGTCACGATCGAAGTCGTAGTAAGAGGACCCACGTGGAGCCGACCGTCGTCGTCATCGACAACTACGACTCCTTTACGTACAACCTCGTCCAGTACGTGGCGTCCCTCGGGGCGCGCTGTGACGTTCGGCTGAACGACGCGACCACGGCCGCGGACGTAAAGGCAGCCGCTCCCCAGGGAATCTTGCTGTCGCCCGGCCCCGGGACTCCGGACGACGCCGGGGTGACGCTCGATGTCATTCGCGAGCTGTCGGGAAAGGTCCCCATCCTGGGCGTGTGCCTGGGCCACCAATCGATCGCGCAGGCCTTCGGCGGAAGCGTGATCCGGGCGCCGCGTCTGATGCACGGGAAGACCTCGCCCATCCTGCACGATGGGCGGACGCTCTTCGCGGGGGTCCCGTCTCCCTTCGAGGCCACCCGCTATCACTCGCTCATCGTCGAGGAGTCGAGCCTCCCGAGCTGCCTCGAGGTGAGCGCGCGCACCCCGGAGGGGGAAATCATGGCTTTTCGGCACAACTCGCTGCCGGTGGAGGGCGTTCAATTCCACCCGGAGTCCGTGCTCACCGCGCACGGGCTCGCGCTGCTCCAGAATTGGTTGAGGTCGCTGTGACGGACGAGGCGCCGCGTTTTTCCGAGGTGTTCGCCGAGCTCGCGGCCGGAGGTCGCCTGCCTCCGGACCGCGTGCGGCAAGTGTTCGGGGCCATCCTCGCGGGGTCCTGGACGCCCGCGCAGATCGCGGGCCTGCTCGTGGCGCTGCGCCTGACGGGAGAGGACGCCGAGGTGATCACGGCGGCCGCCCTCGCTCTGCGTGACGCCATGGTGCCCGTCGCGCACGGGCTCGATCGGGTGCTCGACACGTGCGGCACCGGCGGCGATCACTCGGGCTCGCTGAACCTCTCGACCGGCGCCGCGTTGATCGCGGCGGCGGCGGGCGTTGCCGTCGCCAAGCACGGCAACCGCGCCGCTTCGAGCCGAACCGGCACCGCGGACGTCCTCGAGGCGCTCGGGCTGCCCTTCGACGTGCCAACGGCGGCGCAGGGAGAAATCCTCCGCGACTGTCGGATCGCGTTCTTGCTCGCCCCCCTCCACCACCCAGCCATGCGCCACGCGGGACCGGTTCGGCGCGAGCTTGGGATCCGCACGCTGTTCAACTGCCTCGGGCCGCTCGCAAACCCGGCGCGCGCCACGCACCAGCTGCTCGGCGCGTTCGACGACGCCACTCGCCGCGCGC
>CAYYWA010000109.1:0-9955 GCA_964475255.1 uncultured Sorangium sp.
TCCTCCGCCACCTCCAAGATCCCCTCGCGGAAGCCCTCCTCACCGCCCGCATCCCGAACCGCTCCACCGTCCTCGTCGATCGCAACGACGACACCCTGAGCCTCACGCCCCGAGAAGAAAAACCCGGCGCTTGATCGTCCCCCGAAGCGCGCCGGCGGGCGCAAGCCCATTTCCCGGAAGCGCCTTCCACCCCCATTTGCCCAGCTCCCGGCAGCCGTTTCGATGGGCGCCCTTCGGTCAGCTGCCGGCAGCCGATGAACGACGGGTCCGCGCCGACTTCGGCTCCCGGTAGCTGCCTTCAAGGCACCCGGCACCGTTCGCCAGCTCCCGGCAGCTGACTCTCGAGGGGTCGGCTCCCGAATCTTGGCTCCCGGCAGCTGACTCCAAGGCACCCGGCACCGTTCGCCAGCTCCCGGCAGCTGACTCTCGAGGGGTCGGCTCCCGAATCTTGGCTCCCGGCAGCTGACTCCAAGGCACCCGGCACCGTTCGCCAGCTCCCGGCAGCTGATTCTCGAGGGGTCGGCTCCCGAATTTTGGCTCCCGGGAGCTGACCTCGTGCCGATCGCCCGCCTCATGAAGCCGGGTTTAGACGGCGATCGCCACCGTCATGGAGCCACCGGGTCGCCAGGGTCATGGAGCCAGCCGCGGTGGTTTGGTGCCTCGAAACGCGCCGAGCAACTCGGGGCGGTGGAGGGATCGCCAGGGTCATGGAGCCAGCCGCGGTGGTTTGGGGGCCGAATCGCCAGCCTCACGGAGCGATTTGCGTCTCTTCATCGTTCGCGAACGGACGCAACTCGGACGCCTTGACGTGGAATAGGTTCGCTCCCCACCAGCAGTGCGGGCCGCTTTCGCAGATGCCATCGAGCGCTTGCGAACGTCGCGCCAGCGCGGCGAGTCCTCCAACGCACCGAGCGTTGCGAGCGCCGGAATGCCCGTCAGCGTGACCGTCGCCGAAAACTCGCGAGTCGCGCCGATCCACTGCAACTCTTTAACGAACAGCTCCCCAACCGACAGCCGCCCGTCGCTCGCTGCCCGAAAGGGCTCCGCGCCGTCGGCGGGCGGCCCCAGCCGAGCCTCGGTGCTCGTCTCCTTCGGGGTTGTCGACTCGCCCGTGGCAGTCGTCAAAGTAGGGCGACGAGGAGAACGGGTCGAGCGGGGCTCGATTCGTGGGATGGTGCTTTCGAAAGTTGTTGAGGACGTACACGATGGCGTGACGGACGGCGCGCGGGGTGGTGAGCGCGCGCCCATGCCAGCGATCCGCCCAAAGGGCACCGCGCCGAAAGACGAGCCGATTCACGCGGCGCGCGATGCGAACGGCGAGCCCGCGCATGCCCGCGCTGAGCGCACGCTTGTCGAGTGCCTCCACCACGAGGTGCACGTGATCCGCCTGCGCCGAAAAGTGGACGATGCGAAATGCGTGCGGAGCGCGCCGATTTGCCGCCGCGATGGCGAGGCGCACCGTAGGAAACACATACTGGCTCCGCAGCGACCGCAGCTTCGAACGCAGCGTCACGTGGACGGGATGCGCCTTCGAATGTTCACCACGCCGCCGATGAGGAACGCACGGCCGCACCCCCACGCGCTTGCGCCCGGCTCCACGACGGCGACCCCCCCAGCCCTTGGGAAACGTGGCTCCCCTGGGCACTTCGAGCCCATCTGCTTCAGCAGAGATGCGCCCACTTGATTGGGCAGACCTTGTGCAAGCTCATTGGTGGCCGTCTCCACCCGTCGAGCTCGATCGGCGGCGGCATCGGCGGCTTCCTTGATTCGGCGTGGCGCGATCGATCCGTTGGTCGTGCGCGAAGAGGGAACGTCGTGGCCGCCTTCCCCGAGGGACGTACGCGATTCTCAGTCGCGCGATCGATGGGGCGGCAGCGCCGCCGAGGGGCGCTCGCCCTGCTTCGAGGACTCCGGCTTCCGTAGAGTTGCGGTCTGCTTCCTGGATGACCTTGGGGTTGTCGAGCGCAGGTGCCCGAGATTTCGCCCTGATTGGGCGGAGCTTGTGCAAGCTCACCTATGGCTGTTTCCACCCGCTGAGCTCGATGCCTTGGTGGCATCCGCCATTGGCGGAGTCGCGGGCCCGCTTGTTTCTGGCCCGACTCTGATGGACACGATCGATGCTCGCTCGGAGTGGAACGAGCACAGAAACCCTGAAGTCGATCCGTTTTCCCGGACGAGTTTGTAAGGACTATGCGACATCAGGATTTTCTTCGCAAGCTTCGAATGACGTAGGACTTACGTAGCCGAGCAGCGAGTGAGCTCGACGACGATTGTAGAAAACCTCGATGTACTCGAAGACCTCGGCACGAGCCTGAGCTCGGCTCTCGAACGGCACGTCGCGGACGAGCTCCTTTTTCAGCGTCGCGAAGAAGCTCTCGGCGACCGCATTGTCCCAGCAGTCGCCCTTGCGGCTCATGCTCTGACGCATGCCGTAGCGCCAAAGCCGCCGTCGAAACGCGGCGCTCGCGTACTGGCTGCCGCGGTCGCTGTGAAACACAAGGCAGCGACGAGGCCTGCGAAGACGAACGGCGGCGTCGAGCGCCGCGCAGACGAGGTCCACCGTCATTCGTTTCCCCAGGCTCCAGCCGACGACCTTGCGCGAAAAGAGGTCGATGACGACGGCGAGGTACATCCAGCCCTCTCGCGTCCAAATGTACGTAATGTCGCTCACCCAGACGGCGTCGGGTCGGGCCACGGTGAAGCGCCGCTCCAATAGGTTCGGCGCGACGCGCAGCGCGTGCTTCGAATCGGTGGTCGCCTTGTACTTTCGGGCGCTCTTCGCACGAAGGCCCGCCTCGCGCATCAGCCGAGCGACCCGCTTGCGACTCACGCGAACGCCGTTCTTTGCGAGCTCTTGGTGCACGCGTGGCGCTCCGTAGCGCGCTCGGGACGCAGCAAAGATCTGGCGAACGAGCGTCAGGAACGCCTCGTCTCGGCGCTCGTGAGCCGACTCCTGTTCCTTTTCCCAGTCGTAGTAGGCGCTGGGCGACACCTCGAGCACGGCGCACATCAGGCGAACGTCGAAGGAGGCCTTCTCCGCGAGGATGAAGCGGTAGACGTCTACTCGTCGTCCTTCGCGAAGAAGGTCGCGGCTTTTTTAAGATGGCCTTCTCCATCCGGAGCCGCTCGTTCTCCTTGCGCAACCGGCGGTTCTCTTCCTCCAGCGTCTCGCCCTTCTCGTTGCGCTTCGCGGCCTCCGCGTGCTCATACTTCGAGGCCCAGCGATGAAGCTGGTTCGCTGTCACCCCCAAGTCGTCCGCCACTTGCGCGACGGTCCTCTCGCCCTCGGTTGCGCATCATGCGAACCGCGTCCCGCTTGAACTGTTCCGTGTACTGCTTTCGGTGCTTCGCCATGTTCCGGACTTTGGGAGCTTACTGGTTCCGGTAGGTGTCCCGGAAAGCGGATCAGCTTCACCCCGATCTCGCCCGGGTCGACGAGCTGATGCGCGCCGCCACGTCTCCGATGCCGCAACTTGATTGGGCGGACCTTGTGCAGGCTCACCACGTCCGGTCGTGTCCAGCCGAGCACACCCCGCGGCGGGTGGCTCAGGGCGTGAAATGACCACGGAGCGAGAGTCGCGAAGGCCGCGGGCCCTTGGCCCACACTCGCTCGATGGGGCGGAGGGCGACCTCGCGCGACGTGACGTTCGGTGCGCGGGCAACTGACGCCTCGCACGGCCGGGGAGTTGCGGGTCACGGGATCGCGCGGAGCTCGAGCAGGCTCACGGGAGACCGTGCCTGCCTGCCGAGCTCACTCCGAGCGCGAAGGAGTGCGGACCGAGGGAGTGAAGTGACCACGGAGAGCCGGATGCTCTGGTGGCTGCGGGCCCTTCGGCCCAGGCTCGCTTGATTGGGCGGATGTCAAACTCGATGCTGCATGGTGCTGGAAAGGCGACCGAGGCGGGAACGGGGCTCTCGACTCGCTACATCGACTGGATCGTGGCGTCCGGCGCGCGGCTCGTGCGACCGGGAGTTGTTGCTCACGACGATGAAAACGTGGGGCGGACAGGACGGATCACGGCGGGGCGAGGGGCGCCGCACGACGAGGTGCTCCTGCGCCGAGGCGCGGCCGCGCCCCGCCCACGTCAGGGCTCGGCGCGCATCGTCGCTGCACACCGGCGGAACGGACGCCGCATTCAGCACTACGGCTCGGCGTGCATCGTCGCTGCGCCGGTGGCGGAATCGTTGGGAAAGGAGACGTGCTGGGGAAGCCGCTGGCGAACGGTCGTGGCAAGCCCTGGCGCGCGAAGTGGTGCTCGCATGCCTCACGGCGTGCTCTCATGTGGCCGTCTCGGGTGGCAGAGGCGGACCCAAGCCGATCATTCGCCAGCGGCCCTCGAGTCTCTGGACGCGGGTGCCGCGGAACCACGGGGCGACGCCGGAGCCGTGCATGGGATTGAGGCCTCACGTGACGGCGATGCACCGCGGCCGAGCACGTGAAGGTCAAGCATGTCCCAGGGAAGTGCTGGGGCGCCTGGTCGAAGCCCGCCTTGCAAGTGGCGTGGAGAGCACCAACGCCGGGAGGAACGAGCGGCGACTCGCGCTCGAACGCGACGGCGTGGCCGGCAATGGGCGTCATCGATGCTCGAGGTCCTTCCGCTCGGAGGCGCGAGACCGCTCCTCGAAGAGGGTTCGGATGAGCTTGCGAATGGGCGCCCGTTTGGGGTGGTGCATCGAGTCTCTCTGGATGAGACCTACTCGGGACGGGCTCGGGGCACAGGATTTCGCGCTCGGCGGTGAGCTACTCGGTCAGCGTGTCGAAACAGGTCGCCCACCCCTGCTTCACCGCGTCGCGCAGACCACGCTCGGTGAAGCCGGTCTGTCGGAGGGTCATCCGAGAGGTACCCGTCACCAGGCTGAGCTGTATGGATTTAGCGCACTGGAGACAGCGCGAGCTCGCCGAGGGGCGTTCCTGCCTTCACGAGCTTGGGGGCGTGCTCCGGGACGGAGGTGACGGTGAAGCGCGCGGAGTGGTCGCCGTGTAGGGTGAGGCTCGAGCTGAGCTCGATGGCGACCGAGCCCCGCGCGTCGACGGTGCCGGACCACGTGCCGCCGTCGGAGAGCTCGGCCGAAACCACGATGCCTTCGAGCTCCGATGGGTCGCCACAGGCGTGAACGGTGGGCGCGACCACAACGCGACGCTCGGCGGGCAGCGCGGTCGTCGTCACCGTGGGTGTGCTTCGCGCGTGCAGCACGCTGCCGATGAGGAGTCCACCGCCGATCGCGAGACCGGCGAGTCCCAAGTCTCGAAAGGAACCGGCGAGACTTCCACATCGGGTACCGTGCCTCACCTCCCCGTTCACGCCGCAGTGCACCGTCTCGTCTTCGTTCGCGGAAGCCAGCAAGAAGCCGATACCCGTCGCAAGAAACGCGCTGCCCACGACGTACCCCGTCGTCGTGTACGTCGGATTCGGCCGCGTTTCCTCGACCCGTTCGCGATGCGTGACATGGACGGTTTCGGTCTGGCACACCTCGGTGAACGCGAGCTCGCCGTGCAGGCGATGGCCGTCCTGCTTCCAGCTCGCGGCGAGTGGGCTCGCATCGGGTCGAGTGAGGCGGATGTGCTTCGTAGGGGGCGCCGCGGTTTCGCGAGTGCTGGTGCTCGTCAACGTGTAGCTGCACCCACTCGCCCCGAGGCTCGAGACGAGCGCGACGACGGCGGACCTTCGAATCCGGATGGGGAGGACATCGAGGTTCATGCCCCAACGGCTCGGCACGGCCTCGTGACCAGTTGCGCACGAAGCATGCGAGGTCGAACCAGAACGCCGATCCGTTTGATTGCGGGGGGTTTCGGATATTTCCGCTGGGGGGGGCGCGCGCCGACCGCGCCGCCAAAGTGAATTCGGCCGGGGGCCTCCCCACGCGGACCGCCTGTTCGACGCTGTTTTCCGTGTATTTCGGCGCGTTCCTAGCCGCTCATCGCTCTAGCTCTCGCCGGCGTCCTCCGGCGTCGGCGCGGAGCGCGTGAGCACGTGCTCGCGCAGCGAGCTCAGGAGACCGCCCCACCACAGGCCGATCCTGCGCGCGAACGCGGCGCCGACGAGGCCGTGGCGCGCGGGATGCTCGGGGGAGAGCGCGCTCCAGCCGCGGTGTTCGACGCGCACGAAGGTGCCGTCACCAGAGGGGGTGAAGGTCACCTCGACGATCGTCTTTTCGTGCGGCTTGAAGTTGACGCCGCGCCACTCGAGCGCGAGCCGACGCGGCGGATCCCACTCGACGACGGTGCCGACCTCGAAGACGCGTGCTCCGGAGGCGAGCTCGGCGGTCTCGAAGAGGCGCCCGCCGAGGCGCGGTTCGAACACGATGCGCCCCGGGCGCTTTCCGGAGATGCGGAAGCGCCGGCCACGGCGCCACCAGAGATCGATCTCGTTCGTGAAGACGTCGAAGGCGTCGTCGACGGGAACCGCCACGTAAACCGTCGCAGCCGCCGAGTCGCCCACCGTGGCGCTCATCGCCGCCCTCGCTTCGCCGAAGCACCCGCGACGCGCATCGCCACCCTCCCCTCGCCGGCCTTCCTGCTGGTGCGCTCGCCAGCGACGCGCTTCGCCGCGCCGCCCCGCGTGCGCTCGGCGTAGGCCTTGAACGCGGCGAGCTGTTCGCCCCAGAACGCCTCGACGTCCTCGACCCAGGTGCGCAGCTCGCCGAAGGGCTCGCGTGCGAGATGATAGATGCGGACGCGCGCGTCGCCTTCGGGCACCTCTTCGAGGACGAGGCCGCTCTCACGCAGAACGCGGAGGTGGCGGCTGAGCCCCGCCGGCGTCGAGCCGAGGGCGTCGGCGAGCTCCCCGGCGCGCTGCGGTCCGCGCCGCAAGAGCTCGATGGCCGCGCGCCGCGTCGGATCCGCGAGCGCGGCGAAGGTGCGGCTCAGGCGATCGTCGCTCAGCTCTCGGCTCCTCGCGTGCGCAAGCGCTCCGCGAACCACCAGTGGTGGCCACCGATGTCGCGGCACTCGTAAATGCGATCCGCCCAGTAGTCGTCGCCGTAGTCGTGGGTCTCCGGCTCCTGGAGAATCACCGCGCCGGCCGCGCGCGCCCGCGCGCAGTGCGCCTCGACGTCATCGACGTACACCATCAGGTTCTGTGTGTTCGTGCCACCCGCCTTCGAGGGTGGCTTGGCGAACTCGAATTTCTCGGGCTTCTCGCCGCCGACCATGATCAGCCCGCCGCCGTAGACGAGCTCGGAGTGCTCGATGCGCCCTCCCTCGCCCTCGACTTTGAGGCGCACCTCGAAACCGAAGGCGCGGCACAGCCAATCGATGGCCGCAGCAGGGTCTTCGTACCAAATGGCGGTCGAAATGCGGGGCCAGTCGGCGGGGGGAGGCTTCATGATCAGTTAGTTGACATGATCGTCAACTAACTGCAAGCTCGAACGCATGGAAACGGCGCGCAAACCGATCGTGCTCCCGCCGGGAGAGGGGCGAAAGTACCCGATGGGCCGCATCTCGAGCGTGTTCAAGGCCGACGGTGCCGAGACGGCGTCGCGCTACTCGATCTCCGAGTGGTGGCTCGAGCCGAACACGAAGGGCCCGGGCCCGCACTCGCACGAAGAAGACGACGTGTTCTACGTGCTCGAGGGGACCATGAGCATCCTCGTCGGCGGTGAATGGATCGACGCCGAGCGCGGCACGTTCGTGCTCGTCCCCGGCGGCGTCACTCACGACTTCGAGAACCGCACGCAGGCGCGCGCCGGCATGCTCAACGTCTCTGCACCCGGTGATTTCGAAGAGGAAACGCCAGGCATCGCAGCCTGGTTCATCGAGCACCCGCCGGGCAATGCCGTTCCGGAAGGCGCTCCGCCCACGTCGTGAACGGGCGGGTTCGCCGTCGCGAGGGCCTGGCCCCCAATGAGCTGTGCGGGCCGAGCTGTGCGGGCCGTGCAGGTATTTTGCTATCCGCCAGCTTGCCGTGATCTGATCCGCCCTCGCACGACGGCCTTCCGCCGGCTGGACTGGCCCTGCCTCCGCTTTGGCAGGCGAGGGGGAGGCCTCGAAGGACGGAGCGGCGCGCTACGAAGCGCTCGGCCAGAGCGAGTCACTCGAGGTTCCGACCCCGGAGTTGGATGGGATTCCCGTGTTCTTCCCGCCACGGGATTCCACTCCGGTGTTCACCGTTCAACGAGGGTCTCAGCGCCTCAAGCTCGGGGTCGAGATTTGCGCCGACCATGAGTTCGGCTCGTTGGCTGCCTGGCTCCGAACCCACGGCGAGGGCGCCGAGCTCGACGTCCACGTCATCGTGTCCGACGAGGTCTATCCCATGCGCGAGCATTCAGCGGCGAAGCACATGCTGCACGCTGGTCGCGTGTTGGCCGGGCTCTACGAGACGAGCCGATTGCCCAGCCTCTCGGTGGACGACCTGGATGAAGCCGAGGCGCAGATCAACGATGCAGGAATCGGCGGCACGAGCGTCGTAGAGACCGTCTTCGGCTCCGTGCACACGGGATCGCTTCCGACGTAGCGCTCGACGTCGAGAGCCGCCATCCGGCTCCGAAGCGCTACTCCATCCGCCTCCGGTACTCGAAGGCGAGCTCGCAGGCGCGCACGCGGCCGGTGACTTCGATGCAGCGCAGGAGCTCGCGATCGAAGGGCGTGGTGAGGCAACGGCGGGTGAGATCGTCCACGCGCTCACGCACGCCGGGGATCGCGAGTTGGTCGGGATGCGTGACGCCCGTGACGCGGTAGGCAAATTGCACGCACTCTTCCGGCCCTGGGGCCTCGCGCTCGCAAGCGCTCAGGCTGCCCAGGATGGCGAACGTGAGCGCGGCGCGCCAGGGCATGTCCGGCCGCGTCGTAGCACTGCCGCAGGCCATTGACACGCTCGGACGCGGCCTGAAGATGCGAGACACACGGAGGAAGCATGGAGTACGCACACCTCGGACGGACGGGGCTCAAGGTCAGCCGCCTCTGCCTCGGCACGATGAACTTCGGAACGGAGACGAGCGAAGCCGACTCGTTCCGGATCCTGGATGCCGCGCTGGACCACGGCATCAATTTCTTCGATACGGCCAACGTCTACGGCTGGAAGATCGGCGAGGGCGTGACCGAGAACATTCTCGGCCGCTGGTTCGCGCAGGGAGGCGGCCGCCGAGAGAAGGTCGTGCTCGCCACGAAGGTGTACGGCGAGATGGGCAAGTGGCCGAACCAGAGCCGGCTGTCGGCGGCGCACATCCGGCAAGCGTGCGAGGACAGCCTTCGGCGCCTGCGAACCGATCACATCGAGCTCTACCAAATGCACCACGTGGACCGCGCCACGCCGTGGGAAGAGATTTGGCAAGCGATGGAGGTCTTGGTTCAGCAGGGCAAGATCGTCTACGTGGGGTCCTCCAATTTCGCGGCCTGGCACATCGCGCAAGCCAACGAGGTCGCCCGCTCTCGCCACTTCCTCGGCCTCGTCTCCGAGCAGAGCAAGTACAGCTTGCTCACGCGGCACGTGGAGCTCGAGGTGCTGCCCGCGTGTGAGCGCTACGGCGTCGGCGTGATCCCCTGGAGCCCGCTCGCCGGCGGCGTGCTCGCCCTCTCCGGGCGGCAGGGGAGCGCGACGCAGAGCCGGCGCAGGAGCGAGTTCACGCGCGCGGCACGCGAGCTCCACGCCGAACGGCTGGAACGCTACGGAGCCTTGTGTCGCGAGCTCGGCGAAGAGCCCGCCGATGTGGCCATCGCCTGGCTTCTCACCCGCCCGGCCGTGTGCGCGCCGATCATCGGGCCGCGCACGCTGGAGCAGCTCACGACGTCGCTGCGGGCGCTCGAGATCACGATCACGCCCGAGACCTCGAGCGCGCTCGACTCCATCTTCCCCGGCATGAAGCCCGCGCCAGAGGAGTACGCGTGGTGACGGCGAGACCGTCGGTCGGCTCGCCTGGCCGGCGTTCTCGCTCCCTGTGACAGGGGGCGGCAGGTGCCGCCCCCGTCCGCGGAGCGCGCGGCGCTCCCCGGCAGTGGGGGGGTCGGTAGGTTGGGGCG
>CAYYWA010000109.1:9965-16146 GCA_964475255.1 uncultured Sorangium sp.
CGCGGGGCGGCCCGCCGCCGCCCCGGTCCGCGGGGCGGGCGCGCCCCCCCCCCGTCCGCGGAGCGCGCGGCGCTCGCCGCGATTCGCGGCGTCAGTTCTTGGACGCGACCGAGTCGTCCTTCTTCTCGGCCTTCTGGAACTTCTTGGGCTCCGCGATCGCCCAATCGCCCGCCCACGAGCTGATGCTGAAGATCTCGTCCTTGCCGCTGACGGTCACCCAGCGGCTCGCGCCTTCGGCGTTGGCGCCGACGGCGATCTCCTTCTTGCCGCCGTCCTTCATGCCGAACACGACCGTCGCGACGGGCTTGTCGAGCCCCGCGTCCTCTTTGGTCTTCGAGGGCTCGGCGAAGTTGTCGGCGTTCAAGGAGCGATAGGCGCGGATCATGTCCTTGATCTTCGCCGGGTCGAAGTTCTGGAGCGGCGCCCGCTTGTACTTGGCCGTCCAGTCCTCACCCGTCTTGGCGAACTCGTACGCGCCGTGCTCGTTGTTGATGGTGACGGCGGTGACGTCGGCCTCCTCGAACTTGAAGAGCTGCATGTCGCGGAAGCCCTTCACGTCGCGGTCGTAGAGGTAGCCCGAGTACCCCTTGACGGAGTACACGCCCTCTTTGCCCGCGAGCCGCGTCATCTGACCGCGGCCGCCGTGCTCGCCGAAGTGCGCATCGAGCACCACGCCGTTGTCCTTGGCGAACACGACGTGGAGCGCCTTCTCGTCCGAGACCTCGTACTTGTCGTACGCGGCCTTGCTGGGATCGATGAGCTCCGTCACCTTAAGCGATTTCAGGTTGTCGAGCATCGACTTGACGTTCGCCTGGTTCGCCGGCGCCGTGACGGGCTTCTCGAGCTTCCACTGATCGCCGTCCTTGACGAGCACGATCTCGACCGCCTCCGCGTCGTCCTTCTTCGGCTTCCGGATCGTGATGCGGTTGATCTTGGAGACGTCCTCGTCCTTGACTTCGAGCTTCGGGAGCTCGGCCTGGCGCCCGCTCAGCGAATAAGACTCCGCCTCGGCCTTCTCCTTCTGGTTCGTCATGTAGAGCGCCCCGCCGAGGATCGCGAGGACGCCCAAGGCCGCGTACAGCTTCGTGTCCGTGCTTGCCATCGCCTTTGCTGCCCTTTTTCGTCTCAGGAAGCCTTCAAGCTCTCACGCTTCGACTCGCGCTGCCGCCAGCGGAACAGGCCGAAGAGCCCGAAGAAGGCCGGCATCCCGAGCGTGAGAGACCACTGGACGGCCTGCTGAACGCTCTTGCGCGCAGCCCGATACTCCTCGTCCTTCCGCTTGATCTCGGCCTCGTCGTCCTCCGCCCGGAACTTCGGCTTGCTCACGCTCGCGTAGGTGAGGCTCGGCACGCCGATGAGCTTCGCGCTCGCCGCGAGAAGGTCCGCGTCCCCAGCCATCCAGTCGAGCGTGTTCTTGAAGGAGAGGATCGTGCTCGTGAGGTGCTTCGTGTAAAATTGGCCGATCTGCTGGAGCTCGGGGTCCCCGCCGATGCCGCCGAACATCTGGAACTGCCCGCCGAGCTCGGGGCCGTTGCCCGCGTAGGCGAAGGGGTTCGTGAGGAACAAGCTCGACGAGACCACGAGCACGCGCGACGGCTCCGGGGCGCGCTCGTTCGCGGGCTTCACCTCCTCGGAGGGGGATCCGGCGAACGCGCTCTTCAGCTTGCCCTCGGCCACGGCCGCGATCACACGCTGCTCTTGGGGAGGCTTGGGGCGCCAGCGGTCGCGCAGCTTCATGTCGATGCTCTCGCTCTTGTCGAGCGAGGTGCGCGGCGTGGTGCGCGCCACCGCGTAGACCTTCACGTCCGAAGGCTGCTTGTTCGGCGTCAGCGTCAGGCTCGAGGGGAACGGGAAGATCACCTCTTCCATGCGGAAGAACCCGGCGAACCCGGTGTCGAGCGTGCGCTCGTCGCCGTCGAGGCGCGAGTCGTTCACGACGTGCGCGATGCCGGGGTGGCGCACCCAGGTCACCGTGCCGGTCTGCGGGCTCATCACGCCGATGCGGAACTGCGCGCCGAAGTCGAGCACGGCGTCCTTGTTCATCTGGATGCCGTAGCCGGAGAGCAGCTTGTCGAGCCCGTGCGTGTTCAGCGTGGCCCGCATGCTCGCGTCGTTGGGCTTGAGGTTCACCGCCGACGCGTAGACGACGAGCGACTTCTTCCCGCGCATCAAGAACTCGTCGATGCGCCGGAGCTCCTTCTCGGTGAAGTCCTTCTGCGGCTGCGTGATGACGAGCCCGGCGAGGTCCTTGTCGATCTCGGCGTCGCCGTCCTTCAGATCGACCTCCTCGATCTTGTAGAACGGGAAGGCCTGCTCGATGATGCCCTGCAGGCTGGGCGCGCCGCCGCGGCCCTGGCGGGGAACCAGGTTGGTGTCGGTGAGCTTCAGCTCGTCCTTGTTCGTCACCACGCCGATGCGGTGCTTGATGTCGTCCGCCTTGTCGCGGATCTCGCGGATCTTGTTGGTGATCCAGAACTCGAGCCCGTCCGTCTGCCCCGGCATGAGCTGCGGGATCACCGCCTTCTCGCTGCCGTATTTGAAGACGAGGCCGAGGTAACCCTGGGCGATCGAGGCCTGGTCCTCGCCCGTCGCGCTCACCTCGCCGAACGGCTGCTCCTGGAGGCCGGCTTCCTTGGCCTGCTGCCGGAGCTCGTCGGTGTTCGGCTCGATGATTGTGAAGGTGAACTTGCCCTTGCCCGCCCGCTCGTACGACTTGAGCAGGTCGGTGAGGTCGCGCACGAACGCGTCGAGCTGCGGCAGGCCCGTCTTCACGTAGGCATCGACCTGCACCGGGCTCTTCAGGGTCTGGAGCAGGCGCCCGCTGCCCTGGCTCAGCGTGTACCGCTCGGCCTTCGTGACGTCCCAGCGCTCGTAGAGCTTGGACGACAAGAGGTTCACCACCACGACGATGGCGGTGATGACGAGCAGATAAAATCCGGTCTTGGCGGCGACCTTACGCCTCTGTTCCTGGGTAGCCATGGTTCACGCCCACTTGCGGCGCTCGAGCGCGCGGAACGCGACGAGCAGGGAGAGAATCGTCACCGACACGAAGAACACGATGTCTCGCGCGTCGATCAGCCCGCGCCAGAACCCGCTCAGCCGGGACTGGAAGCTCATGTACTGGAGCACACCGGCGATCCCCGTCCAGAAACCGCCCGCGGAGCTCAGATACTGCGCGGCGTTGTCGAAGAACCAGAGCGCCGCGAGCGCGAAGAAGGTGATGAAGAAGGCGACCGCCTGGCTCTCCGCGAACGAGCTCACGAGCAGGCCGACCGCCACCGAAGCGGTGCTGAACAGGATGAGCCCGAGATAGCCGCTCCACACCGGCCCCATGTCGAGGGGCCCGAGGTTCCACGGCCACTTGAACATACCGAGCGGGTACGCGAGCGTCGCGAGCACGAGCACCATCACGAGCCCGAACGCGCCGAGGAACTTGCCGAGCACGACGTCGCTGTCGCGCACGGGCAGCGTGATCAACATCTCGAGCGTGCCGGAGCGCCGCTCCTCGGCGACCAGACGCATCGTGACGACCGGCACGACGAGGAAGCTCAGCCCCATCGGCGCGTACTCGAAGAGGCGCTCGACGGACGAGCGATCGGCCTGCCAGAAGCCGCCGCCCAACATGAAGAACATCAGCCCGAGCGCGAAGAAGCTCAGGCAGATCACCACGTAGGCCAGCGGCGAGTCGAAGTAGGAGCGAAATTCACGCTTCGCGATCGTCAGCATCGGCGACATGGCTCACACCTTTCGCTCGGTCTCGAGCTCCCGAGCGTCCTCTTCCTCGTCGTCCTCGTCCTCGTCGTCGTCATCGTCGAGGTCTTCGTCCTCGTCGTCCGCGTCGGCGCCGTCCTCGGTGGCGGACTTCCAGTCCGCGCCGCGGTCGAGCTTCTCGTCGCCGCGGGTGAGATCGCGGAACACGGCGTCCAGGCTCTGCGCGTCGCGCCGGAGCTCGAGCAGCGTCCAGCCGCGCGCCACGGCCAGGCGGAACATGTCGGCGCGGATATCGCCGTCCTGCGCCCCGCTGACCTCCACCTTGATGACCTTCTCGTCGGTCGGCAGACTGCGGACGGAACGAACGCCGGGGAGCCCGCGCAGCGCCTCCTCGACGTCTTCCGTGTCGGGGGGTCGCTTGTCGCCCTCGGCGCGACCCTCGGCCACCGTGATCACGTAGCGGACGCGGCCCGTCCGCGCGCGGATCTCGTCGAGCGGGCCGTCGGCGACGACGCGTCCCTTGCTCACGATGATCGCCCGCGCACAGGCCTCCTCGACCTCCGAGAGGTTGTGCGTGGAGAGCAAAATCGTGCGATCGCGCCCGATCTCCTTGATGTACCGGAGCACCTCGGCCTTCTCGTTCGGGTCGAGGTCGCTCGTCGGCTCGTCGAGGATGAGGATCGGCGGATCGTGGATCAGCGCCTGGCCGAGGCCGACGCGCTGCCGATAGCCGTGCGAGAGCGTGCCGATGTCCTTGCCCAGCGACTGGGCCAGGCCGCACACCTCCACCACCTTCTTGAGGCGCGCCCTGAACTTGGCCTCGTCCAGGCCGCGAATCTCGGCGGCGAAGCGCAAGTAGTCGTACACCGTCATGTCGGTGTAGAGCGGGGCGCGCTGGGGCAGGTAGCCGAGGGCCTTTCTGACGTCGAGGGGCGCGTCGAAGACGTCGTGCCCGTTCACCTTGGCCGTCCCGGACGTGGGCGAGATGAAGCACGTCAGAATGCGCATCGTCGTCGATTTTCCGGCGCCATTCGGGCCGAGAAAGCCGACCACTTCGCCGCGGCGGACCTCGAAGCTCACCTTGTCGAGCGCGCGAACGGTGCCGAACCGCTTCGTGAGCGCGCTCGCCTCGATCATGACGTCGGTACTCATCCGACCTCCCATCGTGTAGACCGCCCCGAGGGGCGCGGAACCAGACCTGGTGCCACCGGTCGACCCGGAACTCGGGGCGCGGAGCCGCGGCATCGTAGCGGCGAGGGGATCTCTGTCAACGGGGTGCCCTCCAGCGGAACAGGTCCGTCGGTCACGCGCACAAACAGTCGATTGGCAAAGCTATTCCCGAAGCCCGGCCTGCGGGCGCCTCCTCTCCCCAATTTCGGCCCGCCGTTCCATGCAGCGCGTCGCGAGCATTCCCGAGGTCGCGATTGGGGGGCGAGCCTCTTCTCGGAGACGCCGCGTTGCTCCGTCTCGATCGTGTCGTCCATCGATCGCTCGTGTCGTCCCTCGATCGCTCGTGTCGTCCCTCGATCGCGACGCGCCCCGAGGTCGGTCGCGTCGCGTGCCTCGAGGCGGGGCGCTCGTAGGCGTCGGGCGAGGGTCTCCATCCGGGGAACGGCGGAGGCCTCTCCTCGTCGGGCGCACACCAGCCAGGCTCGATATTTCGGGACAAGGCATGGCCGTAGGGAAGACGTCGCGCGCGTTGCTGGGGCTCGGAGACCGAAAGGCGCTATGGTTGCGCGATGTTCGGACGATTTCGAAAGGGGGCGGGACCACGCGAGCCGACGGGGGGCGAGCGCCTCGAAGCAGCCGTCCGCGACGCGCTCCCCGAAGCCGACAGCGAGACGATCCACGTCGTGACGGCCATGGCCGGGCTGCTCGCGGCCGTAGCCTACGCCGACCGGACCTTCTCGGACGAGGAGGTCGCGCGGGTCCGGCACGAGCTCGGGCGCATTCACGGGATGACGAGCGCCGGGCTCGACGCGATCTCCGCCGTGCTCGAGCGTCACCTCGTCGAATTTTCCACCCTCGAGATCCCTCGCTGCTGCCGCACGCTCCTCGACCTCGCCGATCGAGAGCTCCGCGTGCAGATCCTCGAAGCGCTCGTCACGCTCGGGGCGGCCGACGGTTCCCTGTCGACTTCCGAAACGAACGTGCTCCGCCTCGTCACCAAGGGCCTCGGCCTCTCCCAGCACGACTACAACGAGGCGCAGCGCCACCACCGCGAGCGCATCGCCGCCATCAGCCCCAAGAACGGCTGACGCGCCCGCCGCGCCGACACGGCTGGTCGCAAGCGACGGCTCCGTGGGAGCTTCGCCTGGCTCGCGTCTTCGGGGCGCCGTCACCGCGAACGAACCGCCTCGCCACGCAGTCGGCCTCGGCGCGCCAACACCTCACGATCGAGCCCGACACTCCCCGACGCCGTTCGCTCGGTCCGTTGCGCACCCGTTCGGTTGCGGCGTCCGGAACCGCC
>CAYYWA010000110.1:129-15471 GCA_964475255.1 uncultured Sorangium sp.
TTAGGCTGTACGCTCGGCTTGCTGCCGAGCTTCTGCGCGCGAATCCCTCCACGCGGGCCAACCCTTTGGGGTTGTCAGGCCCGGAGGGCTTTAGGCTGTACGCTCGGCTTGCTGCCGAGCTTCTGCGCGCGAATCCCTCCACGCGAACGAGCCCCGAAGGAATTTGGGGGGGCGCCTCCTGCTATCCAGCCCTGCGCAGCTCGACGCCGGTCGGCGGAGGCATGAGCTTCTCACGAATGAGTCCAGCGCTGCGAGCGGGCCCCAGGTCTCCAGGGCGCGCTCCTCGCGCTTTCACCGAGAAACACTTTCGAAGGTGGTTCCGATGCGCGCGGCGAGCTCCGCCTGAGTCATGTCGAGCGCCTTGCGTGCGAAACGCAGCATCGCGCCCGTGACCCGGGAAGCTTCCATCGACGCGATCAGAGCGGCCCGGGGCTCCACCTTCTCCAATACGTCGGCCGGCACCGTGAACTCGCCGCAGCGCGCACACATCGGGAGGCGCACGGAACGATCGATCACGACGTGCTCGCCGACGCGCGCACAGATTTCGACGGTGCGCGGTTCGAATGCATTGCCTTTGCACTCGCGGCACTGCATGTCGGTTTCCTTGGTCCGTCTCGGAATTCGTGCCCGAGGCTTGAGGGAATCGGTGTTTTCACCGGGGCTCTCGGGAGGCAGAATGGAGGACACGGGGTCGTTCTTTTGGCTCCGGGGAGGCAGAGCGGGAGCGCCGGACCGCTGTGTCGCTTGCGGGAGTGCGTCCGAGCCGTCCGGCGTGGCGCCGAGGGGCGCACCTCGGGGGTTTGCACGGACTGGTTTCTGGAAGGACTCCGAGCGGGTTCCGGCAAGAGGGAGGAGAGGAGCGCGGGTCGCTCTTTGGGTGGGTGCGGAATCAGGCGGCTTTCCAGGCTCCGGTTTTGGCGGGGAGGAAGGGGCGCAGGGCGGAGAAGTAGTCTTCGACGCGGGCGCGTTGCAGGGCGGCGGCCGCGGCGGAGGCGCGCACGAAGCGCTCGCGGTTCTCCGTCGAGGCGATCTCGGTGATGAAGGCTTTGGCGCGGGCGCGGACGGCAGACCAGGCTTCGCTGCGCACGGAGATCACGGGGACGGAGAGCTCGGCGGCGATGGCGTCGGTCTTCACGCCGCGGCTCAAGCAGAGAACGGGCGTGAGGCCCGCGCCCAGGATCATCGGATGGAGGCGCATGGTCACGAGGCCGATGGAGCCCTGCAACAGGGAGAGGACGTCGTTGACGGTGGCCGGCACGCGAAGCTCGACGCGCGGGCGCATGTCCACGGGCAGCCGCTCGATGATCTCGCGCACGCGCCCGCCGTCCTCTTCGGCGCGCTCGTCGATGGCGATGAGGATGCAGCGGCCATAGGCGTACAGGCTGAGGAAGCGCTCGACGATGGAAGCCAGGAGGTCCGGGAGCTCGGCGGAGCTCGTCGCCTCGAACGCGGGCGAGAGCACGAGGTAAGGGGGCGTCCGCTCGGTGGAGTCGCCGCGCGGATTGAGACAGAACGCCGGATCGGACCCCAAGATGACCTCGGTGCCCGGACCGAGGAGCTCGCGAGCGATCGCCGCGGAGCGCTCGTCGCGCACCGCGATCAGGCGGCACTGCCCGAGGATGAATCGAGCCATCTTCTTGCCCTGGTCGGTGCGCAGCTCGTCGATGCCGATGGGAGCCGTCACCACCGGCACGGAAAAGAGCCGGGCGAGCGTCACCACCTCGACGAAGAACGCCATGATCCCGCGGAGCCACGTGGTCTTGACCTCTTCATGGAGGATGGAGCCCCCTCCGAGCATCAAGAGCGAGCTCCGCGCGACGGCGCGCACCAGCTGCACCTGCGAGACCGGGCTCTTGCGGTCGATGAGCACTTCGCGAACCGAGTCCGGCGCAACGCCGCGCTTGAGCACCGTCGCCGTGATGCCGTCGAGCTCGAAGCGGCTCCGCAGCTGCCCGACGAGGGCGTGGAGAATCGCGTCGTCGCCGCGGTTGTAGCCGGCAACCCCCGCGATCAGGACCCGAGACTTCGATCGTTCCATCCGTCGACTTCAACCGCTCGCGCGGCGTTCGTCCAGACGGCGAACGCGTTAACACGCGGGGTAAAAAGCCCCGTGGCTCGTCGGCGCGCGGAGGCGCCCTTTTCGCGGATCTGCCGAGCCCCGGGAGCACGGACGCCTCGAGTCCGTGGCACGACGGCGCGCAGCTTGCATCGCGGACGGCGGATGGACGCGGAGAAGCGATCGGCCTGGATGGGGGCCTTGATCGGCATCGGCATGATGGCCGCCGTGGACGAGATCGTGTTCCACCAGGTGCTCGGCTGGCACCACTTCTACGATCGCTCGACACTGGCCGTCGGTCTGCTTTTCGACGGCCTGCTCCACGCCTCGGAGCTCATCGCGATCGTCGCGGGATTTTTCGGGCTGCTCGCGCTGCGGAAGCGCGGCGAGCTCGACTTGGCGTGGGCGTGGGCCGGGTTCTTCCTGGGACTCGGTGGGTTTCAGGTGCTCGATGGCGTCGTGATCCACAAGGTGTTGCGGCTTCACCAGATCCGATATGGCGTGCCCCTCCTTCCGTACGACCTTGCGTGGAATCTCGCGGGGCTCGTGCTGATGGGCGTGGGGCTCGCGCTGTTGATGCGGGCTCGCAAGCAGCGTGGAGGGGGCCGTGCCTTCGCACCTCACCCATCATCCTAGCGAGCCGCCCCACCCGGGCGCCGCGGGCGCGCACTCGGCGGGCATGGATGGGCTGCTCGTGCTCGCGGTCGTCGTGCTCGCGCTCTATTTCATCGGGGTGGTCCGCCGATTGCGGAGCGGGGCCGCATGGAGCGCGTTTCGCAGCGCGAGCTTCCCGTTCGGAATGGGTCTGGTGCTCGCAGCGCTCGCGCCGCCGCTCGCGACGCTCGGACACACCGACCTCCGGATGCACATGGTCCAGCACCTGATGCTGGGCATGCTCGGCCCCGTCGGGATCGTGCTCGGCGCGCCGGTGACGCTCGCGCTCTCGCAGCTCCCCGCGCCCACGGCGCGGCGCGTGGTGCGCGTGCTTCACAGCCGCCCGGCGCGGCTCGTCGCCCACCCGGTGACGGCGCTCGCGCTCAACATCGGTGGAATGGCGGGGCTGTACCTGACGCCGCTGTTCGCGAGAATGCTCCACGATCCGGCGCTGCACCTCGCCGTCCACGTGCACTTTCTCGCGGCGGGGTGCGTTTTTTCCTGGGCGATCGCGGGCACGGATCCCGGCCCGGCGCGCCCCAGGGACTCGCAGCGTATCGCGGTGTTGTTCGGGGCCATCGCGGCCCACGCGACGCTCGCGAAAGCGATGTTCGCCTACGGCTTTCCGCGCGGCACTCCGTTCGACATCGAGGCCATGCAGGATGCGGCCAAGATCATGTACTACGGCGGCGATCTCTCCGAGCTCTTGCTCGCGATCGCGCTCTTCGCGAGCCTCCATGCGAAGCGCGGTCAGCGCGTCGCCAAATCCCCCGTTCGGGTCGCGGCGATCGGCCGAGCGTAGGGTTTCGCTGACGCCAGGGAACCAGATTTCGAGGCCGAAGCTCCGTTCGGCGGACGAAGTGTGTGCACCTTGGCAGGGATCGTCCTGCGGTGTACACGGCGTGTCGATGACGACCGCTCTCGTGGTTGGAGCCGGAATCGGCGGGCTTTCCGCGGCGGCAGCGCTCGCCAACGCGGGGCTCACGGTGGAGGTGTTCGAGCGGACGCCGAATCCGCGCGAGCTCGGCTTCGCCTTGCTGCTCGCACCGAACGCGATGGCCGCCCTGCGTGAGCTGGGCATCGCCGACACGGTGCTCGCGCGTGGGGCGCTCCTTCGGCGCGGTCAGATCCGACGCGGCGATGGCCGCGTGCTGAAAGCGATCGAGTTCTCCAAGATCCGAGCCTCGCTCGGCGAGGAGACGGTCTGCGTGCTGCGCCCGGTGCTTCACGGGGCGCTCCTCGAGCGCGTCGGGCGTGAGGGGCTGCATCTCGGCGCGCTGGTGACGGGATACCGAACGGGCAAGGCGGGCGTCGAGCTCGCCGCCGCTGGGGAGCCGACCGTCCACGGCGATCTCCTGGTCGGCGCGGACGGCGTGGGCTCCGCGATCCGACGCGCCTTGCATCCGCTCGAGCCGCCGCCACGGCGCCGCGGCATCCTGGCTTTCCGTGGGGTCGCCCGGAACGGGGCGGCGGACCTCGACGGCCAGGACGCGATTCAATATCTCGGGCGTGGCTACGAGCTCGGGCTCGCGCGCGCCAACGCGTCGGACGTGTACTGGTATGCCTCCATCGCGGCGGAGGAGCCGCCTGCAGCCGAGGCGTCGCCACGCGGAAGACTCGAGCGGCATCTTGCCGCCTTCGACACGTTCTTCCGTCGGCTCGTCGAGCAGACCGCCGACGAGGATCTCCGGCTGGACGATCTCCTCGAGCGCGCTCCCCTCTCTCGTTGGGGGACGGGACCGGTGACGTTGTTGGGCGACGCGGCCCACCCCATGCTGCCGCACGCCGGACAAGGCGCGGCGCAAGCCATCGAGGATGCAGTGGTCCTCGGACGCGCGTTCCGCGGAGCGGACACCGTCGAGCGCGCGCTCCGCACCTACGAACGCCTCCGCATCCCGAGGACGCGCGCCATCACGCGGCTCTCGGCGCGGAACGCTCGCCTCGGCTCGATCCGCCATCCGCTCGTCTGTTGGCTGCGCGACGAAGTGATCCGCGCGGCGCCGCCGGCGGCGATCCTCCGCGCCCAGGTGGCGATCGGCCGTCCTCCGAAGCACCTCTGGGGAGACGACGAACGAAACGCGCCGACCCGCTCGAAGCGATCGGCGCTCTCCGAAACCCAAGACGGCTAGCGCGCGGGAGAGCCCCCGGCGAATTCACTGCGACGGAGGGGGGCGGCGCGCCCCGCCCCTGCTTGGAGCCTCGCAGCGCCGGGAAATCGGGCCTCGGCGCTCTCCGAAACCCAAGGCGGGCCATCCGCATGGTTCGGCGCGTTCCGAGCCGCTTGTCGCTCCAATTTAGAACGGAATTGGGCGCCCGGGAGGCGGGATCGGCCCCATGCCGCCAACGCCGCTGCCGCCGGACAACGGCTGCACGTCGACGACCTCGGGACAGCGCTCGGCCGCTTCCGTACACGCTTCCCACGGGTCGTCGAGCTCGATCGTGAGGGTTCCGGAGCTCGTGTTGCTGCTGCAGGAACACGACCAGGCGTCGTCGGTGGGGCTGCAGAACACCTGTACGTTGCCGTAGACGCGCAGCGGTTCGCCGTCGAACGTCGCGTCGAGCGCGCAATCGAGCGAGGCGTTGCAGAAACCCGTGTCCGCGAACTGAGACGTCGGGCGGCACGTGACGGAACCATCCTCGACTTCGAGCTTGTCCAGCGCCTTGCACGGCTCGAGCGCGGCCAGGCACGTGTCCGGAATGGGGCTGCCGGCCCGATCGAAGCGGAGCGAGCCCTGTGCGCTCGAGCAACTGCACCGTGCTTGCTCCCCCGAGCCCGCCGAACAGGAGGCGTAGCGATCCTCTTCGTGCACCGCGATGAGGTCGTCTCCAATCTCGGCGACCCGTGAGCACACCTCGGAGACCTCGCAGTAGCCCGTCCCCGAGCTCTGTCGCTCGAACTTGCACTCGAGCTCGCCCGTGTACGTGGGTTCTTCGCCCGAGGTGCAGAGGTCGTGCAGGGCGTCGCAGGAATTCGTCAAATCACCGGTCTCGAGCCGGTACTCCCGCCACGTGGCGCCATCGCTACACTGACAATAGGCCGTGCTCGACGTTTGGCTGTAGCAGCTCGTGTTCTTGTACTCGCGCAAGACAGCCGAGATCCCATCGCCAAGGTCGGCCTTGCGCTGGCACGTCTCACTGAGCTCGCAATAGGAAGTGCCCGTGGTCCTCTGGACTCCGCACTCCCCCTCCTCCTCGAAGGAGACGGCCTTGCCTTCCATGCACACGTCGGCGACCAGATCACAGGCTGCGAGCCCACTGATTCCTTCGACCTGGTAGTCCTGATAGCGGTTCGCGCCTTGGCAGGAGCACGACAACGAACCGGCGCCGTCGCCCTTGCAGTAGGTCAGGAGATACTCGGAGTTCTCGCAGGTGAACTCGATTTGGCAGAAGTCCGTGCCAGACGACTGAATGACCGGCTCGCAGCCCTCGACGGGCCCCGGCGTGCCACCGGTTCCCCCGCTTCCGCCCATCGGCGGCGGCCGAGAAATGCCCCCACCGGCGGCCTGACCGCCGCCCATCGACACGCCGCCGCCGGCCCCGGTCGAGCCGCTGCTTCCTCCAGCACCCGCGGCGCCCGGGTCTCCGGAATCGCCGGCAGAACCTTCCTCGGTTCCTCCCGAGCCGTCGCTGGCCCCGGCGTCGGCGTTGGTGCCCGTGGGCGCACCACCGTCACCACCGGTCGCTTCCGGTTCGGTGCCTGGGCCTTCGGATTCGCCCCCGCAGGCGACTGCAAGGAGCAACAATACACCCGCGATACTGCCGCTTCGAAAGCGAATTCCGGTTGTCCGCATGATTGCCTCCGCAAACACGCGGACACCCTACTACGGGGGTCTCGAAAGAGCCAGACGGGGACTCTCGACCCTTTCCCGTCAAACCACCCAAATCCGTTCGGACGAGACGAATCCCCCGATTTGCGGTGCGTGCGACGCGTTCAACGCGCGGCGCGCCTGGGAGGAACCGGCCGACCGCAGAAACCCCGAGCGAAAGCGCCGACCGGCTCGGAACCGGTCGGGCTCTCCGTGGCCCAAGGACCGCCGCTCTAAACTAAAACGAGATCGGAACGCCGGGAGGCCGTACGCCGTTACCGAAGGCACTCCACGGCTGCACGTCGACCCTTCGGGACAGCGAACGGCCGCTTCCGTACACACCTCCCATGGGTCCTCGGCCTCGATGGTGATTGTGCTCGTGCTGTTGGAAGCACTGCAGAGACACGACCAGGCGTCGTCCGAAGGGCTGCAGCTCACTTGGACGTCGCCGTAGACAAGCAACGGCTCGCCGTCGAAGCTCGCCTCGAGCGCACACTCGAGAGCAACGCTGCAGGCGGCGATGTCTGCGGCCTGCACCGTCGGACGACACTTCGCGGGGCCCTCGATTTCGACCCTGCTGGGGGACTCGCACTTTTGGACCGCAGCTCGACACGCGTCCAGGTCGACGGCTGTTTGCTGCTCGAAGTACAGCCCGCCGCTCGCGCCGTGGCAGTGACATCGTGCACCCTCGGCACCCGTCGTACAGGAAGCCGATCGAGATTCCTCGACCATGCCACCGAGCCCGTCTCCGAGCTCGGCAGGTTGAGTGCACACCTGGGTCACTTCGCAGTGGCCTTGTCCCGACGACTGGTGCTCGATCTTGCACTCCGGATCACCCGTGATCGTTGGCTCCTCTCCCGAGAGGCAGAACTCGCGCAGGGCGTCGCACGAGCTGGCCACGTCGGAGGTTTCGAGGCGGTATGGCCGATAGCTACGGGAGTCGGAGCAGGTACAGGACGCCATGGTCGGTGTTTCGGCGTAACACTGCACGGCCTTGGGCTCGCTGGAAACGGCGGAAACACCGTTCTCGAGCTCGGCCTTGCGACTACAGATCACGTCTTGTTGGCAAGAGTCCGCAAACACGGCGACACCATACTGCGGGGCTCCCGAAGGGACCAGGCTCCTTACCCGACCCCGGGCGCTTCCTATCGGGCCACCCCAGTTCTTCGGACGAGACCGCCGAGCGCCGAGCGGTTTCCTTCGAAGGAGAGGTGGGCGACGGTCGAAGAGCGGTCGGCGCTACAGTGCCGGGGCGGCGTAGGCGAGGTCGTTGCCCCAGCGGGCGGACACGATGCCGAAGGCGGCGCCGTCGGTCCCCAGGACGGGTGAGCCGCTGTCGCCGGGGATCGTGGGGAGATCCGAGGTGCTGCCCCCGAAGTCGTCGACGTCGAGGATGGTGCCGGTGAGGATACCGATATTCACCGTGCGGAGTGAAATCGCCGTCTCGCCGAGCATCGCCGGGCGGACGGGCAGCGTGGAGGGTGCGTCGCTGTCGAGCTCGAGCGCGGCGTAGTCGGTGGCACGCTCGATGTGGAGGACGCGCGCCGTGCCCTTCGGGCCGTCGTGAGAGAATTGGAACGTGACGGACTCGACGACGGGTGCATCCTCCGGGATGGGCACGAAGTTCGGAACGCCCACGTGACGCAGGCAGTGCGCCGCGGTGAGCAGCAGCCGAGCGTCGACGGCGAACGCCCCACATTCGATCCCTCCGTGGCCGCGAATGCGCGCCGTGGCGCGCGTATCGAGCGCAGCCCCCGAGAAACGCACAACCGGGCTCTGCTCCATCTCGTGCTCGCCGGGTGGAGCCGCACAGCCACCGAAGAGCAGACCCAATGCGAGAGTGAGCGCACCGACGCCCGCCCCCGACTGCAGCGTCCTCGCCTGACCGGCGCGCGCCGCATACTCCGATATCGTCGTGTCGCTATACATACACACGTACCCTCTGAGCCGGCCTCCTGCACCGTGCGGAGTCTGAGTTCCGCGTTCGGCGGCGCCGGGCCCGCACTCGCCACGAACGGCACGCCGCGCTGTCGAATTAAAGGTCGCCTGTGAACTTTCGCTACGGAGAGAATCCAAGCGTGTATGCCCTCCTCCGCCGAGCGCGTACGGATGCTCCCGAAACGGGTAGAGCTCCGCCGTGCGCTCACGCGCGGAATCGTTCTGCGTCGCGCGCGCAGAGCACGAGTCCCATCCTGGGACGGCCCGCGCGAGACGCGCTCGAATGGTTCGTCCGCTATCCCGCGGGAGCTCGTCTCATTCGATGTCCGCCCGACATCCAGGCTGAGCGAGCGAGAGCCGTTCGATCCCGTGATCGCTGACGTTGTTTTGCATTGCGTCCCTCGCTGCGACGCCACTCGAATCGTGCAACCTGAGTGCCACGCGGAAGCGCCGCAGCGATCGTTGCAAAGCGTGCTTTTCACGTGGCGCGCGGCGGCCCTCGTGGCAGCCCTGAACGCGCAGTCGCGAAGTCAGCGCTTCGCGGTGGCACGAGTCGCGAGCTCGCGCCGACGTCGCGAGAGTGCTCGGAGTGGTGGAGACGAACCGCGCTTCGAGCGGCGTCGTGCGGACGGAGAGCTCGCGGCTTATGCTCCGCGCGTGAAGCGCAGCGCGGGCCTTCTGATGTATCGACGCACGACGGGCGCGCTCGAAGTGCTCCTCGTCCACCCGGGCGGCCCGTTCTTCCGCAACAAGGACGCGGGCGCCTGGACGATCCCGAAGGGGGAGCCCGGACCGGACGAAGACCTCCTGGCGGTCGCGCTGCGCGAGTTCCGCGAGGAGACGGGGCTCGACGCGCAGGGTCCGTTCATCGAGCTGGCTCCGGTGAAACAGCGCGGTGGCAAATGGGTGCACGCCTGGGCATTCGCAGGAGACTGCGATCCGAGCACGCTCCGCTCGAACACGTTCACGCTCGAGTGGCCGCGGGGCTCGGGGCGCACGGCGACCTTCCCCGAGGTCGATCGGGCGGAGTTCTTCGCGCTCCCCGCCGCGCGCGAAAAAATCCACCCCGCGCAAGTAGCCCTGCTCGACGAGCTCTCGAGACGCCTCCGGCCCTGACGCGCCCTCGAGAGCTCACGTCGCCTTCAGAGCTCAGCTCTTCTTGCGCTCGGAAAGGACTCCCGCGTCCCAAACCTCTTTCGGCACTTCCCCCTCGTCGGAGAGCTCGTCGGGCTCGACCGCAGCAATCACCTCGTCGTCGTTCGGAATGTGCGCCACGTTGTTCGAGGCGTCGCTCAGCACCGGATCGATCTCCTGTGACACCTCGGCGCTCTCTTCTCGAAGGCGCGGGTCGGGAACCGGCGGCGCTTCGGTGGCGCGCGTGATCCACTCGGTGCCGAGCTCTTCGGGCTCGACGGCGTCGTAGGGCTCCACGACGTCGTCCTGTTCCTCGAGGAAGCCAACGGTCGCGCGCTCCTCGAGCACCGCGTCGGGCTCGGAGAACGTCGGATCGACCGCCACGTCGGAGCCCTTCGCCGGGATCTCGATCTTGGCGGACTCCGCCGTCTCGACGGAAGCCTTCAGCACCGCGCCCGTCGTGTCCGGCTGGTGCAGCTTGTCCTGTTGGAGCTGGTCGTCGTACGCGCGATCCGCCGTGTGCCCGATGGGCACCTCGATCACGTCCTCGTCGACGAGCGGCTCCCCGACGGAGTCGTCGTCGGGCGCGATGGCGTGCGGCCCGACGAGAGAGCTGACTTCGTGCGGAGACGGAGCTCCGTCCAGATCTTCCGTGGAGGCGAAGAGCAGAGCGTCCGACGCCGACCGACGATTCTCGGCAACGCGGCGCTCCGAGAGGACCGGCCAGACGGCGCCCACCATGGCCATCACCTCCGCTTCGGTCCGCATCTTCAAGCCCGATCTTCCCGAGGAGATCCCGAGCGCGCGCTCCACGGTTTCGTCATGGGCAATCGGGTCGAGCTCGAAGCGGAGTCCTCCTTCCGGATCTCGGAGCACACGGGCGGCGTCGGACCGCCGAGAGGCGGCGAGCATGAAGGCAGCCGCGGCCACGGCGCCTCCGGTGAGCAGAGGGATCGCGATAGTCTTGAAGGGCACTCGGGAACTCCTTTCGGCGTTGGGGTCTGCAAGACGTGGGCCACCGTGCACCGTCACTGGATCGACGCCTCTCGACCGCCGTTCGCAGGGCGCGCTCTCACGCGCGGCTCTCCACCCATCACCCCGAAGACCTCGCGTATCAGGCGACGCGACTCATCCCCCGTGAGAAGAACGCACGCTCGCAGACGGTGACGCTCCGGCATGTCGAGGGCGCGTGCGGAGTGAGCCCCCGCCCTGGCAACGCCACTTCGCCACGATCGATGCGATCCGCTCCGCCCAATGGCGGAACGGAACCGCGTGTCCCAGGCCAAGGCCGGACGCCCGGGCAGAGCGGGATCCGAAACTCAGGGCGTCATCTGGCGGCGTGCCCCCTGCTTTGCGAGGCTGTGAGAGTTTCGCAACGCGCCATGCTTCCGAGAGACGTGCACCCGGAGAGCCCGCGAATGGACCGGCAACACGCCCTCCATGGCGCGCTCGTCTGGGCGGTGCTGGTTTTGTGCGGGCTCGCGTTCTTCACGCTGCGCCCGCTCTGGGCGCCGCTCCTGCTCGCCGCGTGGAGCGCGCTGCTCGCTCAACCGCTCCACCAGCGGCTCATGCGCGTTACGGGGCGGAGCCGAGCCGCGGGCATCGTGACGGTGTTGCTGGTGATCGCGGCGCTCACGCCCATCGTCGTCGTCGTGCTGTCCGTCGTCGGAGCGCTCGTCGACCTCGCCGAGCGCCTGCGGGTCTCCGAAGGCGAGGATCTGCTGGGAGCGCTGCTCGCGACCGAGCCCCAGATCCCCCTCGAGCGCTTGGATCTCCGGCAAGCGCTCGAGATCGCTCGCCGGCATGGTTCCGGAGCCGTGCGCGCCGCGAGCACCGTGTTCGGCGCGGCCACGGCGCTCGTGATCGGGCTCTTCGTGTTCGTGTTCGGGTTCTACACGCTGCTCGTCGACGGACGACGCGCCTACGGCTGGCTGATCGAGCACTCACCGGTGCGCCGCCGGTACCTCATCCGCTTCGCGGACGCGTTCGCGGAGACGGGGCGCGGCCTCTTCATCGGGATGGGGCTCACGGCGCTCATTCAGGGCGCGCTGGCCACGATCGGCTACGCGCTGGTCGGCGCGCCGCAAGCACTGGTGCTCGGCCTGCTCACGACGCTCGCGTCGTTCATTCCGACGGTGGGCACGGGCCTCGTTTGGGTGCCGGTCACCGTCGCGCTCTTCGTCAGCGGTCGCACGGGGTCGGCCGTGGCGCTGCTCGTCGTGGGAGCCGTCGTGTCGTTGATCGACAACTTCGTTCGGCCCTGGCTCTCGCGCTACGGGCAGCTCCGCTTGCCGACGTTCGTCGTGTTTCTGGCGATGCTCGGGGGAATCGGCGCCTTCGGCGCCTGGGGCCTGCTCCTCGGCCCGCTTCTCGTGCGCCTCGCCCTCGAGGCTCTGGAAATCTGGCGCGAAGAGCAAGAACCGAAGCCCATCGTCCGAGCCCCCTGACACCTGGATTTCGGGACGCGATACGGGCCGAGGATCGCAACCGCGTCGCTCAGTACCGGCGTCTCCAGAGCACGTCGAACGCGGAGGCGCCGCGATCGCCGACGGTGGCGGACAGCGACCACGACCGAGCGATGCGCAGGTCGAACGTGAGAAAGGTGCGGTCCGGGCTTTGGCCGGGTGACGGCTCGCCGAGCGCCTGCGTCACGCGCGCCGAAAGACGAGGCGTGAGCTGAATCACGAGCTCGGGACGCGCGGACCCCGTGCTCGTGTCGATGCGAGCCTGCACGTCGAGCTCCGTGAGCTGTCCGAGCGCGCGGTTCAGGCCGCGCGCCGCCGTGCCGCCCGCGAGGCCCACCGCTGTTGCCGTCGAGTCCGTTTCGGCCGCCCCGAGCGAGCCCTCGGGCGAGCCGAACAGGAGCAGCGTGAGGATCTCGTTCTCGCTAAGGTTCGGCTCCGAGCTCAGCTGGAGCCTCCCCTGCTCGACCGTCCCCGTGTACTCGGCCGTGACCACGTAGCCGACCGGCGCTTCCCATCGCGCTACGAAATTCACGCTCGGGTTGTCCGGTTCCCCACCCGTGAAGGTGACGACAGCGCGCTCGATGTCGAACTGCTTGCCCTGCACGTCGAGCCGCCCTCGGCGCGACTCGATCGTGCCGCGCACGCTGAGCCGCTCCCGCACCCTCGCCCGGAGCTTGCCGCCGACCTCGAGGCTGGCGAGATCTCCCGCCTCGATGCCGATCTTGCCGAGGTCCACGACGACCAGGGTGGTGTACTCCGGAGGGACGCGCTCGACCGCTTCTTCGAGCGGTTGCAGCGGAAGCTGCACGAACTTGCCGTCTCTCTCGTAGAACCCGACGCGCACGTGCTCGGCGTCTTCGAGCGACTGAATGCCCTGAGGCGCCAAACGCGGCATGTCGATCGCGAAGCGCGGCACGTTCACGGCGATGCGGTGCACCTTCTCGGAGTCGTCGCGCGTGTAGGTGACGCCGAGGGTCCCCCACGCGTCCCCGAGCGACTGGCCCTCCCAGGTGAGTGGGATGGGAGAGCGCGAATCGATCGCGACGTCGGCCCTGGCCGCGACCGGCACGAAGCCATCGAGCTCGGCCTCGGCGCTCGCCTCGAGCGCCCCCGTGATCCCGTGCGCGCGAAAGCGAGGAACCCGAACGCGGTCGGGCGTGATCGTGGCGCTCAGATCGATCCCGTGAAACCGCTGCCCGATCGCAGGAACCTGCACGACGCCCCCCGTGAGGGTGGCCTCGCCGAACACGCGGGGCGATCCCCCATCGACGTCGGCCCGGATCTCGGCGTCGAGCCGTCCATCGAGGTCGCCGATGGATTCCCGGACGAAGGGAGCGAGCAGGCTGAGCCGCAGATCGTTCGCGACGAGCTCGCCGCCCAGCGTCTCGCCGACCTCCGGCGCGATCCGCGCGCCCCAGGCCATGGGAGCGCGGAGCTCGACGTGGGCGCGCCCCCGTTCGGCCTCGAGCTGCCCCTCGAGCTCGAGCGCGTCCCCTGCCGCGCGAACGAGCGCGCGCACGCGCCGCAAGCGCGTTCGCTCGACGCGCAAGCGGGTGCCGGTGAGATCGACCTCGAGCGCGGCGTCCTGGCCGAAGTCCTCGAGGCGCGCCGTTCCCGAGATGTTCCCTTGGATCTGCCGATCGAACAGCGGCGGGATCGCGCCGAGCGGAAAGTCGCGGAGCCGCGCGTCCACGGCGCCGCGAACCGGGCTGTTCACGCCGTCGTCCTCTGCCTGCACGAGCCGCGCGAGATCTCCCTGCCATCGGGAGTCGAGCTCGAACACGCGATCGCCACGCCGGGTCCCGTGGGCCCGGAGCGCGCCGCGCGTCCGCTCGTACGCCCCGTCGAACGCGAGATGGATCGTGGGTCGGTACTTGCGCTCGGCGACGGGACCGAAATCGGTGAGCTGCCCCGAGAGAGTCACCCGGGGGCGCTCCAGCGTGCCCGCGGCCAGGAGCTCGAGGGTCACGGCGCCGTCGAAGGACGCCGGTCGGATCTCGGTGGGCAGCGAGTCGAAGCGCCGCACGGGAACGCGAACCCGCGCCTCGAACGGCGCGTTCGAGAGCGCACGCCGAGCGCTCGGGATCGAGCGCGGCGCGCGCACGTCCTTCCACTGGGCATCGGCGGTGAGGAGCGGCCCCGCGGCGTCGAAGAGCTCCGCATCGACGACGATCGTTCGGCGCTCCAGGGAGGCCTCGAGCGAGAGATCGACGCCGCGCACCGACCACGGCTCCGCCGCACGCGCGGCCTCGCGCGTCGGCGTCTGCTCGGTTTCGGAGCGCGCGCCGGCGAGCGCGAGCGACTCGGTTCGGATGCGGGCGCTCCACGCCGGCGCGCCCTTCGCGCTCTCGGGATGCCGCACCGCGAGCTCGTAGCGCACGATCCCCTCGGCGCGCGCAATCCCGGCGAGCGCGAGCACGGACCCGAGCTCGGCGAGGTCGAGCTCCCCCGAGAGCGACACCGTTCCCGTGAGCCGCTCGAGGTCGCCGCGCGTGAGCGGGAGCTCGGGCAGGTCCACTCCTTGGAGCTCGACGCGGCTCGTCGCACCGCGCTCCAGCTCCGCTTCGAGCGCTCCGGAGAGCTTGCCGCGCACGAGCTCGATGTCGGCGCGAGCGCTGCCGCCCTTCACGTCGCCGATGGTCAGGTCGCGGACGTCGGCGTCGAGCGCCCCGCTCGGCCGTCGTCCCTCGCCGGAGTAGTGGGCGGTGGCCGTGATCTCGGCCGAGCGGAGCTCCGTGCGGATCCCGAGGATCGCGAGCAGGCGCGCCACGTCGAGCTTCAGAGCGCGCAGCTCGAGCGCCTCGAGCTCGCCCGTCCATACGCCCGAGAGCTCGACCCGTCCTGGGCCGGTGAGCGCGAAGCGATCGACGGCGATGCCGTCCCCGTTCACGGCCACCCGGTTCGCGCGAGCCGTCAGCGTGCCGTCCTGATCGCGAACCCAAAGCTCGGGCGAACGCACGACGAGCGTTTGCCCAGTCGTGATGGTCGCGCGCGCCCCAATCGACTCCGGATCGGTGCCGGAGGCGCGGAGCGCGACGTCGAAGGCTCGCGGCGTCCCCACCGCGGAGAGGCGAACCGACGAGAGCTCTCGGTCCGGAAGGGTCAACGACGCCGCGTTCGCCCGCGCCTCGAATCGGAGGCGTTCCGTGGGGCCGCGTGCCGAGACCGTGAGCCCGACGTCGCGCGCCGTCACCGCGGGATGGGCGAGCTCGGTGAGGTCGGCGGAGAACGCCGCCTCCTGCGAGCCCGCCTCGGACTCGTAGCGGCCCCGGACGGACCACGGGCCGAT
>CAYYWA010000110.1:15481-16112 GCA_964475255.1 uncultured Sorangium sp.
CGCTCGTCGAGCCGATCGATGACCACGAGCGCCTCGTCGAACTGCTTGCGCAGGAACATGCTGTCGAGCATCACGAGGTCGAGCGACGGATCGTTCGGGAACGCCTTGCCGTAGGCTTCGATCGCCGCGAGGTACTCGGGCGCGTCGACGTCCTCGGAGGTCAGCCCGACCTCGAGCAGCATCGCCGCCTCCTGCGCGCCCGCCGCGGACTCGTAGCGGCCCCGGACGGAGAACGTGCCGATCGCCTCTACGCCGAACGCGGCGAGCGACTCGGGCCGGCGGAGCGCGCCGCCCCCGGTGAGCTCTGCGACGAAGCCGCGCTCGACGGCGCGAAGGGCGTACGCTGCCCGAGTCGGCGCGCGCGCTTCGGCGATCTCGAGCGTGCCCTCGGTGCTCGGCCTCGCCGCCTCTCCCTCGGGAACCCGCGCGCGTCCCTCGATCGCGATGGGAGGCAGCGCTTGGTCTGCCACCTTCGACCCCGCGGATACCAGCCGATACTTGGCGGCGAGCCCTTCCGCGTCGGAGCCCACCGTGAGCGCGAGCGAGAACCCGAGCTCGGTCCTCGGCCCGTCCCGGAGCAGCGCCGCGAGGTCGATGGCGCTCCCCTCCATCGAGAGGCGCCCGCGAGGAC
>CAYYWA010000111.1:0-16063 GCA_964475255.1 uncultured Sorangium sp.
TGAGCCCCTCGATCATGCCCAGATAACCGCACGCCAGCGAGGCGGCGATCGCCACGGCGGTGGTGTCGGAGCCGCCACGCCCGAGCGTCGTGATGTTGCCGTCGGCGTCCACTCCCTGGAAGCCTGCGACCACTGCGATGCACCCATCTTGCACCGTTCGCTGTAGCCGCGCGTCGTCGATGGTGCGGATGCGCGCCTTGGTGAACGCGCCGTCGGTCTGCACCTTCACCTGATGGCCGAGGAGGCTCTGCGCCCGCCCACCGAGCGCTTGGATGGTCATTGCCATCAGGGCGGCGCTCACTTGCTCGCCGGTCGACGCCAAGACGTCGAGCTCACGCACGGTGGGCGTCGCCGAGATCTGGTGCGCCAGCCCGAGCAACCGGTTGGTCTCCCCGGCCATGGCGCTCACGATCATCACGACGTGGTGCACGTCGCGCTGCGTCCGCAGCGCGCGTTCCGCGACGGCGCGCATGCGCTCGAGATTCGCGACCGAAGTTCCGCCGAATTTCTGGACGATGAGAGCCAAGCGAGAAGATCGCGTGCCTCGAAGGCACCGGAGTCGAGCCGAAAATCGGCCGCAAGAACGTGTAGCGCAAGCCGCTGAAAAGACACAGCCGTTTTCGGCCCACGCCGCCCCTCCCCCCCGTGAGTTCGGCAGCGCAGGGCGGCGACCCTTTTGGCCGGCGCCGAGCAGCAGCGCGCCCATGCTCGCCGCCTGCCCGCCGAAGTGAGCGCCGCGGGGCCCCTCCCCACGCGGGCACTCCGTTCGACGCCGCTTCCGCATATTTCGGCGCGTTCCTAGCCGTGCGTCGCTCTCGGCACGGACGACGTACGCGACGGCATCGTCGCCGCCCTGACGCGGCGCGCGAGGCGCGCCCAGGGCCCTCGACCGCGGCTCGCCCCTCGCCCCGACTCGCTCACGCCGCAGCCTCGCGGAGGGCGCGTGCCGCCTTCGCCTCCCGACTCGGGAGCCCGAGATGCTACGTGGAGTGCACGAGGAGGGAGTCGAACCCACACGCCTTGCGGCGCCGGAACCTAAATCCGGTGCGTCTGCCAGTTCCGCCACTCGTGCGTCGCCGCGCACGATAGCATTGCCGGAGCCTGTCCGCGCCGCGAAGCCGCGCCCTCGGCCAAAGGGCCGGGAGCGCCCCCGCGTGCCTTCTGCGATGCATTTGCGGGCTCAGCGACTACACATCGAGCCGGATGTCCTCCGCCGCCCCGGATCCCACGTCGAGCTCGGCCGAAGCCCAGGAGTTGAGTGGTGGCCGCGAGCCCCAGCCCTCTCCGAACGTCGCGGTCCCAGAAGCAGCGGCGGCCTCGCTGTCCCTCGAGCGCCTCGCCGCCATCGTCCGCGGGCGCGTTCACGACGTGGTGTTCGTCGTGCTCGGTCTCGCGCTCGTCTTCGCCGTGATCGCGGACGCGGTCGGGCCGCGGCTCATCACGTTCGCGCCGACCGCCGACTATTGGGAGCACGTGGCGACGTATCGCGCGCTGCTCGAGGATCCGTGGACGCCGGACAATCCCATGCTCGCGACCCCCGCGAGCTCGCCGCGCTTCGGTCCGTACGCCGTCCTCGTGGCGCTCGTTGCAACGCTCTTCGCTGGCAATGCGTTCGATGCGATGAGCATCACGGCGGTGTTGAATACGGTGCTGTTCCTCGCCGGCATTCATCTGTTCTTCGGTGAATACTTCCGCGATCGGCGCGCACCGCTCTTCGGGCTCATCGTGATGTTCGGGAGCTGGTGGAAGGCCTGGGATTTCTCCAACGTCTACCAACTCCACGTCTATTTCGGCGTCGCGGGGTATCCCTCCACCACCGCGCTCGCCCTCTCGTTCTTCGCCCTCGCCGGGGTGGTGCGTGCCCTGCGCGCGAATCGGCCGAAGCCCGGGCTGCTCGCGGCGTTGACCGCAGGCTTCGCGACCATCTTCATCACGCACCCGCTCACGGCCGTGCTCGCGTTCTCCGGCTGCTTCCTCTTGTGCGCGTTCGAGCCCGGGGCGAGCCTGCGCACGCGCGGAACCACGGTCCTCACGCTCGTCGGGGGCCTCCTCCTGGCTCGGCTGTGGCCGTATTTCCCGACTTGGGAGCTGGCCGCGGGCGGAAGCGGCGAGCGCTCCGGGTGGATGGTGCGCAGCGTGACCGAGCTCTTCGATGCCGAGCGGAGCGATGACCTCCACTACTTCTACAACACGACTCGGATCGCCCAGACGCTCGGGCTCGCGTTGCTCGGTTTCCCCGTCGTCGGGTACTTCTTGATCGCCCGGAAACACTGGTTCATCGCGCTCGGCGCGCTCTCGATGGTCGCGCCGTTCGTGATCCACGTGTACGTCCCGCTCCCGCTCGGGCATCGCTTCATCCTGCTCGCGGTGTTCTATCTGCAGGTCGCCGTCGTGTGGCTGCTCTTGCGTGTGAGCGCGCCGCTCGGCCCCCTCGCCTCGGCGCGAGCGAAGGGCGTCCGCTGGATCCCGGCGGTGTCGGTCGGCGCCATCCTCGCGTTCAGCACGTATATCAACGTCGAACGGACGATCGAGCGCTTCGAGCGACTGCCAAAGGGCGAGAGTTTGCCCGTGAGGTACGCCCGGAAGGTCGCGGACATCGCAGGGCCGGACGCGGTCGTGCTCGGGGACACGAAGGCGTCGTGGCCCGTGCCCGCGTTCGGGCCCAGGGTCGTCGCGATGCTCCACGAAAACCCGCTCGTCCCGGACGAGCGCGAACGGCGGCGGGATGCGAGCGCCTTTTTTTCGTCACGAACGCCGGATGCAGCGCGCCTGAAGACGATCGAGCGCTATGGCGTGACCCACGTGCTCGTCCGGAAGAGTCAGGAGCGCGTCGTACAGCCGCTCCTCTCGCGCCTCGGGACGCGGCTCGCGCTGCCCGGAGGCTACGCCCTGTACACGGTCTCTCGGAGCTGAGCGCTCCCTTGCGAGACGAGGCCGCGATCGACGGCGCTCCGCTCGAAGCCGACGGCCTCGCCGATCACGAAGCGGGGCCGGTTCTTCACGATTTCGTAGATCTTCCCGAGGTAGGTGCCGACGATCCCGAGGAGGATGAACAGCACGCCGAACATGAACGACATCACCGTCATCAGTGACGCCCAGCCCTGGACGGTGCGGCCGGACACGTAGGCGAACCCGATGTAGCAGAGCTCGAGAAACGCGAATCCGCTCGTCACGAAGCCGATCAGGATACCGAGCTTCAAGGGGATGGCGGAGAACGAGAGCAGCGCGCCCGCGGAGAAGCGCAGCATCTTCTTCAGCGTGAACTTGGGGACGCCGGAGAATCGGGGCTGGGCCTGATAGGGAATCGTCTTCGTCTTGAAGCCGAGCCAGCTCACGATGCCCCGCACGAACAGGTCGGCGTCCCCCATGTTGACGAGGGCCGACAGCGGCATCCGATCGAGCAGGCGGAAATCCGACGCGCCCGCTTCCATCGTGACCCCCGAGACGCGCGAGAAGAAACGGTAGAACCAGCGCGAGCTCGCACGCTTGAACCAGCTCGTGTCCGTGCTGTCGGAGCGACGCGTGTTCACGACCTTGTAGCCGTCGCGCCACGCGGACACGAGCTCCGGAATGAGCGCGGGCGGGTGCTGTAGATCCCCATCCATCGTCACCACCGCCCGCCCGCGCGCGTGGCACATACCCGCGAGCAAGGCGCCCTGATGGCCGAAATTGCGGGACAAGCTGAGGCCCCGAACCCGAGGGCTCTGCTTCGTCGCCTCGAGGATGGCGAGCCAGGTTCCGTCCCGGCTGCCGTCGTCGACGAGGATGATCTCGTAGTCGATACCGGCAGGATCGAGGACGTCGGAGACGGCGCGGACGAACGGCTGGACGTTGGTCTCCTCGTTGAACATCGGAGAGACGACGCTGAGCTCGACCGTGGAAGCTCGGGAGTCGAAGGGCAGTTCGGAGCGCATCAACAGGAGACCGGCAAGGGAACGTCAGGGGGCGGCGCCGCGAGAGGCCGCTCAATCACCACGAGCGTGCCGCGTCGTGCTGACCTCGTACAAGCGCCGAACGGGCGCGTCGTCCCCGCGCTCACGCGCCCCCGCTCGCGACAACCGGCCCCGATGGTGGCGCTGGAGCTCTTCCAGGAGGCGCCGGTTGACGCTGAGCAGGTCGGCCAAAATGCCGAGCAGGAACGTCATGAAGCCGACGATGAGGAGCACGGCCGCGAGGATCAACGACTGAACGTGGCCCTCGCCGTCGTCGCGGAAGTACTCGAAGAGAAACCGCGTGCCGAGCGCGATCCCGGAAAGCAGCGGGACCGAGCCGACGAACAGGAAGAAGCGCAGCGGCTGATACACGATGAAGATGCGGATCATCGTGAAAATCGAGCGCTTCACGTAGCTCGCGATGCTCTTCACGAGGCGCGACGGCCGCAGATCTTCGTTGACGCGGATCGGCACGGACACGACGCGCAGGCCCTTCTGCCCCGCTTGGATCACCGTCTCGAGCGTGTACGTGTAGTCGTTGAACACGTTCAGCGCGAGCGCGGCCTCCCGCGAGATGGCGCGGAACCCGCTCGGCGCATCGGCAACGTCCGTCCCGCTCACGCGCCGCACCACCCAGCTACCGAAGCGCTGGAGGATCTTCTTCGTCAGCGAGAAGTGGCGGATGTCCGCGATGGGACGTGCGCCAATCACGAGATCGGCGCGTCCTTCGAGGATCGGCTGGACCAGGCGCGGAATGTCCGCGGCACGGTACTGATTGTCCGCGTCCGTGTTGACGATGATGTCCGCGCCGCGCTCGAGGCACGCGTGGATCCCGAGCATGAAGGCCCGAGCGAGCCCCTGGTTCTGACGAAACCCCACGACGTGAGCGCCCGCGCGGCGCGCGACCTCCGCCGTCCCGTCCGCGCTGCCGTCGTCGATGACGAGCACCTCGATCGAGTCGATGCCGGGGACGTGCTCGGGCAGCTCGGCGAGGGTGATCGGCAGTGTCGCCTCCTCGTTGAAACAGGGAATTTGGACGATGAGCTTCATGCCGAACGCCGGGGCTATTCTGGACTCGAGTCCCACGGGGAGCCAGCCTCGGGATCGTCTTCGGGCCCGGCCTGCTCATCCGGCTCGGGGTCCCCCTCGAGGGCGGGGGCGTGCCCACGCTTCACGCGCCAGATCTCTTCGCGCTTGCGCTTCACGAGGCGTTGGAAGGACTCCGTGAGCTCCCGGGGGGGGCGCTTTCTGCAACGAGTCTCGAGAACTACGAAATTCGCATCGGGCAAGAGCGCGAGGGCTTCGTCGAAATCGCGGGCTGGACGCAAGGGACGTCCGAAGGCGTGCTTGCTCGGGCCGTAGGGGGGACGCGCCAGGGCACGGATGCGATAAAGCCCTGGCTCGGGCTTGCTCCGGCACGAGAGAACCACCACTTCGTCCCGGAATTCGTGCTCGAGGGGCCGCTCCGGGATCCGGACGAGGACCCCGCCCCCGACGCGACGGCGATCGACGGTGTGGTGCGCGGCGAACTCGTGGAACAAGAGGTCACCGGCCAGCGAGTCGATCGTGTCGCTCCTCTCCGGGACGTACCAGGCGTGCGTGACGCCCAGGCCGAGGAGGAGCTTCCGGATGGCCTCGGGGGAGCCCGCCCCCGCGTAGTCGATGGCGAACTGCCACTGGTGCTTGTCGAGCACGGTTTCCCGGCCCACGCCGAGGTGCATGTTGTGCTCGTGAAAGAGCACGCGGGCGTCCTTGGGGAGCGCCGCGCCAATCCGCCGATACTTCTCCTGCACCTCGAGGCGGCGCTCGTACTTCCGCTCGAACCCACCGCTCAAAAGGTCGACGACCTCCTTGATGGGCGAACGGATCATCGCGTGGGTCTGGATGAAGTAGACGTCGCCGCCCCACACGATTTGGAGCCCGACGAGCGCCGCGGCCGCGCTCTTCACGACCGCGCCGAACGTGCGAAAGACCAAGACCAGGGTCGCCGCCACGCACGCCGCCATCAACGGCAAGATGCCCTGGAGGTACCGGTCCTGATGGTGCACGGAGTACCAGGCGAAGATGCCGAGGTGCACCCAGAGCACGATCAGCCAAAGGCGCCGGGTGCCGCGCAGGAACGGCAGCACCGGGAGGAGCAGCGTGAAGAGCGAGCCGAAGACCGGGACGTCGCGGTGGAAGCGGGGCCAGTCGTTCGGAATGAACGAGAACGTGAAGAGCGCCGCGAACGTCTCGAGCACCCCCTCGAGGTCCCGAGAGGGCGCCCACATCTGCCCCTCCTGATAGCCCCATTTGAACTTGTACGCGGCCGCCTCGGACCAGGGATTCGAGGGAAAGACCGAGCTCAAGCTCGGATAAACGGGGTTTTGATAGAAGACGACGTTCTTGAGCCAGAAGGGAATGCTCACGAGGAGCCCGACGCCGAGCGCCACGGTCGGCAAGAGCCAGAGCACGCGCTTTCGGGCGGGGTCTCCGGGTTGCCGAAAGGCCCGCACCGCTTCCATCCCCCAGCGCACGACGAGCACGGCGATCGGGAACGGCGCGAGGAGGAGCGCCGCGGTCTCCTTGACCATCACGGCGCTCGCGACGAGGCACGCGACCAACGCGACGCGGCGCACCTCGAACCGCCGCAGCGCCTCGAACAACGTGACCGCGATCGCCGGCGCGTACAGGGCGCCGAAGTGATCCGTCCCGCCAGAAACGGAGCTGTCGTAGAGGAAGATGCCGGGAAAGAGGAAGCGCGCCGCCCACACCACGCTCGGATCGGCGGAGGGGACGAGCCGCCGCACGAGCGCTGGGATCCCGACCAGCGTCGTCACCGCGAAGGTGAAGAACTCCAGGTGCGCCGAGAGCACCATTTGATCGAAGAGGCGCGCCTTCGGCGCGAGGAACGCCCACACGAAGAGGTACGACGTCATGTGCGGGCGCGCCGAAAAGGCCCAGCCTTCGGTGGCGCGGCGCAGACCGCCGTGCACGACGTAGTCCTCGGCCAGCGCCATGTGCTTCCAGCGCGAGTCGAACTGCACGTTCTCGGGCGTGAGCACCAAGAAGTAGACCATCCCGAACGCGAGGAATCCGAACGCGAACACCAACAGGCGAAAGGGGGTGACGCGGGGCGGCCGCCGCTCGACGACGCGGCGAACGCGCTGGAACAAGCGGACGAGCGCCGGACTGCCCACGTAGAGGAACGCGAGCGGCACGAGGAAGAAGATGGGCTTTCGGTAGGCCTGGACCGCGCCGAGCAGGAACATCGCCCACTCGAACGCGAAGACGCCGAGGACGAACGCGATCGAGACCTGTTCGAGCACGCGGAGCCGGACGCGCACCACGCGCTCGAGCAGGAGCGCGCCGACGCCGGTCGAGGACGCCGCCCACAGCAGGACGGCGAGCCAGTAGCCGGCGTAGCGAAAGAACAGCCACTCCTGGATCGGGTAGTGTCGATGACCGACCCAACCGAGGAGCACGAACCCGGCAAGGAGCACGAGCGCGACGCCCGCGGCGCGCGCCCGCGCGCCGGCGAGGCCACGAAAGACGTTCGAAAGGCTCAAGGCGCGCCTATTTACTACAGGGGGAAGGTCCCCGGGCCGGATTTGCGCGCTCGACCGCCCTCGGTCGCGCCGCCCGGCCCTCGTTTCGCAGGGGGCTGTCGCTCCGGAAGCGTCAGCGCGGCTCTTGCTGCGTGCTGCAGTGGAGCGTGCCGAGGCCGAGCACCAGGTCCCGGGCGTGGACGCCGACCACCGGGCGCTCGCGGAAGACGTCGCTCAGGATGCCGAGCGCCACCCGGTCCTTCGGGTCGTTGAAGGTGGGGACCAGCACCGCCGCATTCCCGACGTAGAAGTTGGCGTAGCTCGCGGGCAGGCGCTGCCCGTCGAAGGCCACGGGCTCGGGCATCGGGAGCCGAACGATCTCGAGCTTCCGTCCCGCGGCGTTGCGGGCGCCCTCGAGCCGCTCCCGCGCCGCTTCGAGCACCCGGTGATTGGGATCGCGCGCGCGCGGCTCCTCGGCGAGCAGGATCGTGCCGCCCGGTCCGAAGCGCGCGAAGTCGTCGATGTGACCGCCCGTGTCGTCGCCGGCGATGCCGCGCCCGAGCCAGAGCACGTGGGTGGTGCCCAGATACTCGGTGAGCACGGCCTCGGTGCCGTCGCGTCCGAGCTCGGGGTTGCGCGCCTGCGCGCCGTCGAGCAAGCACTCCTCGGTGGTCAGCAGAGTGCCTTCGCCGTCCACGTCGATGGCCCCGCCCTCCAAGACGACCTTGGCGCCGCTTTGCGGAGCGACGGGCTCGAAGGTCCGGAGCTCGAGGAACCGCGCCGCGGCGCTGCCCGCGGCGTCGTCGTTCCGGTGGTCCTTGTATCGCGCCCAGCCGTTGAAACGAAATTTCACCGCGGCGCGTTCTCGGCCTCGGCGCGCGCCGCGCACGACGATCTGCGGCACGTAGTCGCGCGTCCACGAGCGGTCCGTCGCGTGCTTCACGAAATCGACCTTCGCGAGCGGGACGCCGGAACGCTCGAGCGCGCGCTCGGCCTCGGCGCGCATGCGTGCGTCGCGCACGAGCAGACGGATCCGTTCGCCCTCCGCGAGCAGCCGCGCCATCTCGCAGAACACCCAGCGCACGGCCGAGAGCTTGCCGGGGAAGTCGCTGCTCTTGTGCGGCCACGCGAGCCACGTCGCCGCGTGCGGCTCCCACTCCGCCGGCATGCGGAACCCGAGCGCGCGCGGGCTACCCGAGGAATCGCGAGGTGATGCCGGCATAGGCGTCGATGCGCCGATCCCTGAGGAACGGCCAATTGCGGCGCACCCACTCGATGCGCTCGAGATCGCAGCGCACCACGAGCGTTTCCTCGCCCTCGCCCGCTTCGGCGAGCACGAGCCCGAACGGGTCGCACACGAACGAGTGGCCCCAGAACTCGAGCCCGCCGTCGCGTGGCCCCTCGTGTCCGACGCGATTCACCGCGACGACGAAGACGCCGTTGGCGATCGCGTGAGCTCGCTGGATCGTCTGCCACGCCGAGAGCTGCGCCGCGCCGAACTCGCTCTTTTCGCTCGGGTGCCAGCCGATCGCCGTCGGATAGGCGAGGATCTCGGCACCGGTGAGCGCCGTGAGCCGCGCGGCCTCCGGGTACCACTGGTCCCAACAGATGAGCGGACCGACCCTAGCGCTCTCGGTCGCGAAGCTCGAAAACCCGGTATCGCCCGGCGTAAAGTAGTACTTCTCGTAGAAGAGCGGGTCGTCGGGGATGTGCATCTTGCGGTAGATGCCGGACACCGCGCCATCCTTCTTCAGCACGAGAACGCTGTTGTGATAGACGCCGGGCGCGCGTCGCTCGAACACGGGCACCACGAGCGCCACCTTCGCCGCGCGCGCCACCTCGGCCATGGCCTCCGTCGTGGGGCCCGGAACCGGCTCGGCGAGATCGAAGTTCGACGCGTCCTCCGTCTGACAGAAGTAGGGGGTCGCGAAAAGCTCCGGCAAACAGACGATCTCCGCTCCGCGCTCGGCCGCCTCTCGGACGCGCGCTGCCGCTTTCTCGAGGTTCTCCGCTTTGTCCGGGCTCATCGACATCTGAACGAGGCCGATCTGGACGCTCTTCTGGGCCATGGCGGTCGCACCGTAGCGCCCTCGCGCCCGGGTTTCCAACCTCCCGCCGAACCCGTGCTAAACGGGGTGGCGTTGGACTCCGCCCGTCCCTCGTTCCTCAGGCGCCACCTCCGCACCCTGGTGGCCTCCCTCGCCCTGGCGGGGGGGTTTGCCTGGGTGTTGAACAAGGGAGCCTTGCCGCTCCTGCCGCCAGCGGGAACGCTCGACCGGGTCGATTGGACGCTCGTCCTGATCGGCACGCTGGTGCTGCTCGTCAGCATCGTGGCGCGCCTGGTCCGTTATCACTTCTTGATCGCGCCGCTCGCGTCGATCTCCGTCATTCGCACCTTCGTCACGCTCTGCCTTTCGCTCGGGCTCTTGACCTTCCTCCCCTTTCGCCTCGGCGAGATGGCTCGCCCCGCGCTGCTTCGGGAAAAGGGGAAGCTCTCGGGGTGGGCGGTGACGGGAACGGTCGGGGCCGAGCGGATCATCGACGGGGTCGTGTTCGGGATCATGCTCCTCGCGGGGCTCGCCTTCGCGAAGCCGCACGAGCCCCTCCCGGATCGCATCGGCAATCTCCCGGTCCCCGCGGCCCTGGTCCCGGGTGCCGCGCTGGTCGCGAGCCTCGGTTTCGGCGCAGCCTTCTTCGCGATGGCGGCCTTCTTCCTGTTCCGCGCGACCGCCCGGCGCGTCACCGAGCGCGTGCTCGGTGTCATCTCGCACGGGCTTTCGAAACGGGTCGCCGACGCGGTGGAGCGCGTCAGCGAGGGACTCAGCTTCTTGCCGAGCTTTCGCTATATGGGCTCCTTCCTCGCGCTCACTGCGGTGGGCGCGCTGACGAACATTTTCTCGTTGCAGCTCTTGGCCCGAGCGGTCGGCCTGTCGGAGCTGTCGTTCGCGCAGACGACCGTGGTGCTCGGAGTGCTGGCGCTCGGCTTTGCGCTGCCGAACGCGCCCGGGTTTTTCGGCGCGATCCAGCTCGCGCTCTACGCCGGGCTCGCCGTGTACCTTCCCCCGACCCGCGTCGTGCACGAGGGCGCTGCGTTCGTCTTCGTGTTCTACGCGGCGTACATCGGGCTCGTCATCCTCGTCACGCTCTTCGGCCTCGTCGGCGAGTACGCCGTTTCGCACCGAACGGCAGGTACCGGAGCGTCGAGGCCGCGATAGACTGGACGCTCGACGCGCCCTGCGAGGCGCCTTTCCGAGAGCCGGCATGCCGTCACCCCGCGTGCGTATCCTGAACGTCGACTTCGATCCCGTGACCGTGGCGGAGGCGAGCGCGCGCGTACTCGCGTGGGCGCGGGAGCGCAACAGCCGCGTCGTGGTCACACCCAACGTCGATCACGTCGTCCAGATCGCCGATCGGCCCGCGCTCGCGCCGGTGTATGCGGCGGCGGACCTCGTCCTCGCCGACGGGCAGCCGCTCGTCTGGGCGTCGCGCCTGCTCGGCGTGGACTTGCCGGAGCGCGTCGCCGGGAGCGACCTGTTCCCCGTGCTGCTCGAGGATGCAAAGGCGGGGAGCGGCGTCCGCGTGTTCCTGCTCGGGGGCATGGACGGCGTGGCCGAACGAGCCGCCGAGCGCATTCGCGAGCAGTACCCGTGGGTCGAGATCGCCGGGACGCACGCGCCGCCCTTCGGGTTCGAAGCGCGTGAGGTCGACAACGAGCGCGCCGTGTCCGCGGTGGCCGCCGCCAACGCGGCCCTCGTGGTGGTCGGCCTCGGTGCCCCCCAGCAGGAGCGCTGGGTTCCCCGTGAGCGCGCGCGTCTCGCGTGCGGGGTGGCGCTTTGCTTGGGGGCGACGATCGATTTCATGGCCGGCACGATCGACCGCGCGCCCCAGTGGATGCGGACGAGCGGGCTCGAGTGGCTGTATCGCCTCGCGAACGAGCCGCGGCGGCTCGCGCGGCGCTACGCGCGCGATGCCCTGGTGTTCCCGCGCCTGCTCGCGCGCGACGCGCTCACCCGGCGCCTCGGCCGCATCACTTGAGCACGGCGGCTTCGCGGAGCGCGCGCTCCATGGTCCGCGCCGCGACGTCGTTGCCGAGCGCCGTCCAATGCGTGTCGTCACGGAAGTACACGAGCTTGCCGTCGCGGGCGGCCGCTGCGAGGTCCGGCGTGAGATCGACGTAGAGCGCCTCGGGCGAGAGCTTCCGGACAGCATCGCCGAGCCGCACACGGAGCTCGTTCGAGGACCACTTCGCGACCTCCGTACCCGGTTCGAAACGACAGGCGTCCTGGTACACCTGGAACTTCGTCGGCACGTACGCGACGACGAACCGCGCCCCTGCTTCCCGAGTGCGCCGCTCGGCCTCGGCGAGCACGGAGACCACCCGCGGGAACGTCGCGTGGTCCTCGGGCGTCATCGGCACCTCCGGATAGAAGAAGTACATCTTCTTCGGGCTCGCGGCGTTCGCGGGGAACCAACCGAACAGCGCGTCCGGCAGCCGGGGCGGCATCGCGACCAGGCGTCGACCGAGCACCACGAGATTGCGCGTGAAGCTGCGCTGCCTGAGCGAGTGGTACTGTGCCGAGCGCTCGTCCCAGTGCCGTTGCATCTCCTCGTAGCGACGGAAGTCCGAGAGATCGTTCCCGCCGAAGAAGCCCCAAACCACCACCTGCGGCCGGAGCCGCAGCGCGTAGCGGCGGAGCACCGCGAGCTCCTGCTGCGGGCCGTACCAGAGCTGACCTTGGTTCGCGACCGTTCGCCCGGTGAGCGCTCCGAGGCGCGTGCTCAGCATCTCCTCGTGGCGAACGGTGGTTGCCTCGATGAACGAGTCGCCAAGCACCACGATGTCCGCGCGCTCGAGATCGGTGAGGTTCCGAAACCCGTTCGCGTCGTACTTCACGTCGAACGGGATCTCGCTCTTGTCCTCGATGTGGTGATAGAAGCTGATGTCGCCCCCAGGCCGCACGCCCGCGTACTCGAGGTACGGCCGATGGACGTGGAGGAGCTCAGGATCGAGCCGGTTCAGCGGGCTCCAATAGGGGTCGGTGCCGAAATTCCTGAAGACGAGCCGGTAGTCCACGATGCCGAGCAGCATCGGCACCTCGAACAGGAAGAACACGAACCCCACGGAAAAAGCGGTGAGCAGGAGTCGAAAGACCCAGAGCCGCCTCGCGTTGGGCGCGCCCCCTCCCGGGGCGCTCGCCCCGTCGTCTCCTGCCGCGGCGGACTCGCGGCGCGGTCGTTCGGGTGCCTCCACCGCGTCCCCACCCGCCGAGAAGATCTCACCAGAATCCGAAGGGTTCGTCATGGAACACCATCACGCGCATGTCAAAGCAGCGAGAAAAGCGAGTCCGGCGTGCGGTCTCGAGGCACGCGGCCTCGGGACTTCAGAACAGCGTGTAAATGAACGGGGCGACGGCGGAGCCCTGGGTGGCCACGATGAGCACGCTCAGGAGCACGAGCACGAGCACGATCGGCAGCATCCAGAACTTTTTGTTGGCACCCAAAAAGGCGGCGAACTCTCGAATCAGCGAGAACATGGGTCAGAACATCCTCTCGAAGTGTTTCTGATCGCGGGCGACCTTCACGACGCGGTAGGTGGGAAGACTTCGCTCGAGCTTGCGTCGCATCGGATCCCGACCGAAGAGGCGCATCAAGGCCCCGATCGGCGACAGCAAGACGAAGAACACGACGCTCAGGATGATGCGCGTGTTGATCCACGCGAGCACCGCGCCGAGCCACATCCACCCGACGTAGGGGTAGCGAAGCAGGCCCGGGACGACGAGCGCGGGCAGGATCAAGAGCCCGGCGAGCGTGCACGCCCAGACGCGGACCCCCTCCCCTCGGATCAACGGGAAGAGCCCGATCACGAGGAAGATCCCGCCCACGAGCAGGCCGAAATTCCTGAGCGTTCTGCGATCGGTTACGGCGAGGGAAAGCATGGCTCAATCCAGCTCGAACTGCGTGAGGAAGCTCTCGTCGCGCTCCACCTTGGGTTGCGCCGACTTGTCGAGCACGAAATTCTCGAGCACGAGCGTGTCGATCTCGGTGCGCATGAAGCACCGGTACGCGTCCTCCGGCGTACACACGATCGGCTCGCCGCGGACGTTGAACGACGTGTTCACGACGACGGGGCACCCGGTCCGCCGCTCGAACGCGCGGATCAACCGGTAGTAGCGAGGGTTCGTCTCCTCGTGCACCGTCTGGATACGCGCGGAGTAGTCGACGTGGGTCACCGCCGGAATGTCGGACTTCGGCACGTTCAGGAGCTCGATGCCCCACAGCGCGGACTCCTCGTCCGTGAGCGCGACGCGCCGTTCGGGGCGCACCGGCGCGACGAGCAGCATGTACGGGCTGTCCGCCGACATCTCGAAGTAGTCCGAGACGCGCTCGCGCAGCACCGAGGGCGCGAAGGGCCGGAACGACTCCCGGTACTTGATCTTGAGGTTCATCACCGACTGCATCTTCTTCGAGCGGGCATCGCCGATGATGCTGCGCGCGCCGAGCGCGCGGGGGCCGAACTCCATGCGCCCTTGGAACCAGCCGATCACCTTCTCTTCGGCCATGTCGGCCGCGACGCGCTCGCAGAGCGCCTCCTCGTCGTCGAAGCGCGTGTAGGGGATCGCGTTCTTGTCGAGGTACGCCGCGATCTCGGCGGGTGAGAAGCTCGGGCCGAGATACGACCCGCGCATCGCGTCGCCGTTCGTGGGGGCGGGGCGCGGTTTGCCGTAGTACTCGTGGAACGCGGCGATCGCCGCGCCGACCGAGCCGCCCGCGTCGCCCGCGGCGGGCTGGATCCAGACGCGCTCGAAGGGGCCCTCGCGCAACACCCGCCCGTTCGCGACACAGTTGAGCGCCACGCCGCCGGCCATGCACAGGTTCTTGGCCGAGGTCTCGGCCTGCAGCGTGCGCGCGAGCCGGAGCACGACCTCCTCGGTCACTTCCTGCACCGAGCGGGCGAGATCCATCTCCCTCTGCGTGAGCTGGGTCTCCGGCTTCCTCGGCGGCCCGCCAAAGAGGGCGTCGAACTTCGACCTCGTCATGGTGAGACCCGCGCAGTAGTCGAAGTAGTCGAGGTTGAGCCGGAACGTGCCGTCCGGTTTCACGTCGATGAGCTCGTCGTAGATCTTCTGAACGTAGATCGGCCTCCCGTACGGCGCGAGCCCCATCACCTTGTACTCGCCCGAGTTCACCTTGAACCCCGTGTAGTAGGTGAACGCGGAGTAGAGCAGCCCGAGCGAGTGGGGGAAATGAATCTCCCAGAGCGGCGACAGGCGCTCGCCCTTGCCGAGCCAGGCGCTCGTCGTCGCCCACTCACCGACGCCGTCCAGGCAGAGCACGGCGGCCTCCTCGAAGGGCGACGGGTAGAACGCCGAGGCCGCGTGGGACTCGTGGTGCTCCGAAAACAACAGCGAGGGCGGCTTCTGCCCGAAGTGACGCTCGAACTCGACCTCGAGTGTCTTTCGGAGAAAGAGCTTCTCCTTCAGCCAAACCGGCATCGCCTTCACGAACGAGCGGATACCGAGCGGCGCGTACGCCATGTACGTCTCCAGCAGCCGGTCGAAGGTGAGGAAGGGCTTGTCGTAGAACGCGACCGAGTCGAGGTTCTCGAGCGCGAGCCCGCCGTGCTGGAGGCAGTAGCGGATCGCGTGGACCGGGAAGCTCGGGTCGTGCCGCTTCCTCGTGAAGCGTTCCTCTTGTGCTGCTGCCGTGATCCTGCCCTCCTGCACGAGGCAGGCGGCAGAATCGTGATAGTACGCCGAAATACCGAGAATGTTCATGCGGGGTGGGGTTCAGAGATCGATCTGCGGGCGCGTTCTCGAACGCTTCGGCGGAGCGGGAGCGGCGCCCCCGGAGACGGCGCTCGCCGCTCCGAAGGACGCTCGCGAGCGTGCGTGCGCTTCGACGAGCTCCGCCCGAACGAGCTTCGCCCTGGGCAGCGCGCAGAGTGACCGGGAGCACGTGACCGCAGTACGGTCCAGCACCCAGTCCTGATCGGTTCGAGGAGCGCGACTCGCACCGTCTCATATCGATACTCGAAACGATGGTGACGCGCCATCCCAACATCACGAGAACTTGCAGAACTGAGAGGGGGATTAGACAAAGCGCCGTATCGCCCGAGGAATCACACCGAATCCCAAGCACCGAATCCTCCAAAGCACGCAGCCTAGATTTCGGGCTTCCTCGTCGGGGAAGGCCGAGCCCTCGCGTCTTTCCGCCGCCTTCGCGCCCGTCGTGCTCGCGATAGCGCTGCTCTCGCTGCGCGCGCCGAACGCGAATTCGTCTTCCAAATCCGCTTCGGTCTCGACCCTCCCCCTCCGGCGTCAGCCCGAAATCTAGGCTCAGGTCCCCAAGCACCAAAATCCCCAGCACACGATCCCCCCAAACACCAAAGTCGTTCGCGCGCGAGAGATCACCCCGAGCTTGGAGAATCACCCCGAGCTTCGGGAATCACCCGTCATCGTGGAGTCCGTCCGAGCAAGGGAGCCGCCTCCGCGAGCGCTCGTCGTGGCGCACCGCCGTGCTCACGTCGGCCGGTCACGAGCCCACTCTGCGCACTAGCCCGGGCGCGCGCCGTTTGCTTCGACTTGCGCGGCAGCCGCGCCATGT
>CAYYWA010000112.1:0-15999 GCA_964475255.1 uncultured Sorangium sp.
GGCGTGGGCTTCGGCTCGGCCTCCATCGCGAGCTCGAGGCGCATGTCCGACTCGAGGAGGATGTTGCGGACCAGGGGCTTGTAGCCGTCCGCTTCCGCGCGGAGCTCGTGGCGGGCGTTATCGAGGGGGAGCTCCCCCGCGTACGGATTCGAGGTGAGCGGCGTGCCGTCCCAGAAAATCTTGGCGGAGCAAGGACGCACGACGAAGCGCACGCGCGCGGTGGTCGGCTCGGGAGCGGGAGCCGGCGTCGTCTCCGCGGGCGGCGGCGGCGCGGGCGGCGCGCTGACGACGGGCACTTCGCGCTGCACGTCGCTCGGCGCGCGCGCCTGCATCCACGCATAGAGCCCGAGCGCACCGGCTGCCGCGAAGAGCACGCCGGAGAGCACGGTGAGCCGCGAGCGCCCCGCGCCCGTCGCCGCGTTCGTCTTCGTCGACTGCGCGTTGTACCCCTCGGGCGGGTGCGAACGGAATCCTTCGAGGGCGCGCATCGCGTCCTCCCACCCCTCCGGAGACTCCGCCGCGAACGCCTGCAGCGCGGCGTCGAGCACGCGCTGCGCCTCGCGCCGAAGATCCGCGCACGCGGTGTTGAGCACCTCGGCGATCTGCGTATCGGGAACCGGACCGCCGTGGGCCTGGAGGTAGCGCTCGAGATCCGCCTGGAACTCGGCAGCCGTCGCATAGCGGTCGCGCGTCGCGGGAGCGAGCGCCTTCATGCAGATGCGCTCGAGCTCGGGATCGACGTCGGGCTTGGCGAGCTTGAGCGACGGGATCTCATGCGACAAGAGGTTGCGCATGATGTTGGCCTCGCCGATGTCGCCCCAGAGCCGCCGGCGCGCGAGGCCTTCCCACAGGATCACGCCGACGGCGAACACGTCCGCGCGCGCGTCGAGCGTCCCCGCTTCGAGCTGCTCCGGCGGCATGTAGCCGATCTTGCCCTTGATGATGCCGGTGCCCGTTTGATCGGAGGAGAGATTGAGCTTGGCGATGCCGAAGTCGAGCAGCTTCACCTGACCCTGGTAGGTCAGCATGATGTTGTGCGGCGTCACGTCGCGGTGAACGATGTTGAGCGGGTTGCCGCGGAAGTCCGTGAGCGCGTGCGCGTAGTGGAGCCCCGAGAGCACGCGACACAGGATCGTGATCAGCAGGTTGGGCGTGTAGGCGGGATCGTTGAACGCACGCGAGTTCAACTTCGCCATCGATTGACCCTCGAGGTACTCCATCACGATCACGGGCAGCCCCTGATCGCGATAGACCTCGTAGGTCTGCACGATGTTCGGATGGTTCATGCGCGCCGAGAGCCGCGCCTCGTTGAGGAACATCTTCACGAAGTCGGCTTGACCTCGGAAGTCCTCCTTGATCGTCTTCAAGACGACGAGCTTGCTGAACCCCCCGATGCCTCGCGCGACCGCGAGGTTCACGACGGCCGTACCGCCTCGACCGAGCTCAGCCAGCACGTAATACTTGCTCTGCTGCGTTAAGTAACGCTCGTCACCCTCGGTGCGGTGCGGGGTCTGGGCGTCGTCCCTGCTGATGCTCACTATCGTCACTATGCCAGCGTGCAGGTTGCTTCGCAACGGGACGCGGAGCGCAATTGCACGAGTCGAACTCGCCTACTCCGAGTCTCGTTTCCTCACTCTCCCCTTCGAGAGGTCTACAACCCCTCTGGAATAACAGGGCCTGCACGCTCGAGTCGCAGGAGGTAGGACGACGGCGCTGGAGAACGGCAGTCTCCGGACATGCGTCCATGCATCGTGTCTCGCTCGTCTCGTGATGTTGCGTGCCGGCTTATCCGCTCGCAACCGCCGGTCGTACCGCCCTGCGATGATCCTTCCCGGTTTCGCCTTGTCCGGCGTTCGCCGCGTGTTCGCGTCGACGCTCGCCTGCTGCCTCGGATTTGCCTCCGTCGCGGGGGCGGAGCCCGAGTCGGCCCTCCCCGGCCCTCCATCGGAGTCTGCGCCGGCAGCGGCGCCCAACGAGGGCACCGCGTCCACCCCAGCGGCGTCCGAGGCCGGCAGCGTGGAGCAATGTCTCTCGGCGCACACCGAAGGGCAGGAGCTCCGCAAGATCGGTCGACTGCGCGAGTCGCGCGAGCTCATCCGGACGTGCACGAACGCCTCGTGTCCGTCCCTGGTACGCCGCGACTGCTTGCGCTGGGTCGACGAGCTGGGGCTCCAAATTCCATCCGTGGTGTTCGTCGTCACGGTTCGGGGTGAGAATCGCACCGACGCCAAGGTCTTCCTGAACGACGAGCTGATCTTCGACGGGCTCCCGGGACGCGCCGTCGAGATCAACCCCGGCACCCATCGCTTCCGGTTCGAGGTGGCGGGCCACGACCCGATCGAGACGGAAATCCTCCTGGGTGAAGGCGAGAAGTTCCGCACGATCTCGGCGGCGTTCGATCCCGTCGACGGGGCCGCTCAGCGACCCGCGCCCGCCGAGCCTCCTCCGGCGGCGGAGCCGGAACCCCTCGCGCCGCCTCCCACCGCGGAGCCGCCCCGACGACCCGTCCCGCTCATGACGTGGATCATGGGGGGTGTCGGTGTCGCGGCGGCCGCGAACTGGGCTACCTGGGGCCTCATCCACCAATCGACGAAGAAGGACTACGAGGATCCGGTCAACGGCTGCGCCCCGAACTGCGACACCAAAAAGCTCAAGCAGATTGGCCTGATCGCCGACGTCTCGCTGGGCGTGAGCGTCGCCTCGTTCGCGACCGCCGCGATCCTCTACATCACGCGTCCGACGAAGCCCGCCCCGATCCAAATGGGCGCCATGGTGCTCCCCGATGGCGGCTACGTCGGCGTCAGCGTGAACACCTTCTGATCAACGCCGGCTTCCGCCAACGCGCCCCGCGCGCGCGTCGGCGCCGGCGCGCGTTCGCCGAAGGCTACGCTTCGCGCTTCAGGACTTCGTAGAGCCGCCCCGCGTCGACGAACTCGAACGCCAACGGTCCGAAACCCACCATGTCGCCCACGGCGAGCTGCCGGGTCGCGTTCGGCTCGAGCTTGCGGTGGTTGTGGAACGTCGGATTCGACGGCTCCTTGTTGCGGAGCATGAACGAGCCGTCGGGCTGCTGCAGAAAGTGCGCTTGCACCTTGGAGACGAACGGCAGCCGCAACACCAAATCGCAGTTCGTCGCGCGCCCGATCGAGAGCCGCTCCGGGAACGGATTGTCGGGCCGCTTGCGCACCGGAACGATCCGCCACTCGGACGCGAGCGGATCGACGCCCACCTGCGCGAGGGTCGTCGCGAAGTCGATCTTGGTGGACGTCGAGGGGACCTGGACCGCCTTCGTCGGGCGCTTGAGCAGATAAAACCCCTCGAATTCCGCGATGAACTCCGCCCGGTTGGCCTTCGCGGCGGCGGCTCGGTACTTCTCGAGGGTCTCCATGAAGCTTCTATCGGGCAGGCGTGCCGAGACTCCGGCAACTCGGTTCGTAGTCTAGCGGAAACGGACCGACGTGTGTTCCTCCGGCACGGAGCGTCGCCACGACGCCGCGTGCGTCCGTTCCGTCGGTACCACGGCGCAGAGGGACCCGGCACGCGCGCTCGGGCGCGGCGTCCCTACATCGGTGACCGCTCATCGCCGACTCCGGAGGAAGCTCTCGATGCGCTCGGTGTTGGCGAGCGCGACCGCCTCGGTTTGGAAAGCGGTCAGACGCGCGAAGAGCTTGGGGAGCGCGCGCAGCATGTCGTCTACCGTCGCCTTCGCCGGATCGACGCCGGAATCACGCAAGGCGCGCCGAACCGTTCCGGGACCGAGCATGGGAGTGAGTCCCGTCAGCTCGACGACCGCTTGGACCAGCTCTTTGTTCGTCAGCTTCGTTTCTCCATGACGCGCTCGAAAACGGGGGCGTCGTCCCGAAGAAACGGCAGATCCACGAAAATCCTGAGTCGCCGGGCCGAGGGGCAGCGTGCGCTCCCTCTCGGCCCGCGACGGAGAGGCGCACCGACACGGGACAGGTGAATCCGACACGCTGTGGCAAGCGCGCTCGTTCGGCCCCACACGCCCGTGACGCCGAGCGTCCTTCGCGCGCTACGGCGCGACCTTCGACGTGCCCCCGCTCGCGCCTGGGCTCCCGGCCTCCGTCTCCTCGGTGGGCGTCCCGTCCGCGCCGCGAGCTCGCTTGCGGCGTCGGAGGACGGCCGCGATCACGGGAGTGAGAGCGAGCGTCGCAGCGATGCGCAAGGGTTGAGTGACTTTCGTCGCGATGTACGCGACTCCCCACGTGCCGGCCGTCGCGACCGGACCCCCGAGCTGCGCGGCATCGAAGCCGAGCGTGATGGCCAGGGCGAATCCGAAGAGCACGACGGCAAAGATGCCGAAGTAGACCCCGACCGCGAGCGAACCGAACTCGACGAGGTGCGCCTGGAGCCGCTCCCCGAGCGGCGGCTTCTTGCTGGGCGGAGCGTCGGGAAGACCCATGCGGCTCCTCATACCAAAATCCAGCGGGGATGCCGCTCGGGAGCCACATCGCCCGGCATACGGCATTCCACTGGTGCAGCGCTTGCACCACCAGGGGCATGGCTACCAGCATGCAGCGCACGCGCGATCTGAACGGTCTCGATTGGGCCGCCATCATCCTCACCGTGATTGGCGCCATCAACTGGGGTCTCGTCGGGCTCTTCTCGTTCGACCTCGTGGCGTTCGTTTTCGGCCCGATGTCGGTCCTGTCCCGCATCGTCTACGTCATCGTGGCCCTGGCCGGCATCTACTTGCTCGCCGCCGCGAGCACCCGGTTCCGGAGCGCGGCGCGTCCATCGGACGTCACCGGCGCGGCGCCGAGCGCCCCGAGCGCGCCTCGCGCCTGACCGACCCGCTCTCCGCCCCGATCCAACGAGCGGGATGGGCGGGAACGCGAGGCCCTGAGCCGCTTCGCCCCGTAGAGCCCTGGCTGCGCCGCAATGCCCCGCGCCGTGGCGCGCCGGCTCGCCCCCGGGCCACCGCTGCTCCGAAGCCCGCGGCGTGGTGCTTGCAATCGAGATGCACGTCCCGAGCGCACGCGCTCAGGGCGAAGACTCGCGCGATCGCACCGCGACCCGGGACCGGGAGCACGGAAAATGACCTGGAGCTGCTCGAGCTCGTACGCATCGGCCCTCTGTCTCGCTCTCGTCGTGTTTTTCACGGGCATGGGCGCCCACGCCCAGCCCGGTGCGCGGCGGCTCTCGATCCGCGACGCGCTCGGGCTCGCGGAGCGCGGAAGCGAGGAGATCGGCGTCGCCCGCGCCGAACAGCGCGTTCGCCGCGGCGAGCTGCGCGCGGCGCGGAGCGGCGTGTTCCCACGAGTCGACCTGACGGCGTCCTACGAGCGCACGCTCGAGTCCGAGTTCGAGGAGGTGTTCGAGGCCGCCGCTGGGGCAGACGGCGCCGAAACCGCGGCCTTCGAGAACCTGCCGTTCGGGCGAGCGAACACGTACCGCCTCGGTGTGTCGGTGAGGCAGAACCTGTTCGCCGGCGGCGGCACGGTCGCGTCCATCCGGCGTGCGAGCGCGAGCGCGCGTTCCGCGGAGCTCGGCGTCGCCACCGCGCGCGCCGACGCCATCTACCGAGTGGCCCGCGCCTACTACGACGCGGTGCTCGCCGACACGCTGGTCGCCATCGCGGAAGCCGCGCTCGCCCAAGCGGAGAAGACGCTCGCGCAGGTACGTCTCGAGTTCGAAGCGGGGCGCCAGCCCGAGTTCGAGGTGCTCCGCGCCCAGGTCGCCGTCGGCAACCAGCGGCCGATCGTGGTGCGCGAGCGGGTGGCACGGGACCTCGCGTACCTCGAGCTCCGCCGGCTCCTCGACTTGCCGCGGAACGAGCCGCTCGTGCTCACGAGCACGCTCGAGGATGCAGACGGGAAGACCGTCGCCGCGACGGCTCGCGAGCTCGCCGGTGTCCCGCCCAGTCGCGACGAGCGCGTCGCTATCGAGCAAGCCCGCGTGGCGGTCGACGCGAGCGAGCACTCGGTGCGCGCGGCGCGCGCCGGGTACTTTCCGTCCGTCTCGATCTATACGAGCTACGAGCGCGTCGCCTATCCCGGGGATCTCATCCCGAGCTTCGACGAGTTTCGGACCAACTGGGTCGCCGGTGTGAGCCTGCAGTGGACTCCGTTCGACGGGCTCGCCACCCCCGCCAACGTCGCCACGGCCCGCGCCCTTTCGGACCAGGCCCGCCTCAGGCTCCGCGAGGCGCGCGAGCTCTCGGTGCTCGAGGAAGAGCAGGTCGCGCACCAGCTCGTCGCGGCTCGAGCCGCATTCGAGGCGACGGCAGGTGTCGAGAAGGAGGCGCAGCGCGCCTACGAGATCGCGGAGCTGCGCTATCAGCAAGGCGTCTCCACGCAGCTCGAGGTGTTCGACGCGCGCCTGCGTGTCGAGCAAGCCGCGGCCGAGCGCGCCCGCGCCGCGCGTGATCTGATCGTCGCGAGCATCGAGCGTGCGCTGCTGCCGGCCCTGCCCGTCGTCGGCGGGCTTCCGGCGCAGAGCGCGCCCACGACGGCAAGCCCCGCAACGACGACCCAACAACCCCCCATTCTCGGCGCCGGAGCCGCCCCCGGTTCGAACACGGTCGGGGCGACCGGCATGCCGGGACAGCCGGTGCTTCGGTGAGCGACGCCTCCGCGCTCCGACGCCCTGCCCCCTGGAACGCTCGTGTCCGGCTTCTCCTCGCGGCCTTCGTCGTCGTCGTGCTCGGCGCCTGCCGCCGTGAGCCCGAGCGGGTCGAGGTGAAGCCCGAGCCGGTTCTCGTCGGCCCGGAGAGCGTGGGCGTCGTCGAGGTGCGACGGCTCAGCACGGGCCCCCGCATCGCCGGCTCCCTCGAGGCGGAGCGACAGGCCGTGATCCGCGCCGAAACGAGCGGCGCGGTGCTCGAGCTCGATGTCGAAATCGGCGATCGCGTCGAGCGCGGACAGGTCCTCGCGCGCCTCGAGTCGGAGGCGCTCGAACAGGCCGTGCGCTCGGCGCGAACCGGCGTCCGCGCCGCGGAGCAAGCCCAGGCGATCGCGGCGGCGCAGCTCGAGCGCGCCGAGCGCCTGTACCGAGCGGGAGGGCTCGCGGAGCAAGACGTCGAAGCGCAGCGCAACGCCACAGCGGCCGCGCGAGCACAGCTCGACGAGGCGCGCTCGCGCCTCTCGAGCGCGCTCGAGGCGCGGTCGGGCGCCACCGTGCGCGCGCCGTTCGACGGAGTGGTCTCGGAGCAGCTCGTGAACGAGGGCGACATCGTGACGACGGGGGCACACCTGCTCACGGTGATCGATCCGTCGAGCGTGCGCCTCAGAGCGACCGTGCCATCGGAGCATCTGCCGCTGCTCGAGATCGGCACGGAAGTGCGCTTCGACGTGCGCGGCTACCCGAGCCGCGACTTCGTGGGCACGATCGAGCGCGTCGCGCCGGCGGCGAGCGCCGACACGCGGCAGATCCCGATCCTCGTCGAGATCCCCAATCGAAGCAGCGCGCTGCTCGTCGGGCTGTACGCCGAAGGGCGCATCGCCGCGCAGAGCCGGGAGGTGCTCAGCGTGCCGATGGCCGCCGTCGCCGGAACGGGAGAGGCCTCGACGGTCACCGCCATTCGAGACGGACGGGCCGTGCAGGTCACGGTCGAGCTCGGCATGCGCGACGAGCAGGCCGAGCTCGTGGAGGTGCGGTCCGGTCTCGCTCGCGGCGAGCGCGTGCTGCTCGGCCCCGCGCGCGAGGTGACCCCCAACACCCCCATCGAGGTGATCGAGCGCCCGAAAGACGTGCCCGAGCCGGAGACGCAAACGAACTAGCGCGCGAGCGATGTGGATCTCGGACTTTTCCATCACGCGCCCGGTCATCACGACCGTCGTCATGCTCGCCCTCGTGACGTTCGGGACGCTCGCGCTCTTCGTGCTCGACACCGACGAGTTCCCCGAGATCGACCCGCCAGTGATCGCGCTGAGCGTCCCCTACCCGGGCGCGTCGCCGGAGACCGTGGAGCGCGAGCTCGTCGAGCCGCTCGAGGACGCCATCACCGCGATATCGGGGGTCGATCGCATCACCTCGACGTCCCTCGACGGCTTCGCCCTGCTGATCGTCGAGTTCGTCTTCGAGAAGGACCTCCAAGAGGCGTCGCAGGACATCCGCGATCGCATCTCCGAGGTCCGCGCCGAGCTGCCGCTCGAGATCGAAGAGCCGACCCTGACGCGCTTCGACCCGGCCAATCTGCCCATCGTCTCGCTCGCGCTCACCTCGGCGAAGCTTGGCCCGGCCGAGCTCACGCGTCTCGCCGATCCCGGGATCACGTCCGCGCTGCGCAGCGTCCAGGGGGTCGCGGACGTCCGCGTGCTCGGCGGGGTCGAGCGCGAGCTCGTGATCGAGCTCCACCCGGCGGCGCTCGACGCGGTCGGCGTCTCCGTGGACGACGTGGTGCAAGCCGTGCAGGCGCAGAGCTTGGCGGCGCCCGTGGGCCGCGTGATCCAGGGCAACACGGAGCAGACGATCCGGCTGCAAGGTCGTTTGGAGGAGCCCCGCGAGTTCGAAGATCTGCTGATCCCCGGGACGCCTCCGGTGCGGCTCGGACAGGTCGCCACCGTGCGGGACGGCGCCGAGGAGCCGCGCTCGGGCGCGCAGTTCAACGGGCGCACGGCGGTCGGCATCGACGTCGTGAAGGCGACGGAGTTCAGCACCACCGACGTGAGCGAACGCGTGCTCGCGCGCGTGCGCGAGCTCGAAGGCACGCTGCCGGAGGGCGTCGCTCTGACGGTCGTGCGGGACGCGGGCGTGCGCGTCGCGCGATCGGTGGCCGATGTCCAGCGCTCCCTCCTCGAAGGGGCCGCCCTCACCGTGGCCGTCGTGTTCCTCTTCTTGAGCTCGTGGCGCTCGACGGTGATCACCGGCCTCGCGCTCCCGGTTTCGGTGCTGGCCTCGTTCATCGCCGTCTGGGCGTTCGGCTTCACGCTCAATACGATGTCGCTGCTCGGGCTCTCGCTCGCGATCGGGATCCTGATCGACGACGCGATCGTCGTCCGCGAGAACATCGTGCGACACATGGAGCTCGGCAAGGATCACGTCCGCGCCGCGCACGACGGGACCTCGGAGATCGGCCTCGCGGTCGCCGCGACCACGTTCTCGATCGTGGTCGTGTTCGTACCGATCGCGTTCATGGGCGGCATCGCCCAGCAGTGGTTCGCTCCCTTCGCGCTGACCATCGCCTCGTCGGTCTTGGTCTCGCTGTTCGTGTCGTTCTCCCTCGACCCGATGCTGTCCGCGCACTGGCCGGACCCGGAAGTGCATGGGAAGAAGGGCTTCGTCACCCGCGCGACCCTGCGCTTCAACGCCTGGTTCGATCGGCAGGTGGACCGCTACCGGCGCACGATCCGCTGGGCGCTCCGCCACCGCCTGACCATGGGGCTCCTCGCGCTCGGCTCCTTCGTCGCCGCGCTCGCTGCCCCCGCGACGGGCCTGCTCGGGAGCGAGTTCTTTCCCGAGCAGGACCTGTCGGAGGTCTACGTGAGCCTCGAGTCCCCTCCCGGCGCGAGCCTGGAGTACACGCTCGAGAAGTCGCGCCAGGCCTCCGATCTGATCCGCCGCATCGAGGGCGTCGACTACACCTACACGACCGTCGGCGGACAAACCCAAGAGGAGATCGACCAGGCGCTGATCTACGTCCGGCTCCTACCGCGCGCCGAACGCCACCTGCATCAGACCGAGATCACGAAGCAGATTCGCACGGCCCTGTCCCGCATGGCGGGCGTCGATCCCTCGATCGCGACGACCGGCTTCGGCTCGGAAAAGCAGATTCAAATCGAGATCACCGGCCCGGATCTCGACACGTTGAACCGCCTCGCCGAAGAGGTCGCCGCCGAGGTGCGGCGCGTCCCCGGAGCCGGCGACGTGGGCCTCTCGTCCCGCGGGCAGCGGCCCGAGCTCGTCGTCGATATCGACCGAGAGCTCGCCGCGGATCTCGGGGTCACCGTTCAACAGGTCGCCCAGGCGCTGCGCCCCGCCTTCGCCGGCGTCGATGCGGGCGATTGGGTCGACCCGCAGGGCGAAACGCGCGACGTCACCGTGCGGCTCGCGCCCGAAGCGCGCCAGCGCCGCGCGGATCTCGAGCGCCTGCCGATTCGACTCGACGAGAACCTCGTCGTTCCCCTCGAGCAGGTCGCCGAGGTGCGCGAGGAGCTCGGTCCGAACCAGATCCAGCACCTCGATCGACGCCGTGTGGTCCAGGTGGAAGCCAACACGGTGGATCGGGCGCTCAACGCGGTCGTCACCGACATCAACGCACGCATCGCAGAGCTCGCGTTGCCTCCCGGCTACGAGATCGGCCAAGGCGGCGAAGCGGAGGATCAGCGCGAGGTCTTCGCGCGCATTCTGCTCGCGCTCGCGGTCGCCGTGCTGCTCATGTACATCGTCCTCGTGATTCAGTTCGGGTCGTTCACCGATCCGATACCGATCATGGCGTCCCTTCCGCTCTCCTTGATCGGAGTCGTGCTCGGGCTCTTGGTGACGGGATCGACGCTGAACCTCATGAGTATGATCGGAGTCATCCTGCTCATGGGCATCGTCGCCAAGAACGCGATCTTGCTCATCGACTTCGCGAAGTGGACGCAAGAGCGCCGCGCCCTCGATCGCAAGAGCGCGATCATCGAAGCGGGCGGCGTCCGGCTCCGTCCGATCGTCATGACCAGCGTCGCGATCGTCGCGGGCATGCTCCCGGTCGCCATCGGCCATGGTGAGGGCGCCGACTTCCGCGCGCCGCTCGGACGTGCCGTGATAGGCGGCGTCATCACTTCGACGCTGCTCACGTTGCTCGTCATCCCCACCTTCTACGACGTGTTGTCGAGCCTTCGCGATCGGGCGCTCCGAGCATTGCGTCGACGTCTCCACGCCCGCGCCCGGCCCGACCTCCGCGAACCTCCGGAGTCCGTGCCCGAGGCGGAATGAGCGCTCGCCGCAGCGCGCCTGCTTCGTCGCTGAAAAATTACAGCATTCACGTTGACACCTCGTTGCGCGTCTCGAGGACGGCAACGGAGGAACGTTGCAGGCGCGCGAGCACGACGAATAGGAGCAGCAACGATCGCGCCGACCGTGAGTAGCGCAACGCACCATGCTCGCGCAGCGCTTCCGTTCTGCGAGATCGTCTTGGCTCGCTTGCGCGCGTAGCACTCCGAAAGCTCGTGTTGTCGAAGCGACGCGATCACGAAGCATCATGCGGGCTCGCAATGCGCGCCGCTTCGTGCGTGACGCTGGCACACCTCGCGAGCGCGTCACGCACTTCGTGTGTAACGCGCGCCTCAAAATACTCCCGACTACTGGATTCACGAACTTACTATGTGATAGCGTCCGCTCACCGTGATGCGACGAATCGGTGTCGCGCTCGGATGCAGCATGGCGACGTGCCTCGCATTCGCGTGTGCGACCGCAAACGAAGAGGGCGTGGGGCCGATCGTGTCCCCACAGACAGGCGACGACGCCGAGGGCGGTAATGCCATTGGCGGCGCGCCTTCGACGATGAACCCGGGGGCAACCGGCGGGATGGGAGGCACTTCCCTCCCCGGAAGCGGGGGCTTCGGAACGGGAGGCGGCGCGAGCTCGAACACTGGCGGCGCCTTCGCAACCGGCGGACAATCGTCCGGAGGAGGCACGGGAACGTCCGCGTCGGGCGGCAAGAACGACGGCGGAACGAGCAAGGGCGGCATGCCGGGCTCCGGCGGCAAGGCGAGCACGAGCGGCGGATCGTCGTCGGGCGGCGCCAGCGACCCGGACATCATGGCCGGCGCTCCCGGCGAGGGCGGTTCTACGGACGGAAGCGGCGGCTCCAAGAGCAGCAGCGGCGGTTCCACGGACGGAAACGGCGGCAAGGCCCAAGGCGGCGCCTCCGCGATGGGCGGTTCGCCCAGCACTGGAGGCTCGAGCAGCGGAGGCATGTCGAGCGGAAGCGGCGGGTCTTCGTCGGGTCGCTGCTACAAGGCGACGCGCCTCTGGTTCGAAGATTTCGAGCTCGGCGACTACTCGCGCTGGACGTCGAAGACCTACGACAGAAACTGGGGCAACAACTGTCAAGACAACGGGATCTCGACGGAGAACCCCCACACCGGCGAGCGCTCGCAGCGCAACGAAATCACCTGCCCTTACCAGAGCGAAGGCGGTGTTCACCGAGGTTACGGTGGGCTTCAGTTCAGCGGCGATCAGGTCGTCCCGGCGTACACGAACACCGGCTCTGGCATCAACGCCCAGTACGGTATCGTCAACACGTTCCACAGCTATCTCGACAGCGACACGCGTTTCGAGAACGGCAAATGGCTGAGCCTTTGGACCGTGAACAGCGCGTGCGACTGGTCCGATGCCGTGCTGACGCTCGGTCTCGAGGACTCGTCCAACCGCCTCGCCGCCGCGCACTATTGGGCCGGCTCGGGCGGCACGCGCGAGTTTCTCCCCGGGGCACCGTCGTTCCCACGACGACAGTGGGTGCGGGTGACCGTTTACGTGAACTACCACTCGCAGGAAATGCACGTGTGGCAGGACGGTAAGCAGGTCAGCCACGTCACGTTCGATCGGCCGCGCAACACCATCTGCCAGTGGCACTGGGGCGCGTACGCGAGCGGCGACAACGACGACATCGTGCTCTACGAGGACGACAACAGTATCTGGAAGCTCAACGAGCGCTGGACCGACTTCTCCGTCGAGCCGTGGTTCGGCGGCGGCGTCGAGGTCTGCGACGACTGAGCCCGGATAGAGTCTCGAGTGGGATCCCGGCGAGTCAGGCTCGCCGGGATTCTCTCGTCTCAGTCACGGAGGATCGCCTCGCCGAGGATGCGCGTGTGCACCATCCGCTGCGCACCGCCGGAGAGGTCGCCAAAGTCGAAGCTGCCGCGGACGCTCGCGTCTTTCGCGCGCACGGCGACCGAGCTGTCCTCGATCTGGGAGCCGCTGGGGCGCTGAACGCGCGCGAGCACCTCGAGCGTGACGGCGAGACCGCTCGCTCCGGGTGGAACGCGCAGGAGCGTGCCCCGCAAACGCTCACGGAGGAGCGCGAGCGCGCGCGACCACTCCGTGGTGAGCCCCGAGACGAGCTCGACATCGATGACGCTGCCGCGCGCGTCGGTGGTGACACGGAACACGGCGCTGCCACGCGTGGGTCCGCGCTCGCGCACGGCAACGCTCAACGGGCGCACGAGCGGCCCGCCGCGCGCGAGGCCGCGCGCGACGTCCCGCGCGGTGAGATCGGCCTCGATGCTCTGCTGAAGCCGCCGCGTCGGTGCGTCCGAAGGCTCTCCACGCCGAGCCGCATCCAGCGCGAGCAACCGACCGTCGAGACCGAGGTCGATTCCCTGCGACGGCTTTCCATCCGGAGCGCCGCCGCCCTTGGAGACGGCTTCGCCGGAAGGAGCGCCTTCCAGCGCCACGATTCCGGACTCACCCGCGCCTTCCTGTGCCCCCTCGGAGGCGCGGCGCTCGACGCGCGGACGCGTTTCGGGGGAACGCTGCACGACGACGGGTGCCGCGGGCTCCGGCTCCGTGCGCGCGTCGGATTCGGGCTCGACGTCGGGCTCGGGCTCCAGCTCGTTCGGCGGCGGCTCCGGGGCTCGCGTCGCTTCCGGAAGCCATTCCACTTCGAACTCCGTCGGTCGCGACGCGACACGCGCATCCCGCTTCGGCGCGGTCCGCGACAGAACGAGCGAAAGGCCCGCGTGCAGCAGAGCCGCCGCGACGAGGGCTCTGCCGAATCGCGACACGGCCGGAGCTTGGCGTTCGATTCGCGTTCGCGCAAGTGAGCGCGTTGCGCAATGCGAGAATCGCGCGTTCGAGGTCGAATCGGGCTCGAAAGGCGCGCCGGCACGCGTCACGGCCAACGGGTCGGGCTCTCGTCGGAATCTCTGTCCGGAATAGCGTCTCTCCCAGCTGCGTTCGAACGCACCAACTCGTCAGGACTCGTTGCTTCGACGGCCGCGCCCCCACTCGCGCGGCTCGAGCGCATGGCTGCGAGACGCGAGTTTCGAAAGGAGTAATCATTGGGAGCTTCCCGTTCACTCATTCTCACATCCATCGTGTTCCTCGGTTCGACCACCGCGCTCGCGGGGGAAGCAAAGGCCGCTGCTCCGGAAGAGCCGGAAGCCTGCTTCGCCGAGGGCACCCCGGGGACCGGTTCGGAGATCGAGCTTGGACTCGAGGCGAGCCGCGTCAGCGGCGTCGCCCCGCTCTCGGTACACTTCAATGCGAGCGAGACGCGCGCGCAGAGCGTCGAGCGTCCCTTCCACGAGCTTTCGTACTGCTGGGATTTCGGTGACGCCGAGAGCGGCACCTACAGCACGACGGGCGCCTCGAAGAACCGTGCGAAAGGCCCGATCGCCGCGCACGTGTTCGAGAAGCCGGGGACTTACCTGGTCACGCTGAGCGCGCGCGATCCACAGGGACACGTCGCGCAGCGCGCCGTCGAGGTCGAGGTCGAGGATCCGGACACGGTGTTCGCCGGCGAGGCCACGACGTGCTTCTCGAACGGGGGTGACTTCCAGGGCTGCCCGGCGGGCGCCCAGCAAGTCACGACGTCGAGCCTGTCCGACGTGCGCGGCCACCTCGGGACCAACCGACGCCTCCTGCTCCGGCGGGGCGACGTGTTCCGGGGCTCGCTCGACGTGAACGTCCCGGGCCCCGCGATGCTCGGCGCCTTCGGTGAAGGCGACAAGCCGCGCATCGAAGGCGGTGGCGGCCGGGTTTTCTCGATGTCGGGACCGAACCCAGAGCTTCGGGATTTTCGCCTGGTCGATATCGACATCCAGGGATCGGGCAGCGGCACCACCGGGCTCGAGATGCTGGGTAAGGCAGAAGACGTCTTGCTCCTGCGCGTCGGCTCGCGGAACACGGGGAATGCGATCCTCGCGTCCAAGGGCACCATCGACTACCTCATCAACGAGGGACGCTCGGGTCAGGATCTCATCAGCCGCTTCACGATCCAGGACTCCGACATCGGCAACGGCAGCGGTGCACGCCCGCTGATCTTCGTCTCGGGTCGGCAGGTGGCGATGCTCGGCAACCGCTACCACGACGCCGGAGAGCACGTGCTTCGCCTCACCTGGGTCGAGGACACGGTGGTCTCGCACAACGACATGGGCGGCACGATCCCGACGAAACACGTCGTGAAGCTGCACGGACCCGGCTACTCGCAGCCGGGGATCGGCCGCGGCCAGTACACGGAGCGCGTCGTGTTGTCCGACAACGTGTTCCGCGGCGGCGTCGACGACTGGACGGTGGCCGTCACGCCCCAGAACGCACAGTCCGACGAGCGCATCCGAAACACGATCATCGAGCGCAACCTGTTCTTGGACGGTCCTCGCGTGTCGCTGCCGCTCACCGTTTCCGGTGAGGACATCACGATCCGCGACAACATCATGGAGCGCGGACACCGCCAGAAGGCGACCTGCGTGGCCATCGGGCGCCGCGGCGTCGAGCCGGCGTCGGCGCGTGTTGCCGTCACGCACAACACGTGCTCGGCTCCGGGTGCGGACACCACGCTGGTGCAGCTCGACGGAGCGGCTTCCGACGTGAGCGTCTTCAACAACCTGGTCACGGGCACCGAGACGGGGCGCGCCGCATCGCGTGCTCCGAGTGCCGAGGGCGCCAACCTCTTCGTGGCAGGCGACACCGTGACGCCGGAAGCGGCCCTCGAGCGCGCGGAAGTGACGCTCTCGGGCTCGAGTCCGGCAGTGGACGCGGGTGCCGTCGAGGCAGAGAGCGCCTGGGACTACGCTGGCAGGTTGCGATCCGCGGACGGCGACGGCTCGGCGAGTGCCGAACCGGACGTCGGCGCGCTCGAATACCAACCCTGACGAACCGCGAGCGATCGCCCATCAACCCACCCTGATATCGAGAGATGCACATCGACCCGGACTCGTTCCGGGTTGATGTGCATTGGGTGAGCCGAAAGCGACGGCTCAGCCGAGTCGTTCGTCGTCAGGACCGGCTCGGCCCGTCGTCGTCGTCAGGCTCGTCCTCGTCGGACTCGTCGTCGTCGTCTGACTCGTCGTCCTCGTCGTCGGAATCGTCCGACTCGTCATCGTCGTCTGA
>CAYYWA010000113.1:0-15799 GCA_964475255.1 uncultured Sorangium sp.
GCCCCTACGAAACGAGGCTAGAACGCCGATCGGTCAAACCGATCGGCGTTCTAGCCTCCAGCGTTGGGGTCGGCTGAGGGGATCGAAGCGCGCGAGAAGCTCGGAGCGCTCCCGCTGCGCGCAGCGATGCCTTCATTTCGAACCGGAAGTTTCGGGTGATGGGTCGGAGTGGCTGGAGCAGCACCGCGAGACCGACACCCGGTAGCCGACGAAAGCCGTGTTGGTCGATCGCTCGGAGTCGGGTGGAGCACGGGGCTGGCCAAATGCCGTGGTTCGGCGTGGAGGCGCGCGCTTCGGAAAAAAGGTGGGCAAGCGCTTTCGGGAGGCGCGATTGCCGTGGGCGGAGGCGCATGTTACCTCGAATTTCGAGGAGGCTCGCCATGCCGCACGATCGTCTCGCTCGGATCACGCGCCGGAGGATGGTTCAGGGAGCGGCGCTGGGACTCGGCGCCGGAACGCTTCCTGGAGCGCGGGCGGCGGCCGCTTCCACGGAATCGAAGCTCGAAGCATTGATTGCGCGGCCGCCGGCGAATTTCACGCCGCTCACGATCCCGGGGAAGGTGACGAAGGTGAGCGCCAAGGGGGACGTGTCGGCGTGCATGCAGAAGAATCAGCTCTGGCCGCTTCCCGACGTGGCGCGACGCCTGCTCGAAAAGGCGATGATGGATTTCACCGGGGCGGCCAACCTGAAGGAGGCCATGGGCCGCTTCATCCACCCGGATGACGTGGTCGGGATCAAGGTGAACGGCATTGCCGGGCAGACCGGGCACACGATGGCCGTCAATTTCGAGCTCATCCTGCCCGTGGTCGAAGCCGTGCTCGCGGTGGGTGTGCCCGCCGAGCGCATCACCGTGTACGAACAGTTCCCGACCTTCCTCGCGGGGACACGGGTGAACGTGCGCACGTGGAAGCTGCCCGAGGGCGTGAAGACGGGCACCCACAACAACAACAATCACCCGATGCCGGACGTGCGCGTCTACCAGGGGATCAAGACGCGCTACTGCCGCTATTTCACCGAGGCGACCGCGGTGATCGACATGACGCAGATCAAGGATCATTCGATCTGCGGCTACACGGGCACGCTGAAGAACATTACGCACGGCAACATCAACAACCCGCACGAGCACCACGCGAACCAGGCGAGCCCGCAAATCGCGATGCTCTACAACCACCCGATCGTGACGAGCCGCGTGCGGCTGCACATCACCGACGCGTTCAAGATCACGTACGACCAGGGGCCGCTCGACAAGAACCCGAAGACGCGCGTCCCGTACGGCTCCGTGTACGTCGCCACGGATCCAGTAGCGATGGATACGATCGGGTGGAAGGTGATCGACGAGGAACGGCGGGAGCGCGGCTTGAAGTCACTCAAGGACGTCGGTCGGGAGCCGCGTTACATCCGCACCGCGGGCGATCTCGGGCTCGGCGTGCACGACCTCAACGCGATACGCCTGATCACGGCCGAGGTGTGACGGGAATAGGCGCCGGAGGGGCGTGCGTTTGCGGCTCCGTCCCGAACGGCGCCCGGTAACCCTTCGTTTCGCGGTGCGCCAGCGGGGGCCGAGGCCGCTCTCGGGTACGGCTTCTTGGCCGGGACATTTTTCTCCCTCTCGTTCCGTACAACGATCGTATGGCAGTGCCGTCCCGTTCTCTCGCGAGCAGGATCCTCGTCGGCGCCCTCCTCGCCGCGGTGGTTGGCTGTGGCACGGGGAGCACGCCGCCGGCGCAGCCCCCAGCGAAGGCTCAGCCGCCGTCACCCGAGAGTGTGACGCGCGACCACCCGGGGGGAGACTCCGACCAGCCCCATGCCGCGGCGCTGACGCGCCTGCTCGAGAGCCCCTGGGGCCACCGCGTCGACAAGGACGATCAGCTGATGGTGCCGCTCCCGGACGCCGAGCACTGGAAGCGCGTTCGCTACTTCGGCGTCGATCACTTCGTGGGGTTTCGCTACGGCAAGGACCACCACGCGATGGTGGCCGTCTTCGTGCAGAAGGTGGAGCCGGACGATCTGACGAGCGAAAAGTGCCTGCGCCGTTTCGAGCAGTGGGGGCGCCCGCTCATCCAACCCTTCGACGTCGACTTCTCTCCCTTCTCGGTGCGACACGGCCGCTTTCGCAAGAAACCGGTGATCGCCTTCGCCGTCGACGGCAGCCTCACCTTCGGGTTCTCGAGGCCCGAGTTCTCCGCGGCGTGGACGGCCTATCCCATCTACCCCGACGCGTGCCTCATCGCGGCCATTGGCATTCCCTGGCGCAAGAACCCGGAGCTCGCTCGTGCGGTGCGTGATCGCTTCGTCGAAGAAGGCTTCGCTCTGCTCAATCCGCTGACGGAGGAGGCGCCTTATCGGCACTGACTCGCCCCGACCGCATCGGCGCTGACTCGCTGCGATCGGCCTAGACGGAGGCTGCGGCAAAGGCGCCCGCGTACGCGATCGCGGAGACGATCCAAACCACGCTGGCGGCGCGCAGGCCGCGCTTCCACCCCCAAAAGGGGGCGAGCGGCGGGACGAAGAACGCGGCGAGCGCCTGCCAACGCGGGCGAACGCTCGCGAGGCGAACGAGGAGGACTACGTGCGCGCACACGAGGACACCGACGGCTCCAGCGAGCACCAGCAATCGGGCGGCGTCCATGACCGGACTATTGCGCGCTCCGAGTGCTCGCGCGACCTCGAGCTCGAGAGGACACACCGCCCCTCGGGAAGTCCGGTTTGCGGACGCCCGCCCAAGGACGGTTTTCGCGCGTGGGTGGTCGCCCGGAAGGGTGCCGTTCGCTACACTGCGGGCACAGTGCGCCTCACGACGTTGCTCGTTGCCGCGGCGGCCCTCGGCTTGCTCGCCCCCCTACCTCTCGGCCTGGGTCGGGCCGAGGCAGGAGACTTGACCTCCCGTCCCGACACGTTGCCGGTAGAAAAAATCCGACGGGGGATGAAGGGCTACGGCCTCACCGTCTTCGAAGGCACGAAGCCCGAGCGCTTCGACGTCGAAGTGATCGACGTCCTCCCGAACTTCCGCCCCCGTCAGGACCTCATCCTCATCAAGACGAAGCACCCGCGCCTCGAGGTCGCCAAGGTCGTCGCCGGGATGAGCGGAAGTCCGATCTACATCGACGGCAAGATGATCGGCGCGTACGCGTACGGCTGGACCTTCGGTGCGGAGCCCGTCGCCGGCGTGACACCGATCCGCAACATGCTCGAAGATCTCACGCGTCCGCTGCCGGACCTCATCGACGGCTGGCCGCTCCGCATCCTGCCCGGGAACCACGCGCACGTCGCCGCGAGCTCCAGGGAGAACGGGCACCTCGGGCGCGCGCCCACGCCGCAGCCGGGACGCTTCGAGGGGGATCTGCGCCAGTACGACGTGCGGCAACACGCCGAGCGGCTCGCCGAGCGCCGCGCGGCGAGCCTCCCCGGCGCCGGGCAGAGCCCGCTCGTTCCCGTGTCGACGCCCCTTTTGATCGGCGGCATGACTCCCGGCGCGGTGGCGCTCGCGGGGGATCTCCTGCGCCCGCTCGGGCTCGAGCCGCTGCAGGCGGGCGGTGGCGGCGGCACGGATCCGAGCGCGCCGCAGCGCTTCGAGGACGGCGGCGCGATCGGCGTGCAGCTCATCCGTGGTGACATGAGCGCGGTGGGCCTCGGCACGGTCACGCGCGTCGAGGGCGATCGGCTCGTCGCGTTCGGTCACCCGATGATGGAGTCGGGGGTGACTGCGCTGCCGACCGCGATCGGCAAGGTGTTGTGGTTCCTCGCGAGCGACATGCGAAGCTTCAAGATCGGCATGCCGGTGCGCCCGGTGGGAGCGCTCGTGAACGATCGCATGGCCTCGATCGTGGTGTCGCACTCCGCGCAGGCTCCGGTGATCCCCGTGTCGATGCGCATTCGCGGCGTGCCGGGGCTGCCGAACGCCAACTGGAAGTTCGAGGTCGCCCACGAAAAGTTCATGTCTCCTTCCTTCGTCTCGATCGCGCTCGGCAGCGCGCTCCAGGCGATGGCGAGTGAGCGCCAGGACATCAGCTGGACGGCGACGAGCACGCTCGCCGTGCGCGGTCACGGGCGCATTCGCCTCGAGGACTACGGGGTCGCGGTCGGGGGGACGCCCTCCGCCGAGGAGTTCTCGCGCTCGAACCTCGTGCGCGCCCTCGGCGCGGTGCTGAACAATCCCTGGAAGCCCGCGCTGATCGAGAGTCTCTCGATGGACATCGAGCTGCGTTACGCTCGGGAGATCTTGCGCCTGCGCGGAGCCGAGGTGCTGAAGCCCGAGGTGGACGCCGGGGAGCCGGCAGAGGTACGCCTCACGTTCGAGCCGTATTCGGGGCCCGAGGTCACGCGCGTCGTCACCGTGCCGATCCCCGCTCACCTGGCTGGCGAGACGGTGAACCTGGAGATCGTGCCCGGCTATCTGGAAGAGCGTGAGACGGCGCCTCCCGACACGCTCTCGGCGCTCCTCGCCAACTTCGAAAACCCGGTGTTCCCGCCGAAGTCGGTGGTCGTCTCCTACACGACCGGAAGCCCCGGCGTGAGCTTCCGCGGGCACGTGGCGAGCAACTTGCCGCCCGGCGCGTTCGACTCGCTGCGGCCGACCTCGAGCTCGATCGGGCCGCAGCCGTTCCAGTCGAAATCACGCGTGGTCGTGCCGATTCCGGAATTCATGGTAGGCCGCGACCGGGTCAGCGTGAAAGTACGCCCCGTCCTCCGGTGAGCTCGGCGGGGCGAGCGAGCAGAGCGAGAGTGGACACGAGATGAAGGGTCATATCCGTTGGTTGCGCGCGGTTCCGGTGCTCGCCGCGGTGCTCGGGGTGTCGCTCGCGGCAGACGCCGTGGGAACGCGGCGTTTCGTGCTCGAGCGCGGTGACGACTTCAAGGGCGGTGATCTCGAGGGAGTGGCCGTGGATTCCGCCGGCGCCGTGCGCGCGGGCTTGAGTCTCGGCTCGGTCCCGATCCCCGAGGCGGGATCGATCTGGGCTGCGCTGCCGCTGCGCGACGGGGCGCTCCTGCTCGGAACCGGGAACGAGGGCAAGCTGGTTCGCGTCGCCGACGGAGCCACGCGCGTGGTCGGCGAGACCGGCGGGCTCGTCGCCACGTCGCTCGTCGAGGCGTGGAACGGGACGATCGTCGTCGGCACGCTCCCCGAGGGCAAGCTGCTGCGCCTCGACGGGGGAAAGCTGACCCCGCTCGCGACGTTGAAGGGCGCCCAGCACATCTGGCAGCTCGCCTACGACGCGCGCGCGGGCGTCGTGTACGCGGCGACCGGACCGGAAGGGAAGCTGTTTCGGATCAGCCGGGACGGCGATGCGCAGGTCTACTTCGACGCGGAAGAGCAGCAGCTGCTCAGCGTCGCGGTCGCCCCGGACGGTACGGTGTACACGGGCGCGAGCGACAAGGCGAAGCTCTACAAGCTGACCGGTCCCGGCCGGGCGAGCGTGCTCTACGACTTCGAGCGCACCGAGGTGCGCGCCGTGGCGGGCGGCGCCCACGGCGACGTGTTCGCGCTCGCGAACGAGATCAAGCCCGATCCGAACTCCCAAAAAGCGAGCAAGGTCCCCGAGGGAGCGCCGGCGGGCCCGGTCGCCCCGGGAGCGCCCGCGAAGGGCAAGGGCACGCTCTACCGCTTCTCGCGTGACGGCCGTCCCGATCGCCTGCTCGAGGACGACGACGAGTATTTCACGAGCCTCGCGCTCGGTGACGACGGCCTGCCGTACGTCGGGACGGGCCTCGAGGGGCGGGTGTACACGGTGGATCGCAGCCACAACGCCGTCCTCGTCGCGGACGTCGACGAGCGGCAGGTGACCGCGCTCGTTCTCCGCGGCAAGCAGCGGGCGGTGCTCGGCAGCGATCCGGCGGTGTTGCACCCCGTGCGCGGCGTGGGCGGTCCGAACGCCGTTTGGACGAGCAAGGTGCTCGACGCCGGCATCCGCGCCCGGTTCGGCCGCATCGAGTGGGAAGCGAGCGGCCCCATCGAGATCTCGACGCGGAGCGGGAACACCAAGGAGCCGGACGACAGCTGGAGCGCGTGGAGCCGACCGCTCACGGCGCACGGCCAGGTCGCGAGCCCTCCGGCGCGCTACCTCCAGGTGCGCGCGCGGTTCTCGCGCGATGCGCGCGCCGTGCTCACGGACCTCAACGTCGCGTTCGTGACGGACAACCTGCGCGCCGTGGTCACGGAAGTGTCCGCGAAGCGGAACGACGACAGGCAGAGCGACGACGCCGTGACGAGCTCGGGCGGGCCGATCGGCAAGCGCGCCGACTCGAACCTCGAGCTGCGCTGGAAGGTCGACAATCCGGACAAGGACGAGCTCCGCTATCGGCTGCGCTATCGGATGCTCGGCTCGAACACCTGGTACGACATCCTCAAGCCGAACGAGAAGCTCACGAAGGAAAACTACACCTGGGACACGAGCGATCTGCCGGAGGGGCGGTATCGCGTGCTCGTCATCGCGACGGACGAGCTCTCGAACCCGCCGGAGCTCGTGACGAAGAGCGAGCTCGAGAGCGGCGTGCTCGTCATCGACAACACTCCCCCGGTCGTCGACGGGCTGAAGCTCGTCGGAAAGCGCCTTCAGGCCGTCGTGCTCGACGGCGTGGGGCCCATTCAGCGGGTCGAGGTGTCCGTCGCGGGCAGCGACGAGTGGCGTCCCATCGCGCCGGCCGACGGCATCTTCGACGAGCAGCGGGAGGAGCTCGACGTGGAGCTCTCGTCGGTGTTGCCCGCCGGCCCGGCCCTGATCAGCGTGCGCGCGTACGATGCCGCGAACAACTTCGTGATCAAGAACTTCGCGCTCAAGTAGAAGACGGCGGTCATGTCCCGGCTCTCCCGCTTGCTCGGCGCCGTCTTCGGCGCGTGGCTCGTAGTGAGTGGAGGCCAGGCTTGCTCTCCCGAAAAGTCCGAAGCCCCGAGCGTCCGTCCGCCCTCGACGGGCTCCGGCGGCAGCGCCGGCGAGGCGGAGGCCACGCCCGTCACACCGCCGGTGCCGAACCCGAACATGGATGGCGGCGCGACGTGGGAGGATCCGCTCTGCGGCACCAGTGCTGGCCGCTGTATTCCCGATGACGGCTATTGCCGCGCCGAGGCGTCGGCCGGCGGGGACACCGGGGGCCCCGAAGCGGGGAGCGGAGCTCTGTTGGACACGGCGTGCCGCGTCTTGCCGAGCGCGGACGGGCCCCGTTCCGCGTGCGCCTTGCCGGGGGGCGGCGAGCTCGACGCGCCGTGCTTCTCGACGGACGACTGCGGGCCGGGCCTCGCGTGCATCGGGGAGGGCGTCGTCGGTCGATGCAGGCCGTTTTGCTGTCGCGGCGAAGCCTCGTGCGACGCGCTCGCCGGGACGTACTGCACCGAGCGGCCGCAGCGCGAGAACGGCAGTGGCGGCGCCGAAGGGGGAGAGTCCTTGGTCGTCCCGGTTTGCATGCCCGCGGACGACTGCGACCTCGGTGAGCCCTACCCGTGTCCGGCGTCGCGGCAGTGTGATTGTCCGGGCGACACCATGTGTGTCGTCGTGCGTGCCGACGGGACGACGGCGTGCCGCAAGCCGAGCCCGGAAGACGGCGAGGCGGGCGATCCGTGCCCCTGCGCCTGGGGCTACGTCTGCTCGCAAGCCAGCAACACGTGCCTGAAGATTTGTTCGACCGTCGATGACGGGAGCGCCTGTCCGGGGCAACGTTGCCAAGCTTCGGCCCAACTCCCGCCGGGCTTCGGCGTGTGCATCGGATCATGACCTCCATTCGCCAAGAAGTGCTCGAGCTCCGGACGCGGGGCTCTGGCTTCGTCGACATCACGGACGAGCTCGCCACGCTGGTCGCCGCGAGCGGCATCCAGATGGGGCTCTGCAGCGTGTTCGTCCAGCACACGTCGGCGAGCCTCGTCGTGCAGGAAAACGCGGACCCGCGCGTGCTTCGGGACCTCGAGCGATGGATGGCGGACCTTGCGCCCGAGAGCCGGCGCTGGGAGCACGACGACGAGGGCCCGGACGACATGCCCGCGCACGCGCGGTCCGCGCTCACGCGCACGAGCGAGAGCTTGCCCATCCGCGGAGGCCGCTTGGCGCTCGGGACCTGGCAAGCCCTGTATCTCTGGGAGCACCGCCGCCGGCCCCACGTGCGGCGGCTCGTCGTGACGCTGATCGGCGAATAGCCGGGTCTTGCGTTCTCTTTCGAACGTCGAGGGCCGCGTCGCGCCTCCCCGCGGCCGAGGCTCGGGACGCCGGGCCTTTGCCGCGCGCTCGTTCGGCTCGTACAGTCCCGCCCGATGCTCGACCTCCGCGTCTCCACGAGCACGGCCTGGCTCGAGGCCGTCTTCTCCGACTTCGATGCGTTCTTGCTCGACCACGCTGCCTGCGAGCGCAAGGCGTCGGCGACGGGCATGTCGCTCGTGGTGCGCTACCCCGATCGGCGGCCCCTGATCGAGCCGATGATCGAGTTCGCGCGCGAGGAGCTCGAGCACTTCCACATCGTTTATCGGCTGATCGCCGAGCGCGGGCTCACGCTCGGCCCGGACTACAAGGATCCCTACGTGAACGCGCTGCTCGGGCAGTGCCGCTCCTCGGGTGCCGACCTCTTGCTCGATCGCTTGCTCGTGGCCGGCGTCGTCGAAGCGCGCGGCTGCGAACGGCTCTTCCTCTTGGCCGAAGCGCTCGAGCGGCGCGACCCGGAGCTCGCGCCGATTTACCTCGAGCTCGCGCGTGCCGAGTCGCGCCACCACGGGCTCTTCTTCCGGCTCTCGCGCACGCTCTTTCCGGAGTCCGCGGTGCTCGAGCGCGCGCGGGTGTTGCTCGATTTCGAGGCCGAGCTCGTGCAATCGCTGCCGCTCAAGCCGGCCGTTCATTGATGCAGTACCTCGCGCGCTACGCGGAGCCCGAGGCGGGCCTCGCCGCGCGCGTGGCGACGCGTTACTTCGCTACCCTCGTCGTCCCCGCGCTGGCCGAGAGCCCGGCGCTGCTCGATGGAGTGCGCGCCGCGGCGCGCGCCGCCACCGGGCGCGTGCTCGTGATCGTCGTCGTGAACGCGCGCGCGTCGAGCCCGTCGGAGGTGCGCGCCGAGAACGCGCGTCTGCTCGCCGCCTTCGCCGAGCTCGGGCCCCGTGAGGCGCTCGCGCCGGGAGCGTTCGTCGTTGCCGACCCCGACTTCGACCTGGTCGTGGTGGATCGGACGAGCGCGGGACGCGAGCTGCCGGAGAGGCAGGGCGTCGGTCTGGCGCGCAAGATTGGCGCGGATTTCGCGCTCGCTCTCCACGCGCGGGGCCTGCTCGAAGTCCCGCTCTTGTTCTTCAGTGATGCCGACGCCGTGTTGCCCTCGGGATACTTCGGCGCCGGCGCGGCCGCGGGGGACGGCGTCTCGGCGTTGCTCTTTCCGTTCCGTCACGAGGGATGCGGGGACGACGCGGCAGCGCGCGCGACGGAGCTCTACGAGGCGAGCCTCCGGTATCACGTGCTCGGGCTCGCGAGCGCGGGCTCGCCGTACGCGTACCACAGCATCGGCAGCACGCTCGCCGTCGAGGCAAGCGCCTACGCGCTCGTTCGCGGCGTGCCGAAGCGCAGCGCGGGCGAGGACTTCTATCTCCTCGCAAAGCTCGCGAAGGTCGCCCCGGTGCGCCGCCTCGGGGGCGAGCCCGTCCGCATCCGTGCGCGCTTCTCCGCCCGGGTGCCGTTCGGAACGGGACCCGCTGTCGCTCGGATTGCGGCGAGCGGGCGCGTTTCCGTCGCCGCTCCCGCGGCGTTCGTCGCGCTCCGGGCCGTCGTGGGGGGCCTCTCCGCCGCGGCCAGGGAACAGCGCGTCGCGGTGCTCGAAGCGGGCCTCGTCGACCTCGACGCGGTCGCCGGAGCCGCGGTTCGGCGTGCCTTGGCCGCATTGGGGATCGAAGAGGCGTGCAGGAGCGCGCTCCGCGAGTCCGGCGGCGTGAACCTCGAGCGCCGGCTCCACACGTGGTTCGACGCGCTCCGCACGCTCCGCGCGTTGCACGTCTTCCGAGATGCCGGGTTGCCCGACTGCGATCTCGCGGAAGCGCTCGAGCGCGCGGACTTTGCTGCCGGGGCCCGTGGTGCGAGCCCGGGAGAAGCCGCAGAGCGCCTTTCTCGGCTCGAGGCGGCGCTGCCGGCGTGCATCGGACCGACTCTGCTCGGCGGAGTGCCCCGCGCGTGCAATCCTAGACCCTCGTGAAGGGTCTTCGCGCACGCCGCCCGACCTCGAGGATGTCCCGGTTCGGCCGTGTGCCGGCCTGGCTCGGCCTCGGGCTCGCCGCCGGAACCGCGTGCAGTCGCGGGCCAAGTGAAGCCGATCGCGCCTTCGAACGTCCGCGGGGGCGTCTGACCAGCCCGGACACGAGCGCGCCTCGACCCGTGCGCAAGGACAGGCCGCCGGGCGACAACCCGTTCGGGCTCCCTCCGGTGCCGCTCTCCGCGTCGGTCGGTGCCTACGTGCTCGCCCCGTCGCGCGCTTCGCTCGAGGAGGCGTTCGAGCGAGGCGCCGAGCGCCAGAGCTTCGCCTATTCGGGAGCCGTGCTCGAGGAGCTCGGCGAGCGGGAGTCGAGAGTGCGATCCCTGACCCGGCAGCGGGCCAGGATTCCCAACGTGCTCATCGTGCCGATTCGGCGCGACGAGCGGGCGGAGCCCGGTCAAATCGTGCTCACCAGCCGCGCTTCGGGGTCGGGGCTCGTGCGCGCGATCGCGGTGGGCGGGGATCCGGCCACGCCGCGCGTCCGTTACCTCGACGGGGAGGCCGATGGAGCGAAGGGGGAGGGAGTGCTCTCCTCGGGGACGTTCCACGTGCTCGGCGACGCGCCCGAGCCGGGGAGGAGCCTCGCGTGTCGCGTGGACGGGAACGTCGAGCACCTCGTCTGGCTGAGCTCGGCGAGCGAGCTCAGGGTCGGGCTCGGCTTCGCGGGGAGGATCCGCGTGGCGCCGGAGCGGAGCTGTCGCGTGCTGCCGCTCGAGCCGCGCGTTCGCCCTGGCGACCGAGTGCACGTCCCACTCCTCGACGGCTTCGTGCGCGCGACGGTGGTTCGCGTGGAGCCCCAGGCGGGACGCGTGGTCGTCACCTACGAGCTCGCGGGCACCGTGGTCGAGCGCGCGGTGGGTTTCACCAACGTCGCGCTCGAGCTCCCGTGAGCGGAGTCACGGGGCGGTGTTCGCGCCGAGCGCGACGAGGAGCGCGTCGAGCAGCGCCTCGTCGCGGCGGAGGACTGCTGCGTGGAACAGCCGAGCGTGCGAGTCGCTCCGCGGCAGGCGCGCGAGCAGACGCTCGGCCAAAATGAGCTTTTGTTCGATGCGAGCCTCGCGAGAAAGCGGCAAAAGTTCCGGATCGGATGGCATCTTCCTCCGGGAGGTCGAGGGCGGCACGGGCTCCGGAGCGCCTTCGCGTTTCGACACGACAGTGCCCTCGATCGAGAGCGCGTTGCTGCGGCGGGACCCCGGAGTCATGGTGCGGCGCTGGCGCTTGCGAGCTCCTGATGCGCCAACCCTCTCGATGCACCTTCCATTCCGTCGTCGATCGCCGAACGGAGTGCCCGTACGGACGACATGTGGGTTCGTGCAACGATCTCGAAGTTCGTGGGATCCGCTCGATGGACGGCGCTTCCGTCGTGTGGGCGACGAGACGAGCCCCCGCTCGATCCCGTGGCAAAGCTGCCTTCTGGCAAGGAGCCCAGCGTGACACGCAAGTCCTATGCGCGTGGCAAGGAGCATCCCCGTCACGGTAGGCGACCCGGTGACGACGTCCGACACTCGGAGCCTTCGGAGGTTTGGAGCATCGAAAAGGTGGTGCCGGGCGGAGAAGGGCTCGCGCGGCTCGAGAGCGGGGAAATCGGCTTTGCGCCTGGGACTCTCCCAGGGGAACGAGCTCGCGTCGTGCGTTCGAGCGCGGGGCGCGGCTATCGTCGCGCGCTCCGTCTCGAAATCCTCGAGCCGGCACCGGGCCGCGTGGAGCCGCCTTGCCCGCTCGCTTCGGTGTGCGGCGGCTGCGATCTCCTCCATGCGGACTATCCGACGCAGCTTCGAATCAAGCAGCAGATCTTGAAAGAAGCGCTGGAGCGCACCGGTCGCCTGTCGGCGCCCGCGGAGCTCGGCATCGAGCCCGCTCCACGGCCGCTCGGCTATCGAAACCGCCTGCGCGTGCACCTCGGCCAGGACGGAAGCATCGGCTTTCACGCGCGCGGCAGCCATCGCATCATCGACGTTCGGCACTGCGCCGTCGCGGACCCGGCGCTCGCGACGTTGCTGGACACGTTTCGCGACGTCGCGAGGGCGGAGCCGGAGCTTGCCGCGTGGTTCGAGGAAGCGGAGCTTCGGATTGCGCCGGAGCCGCCGCGGGAGCTCGTGCGCCTCGCCCGCCGTCGCGGAGCGCGCGCGGACGCGTCCGCTTCGGAGCGAGTGCTCGCGCGCGTGCGGACGCGGTTCGCGGTCTCGGTCGTCGGAGCGCCGGACGCGCTCGCTCAGCGCTTCCGCCACCCGGACGGCGGTGCGCTCCTCGTCCCGCCCGGAGCGTTCGTTCAAGTCAACTGGGCCGTGAACACGCGGATCGTCGCCGCGCTCGTCCAGGGCGCGCGTGACCGGGCCGTCGCGAGCTTCCTCGACCTCTATGCCGGCGCCGGAAACTTGGGTCTCGCGCTGCTTCGGGCGGGCCTTTCCGGAACGCTCGTCGAGAGTGTCGCCGTCGCCGCCGACGCCGCTCGGCAGGTGGTTCGCGAAGAGGGGCTGACCGGTGCGGAGATCCTCGCCGTCGACGCGCTCGAGGCCGTCGAGCGATTCGTCCGCGAAGCGCGGCGATTCGAGCTCATCGTCCTGGATCCGCCGCGCGCGGGGGCCGCGGAGCTCGTCGGTTGCGTCGCCGAGCTCGAGCCGCGGGCGATCGCCTACGTCCGTGTGACCCGGTCACTCTAGCGCGGGACTTGCGACGCCTCGTCGATCGGGGGTTCGTGCTCGAGGGAATCCGGGGGTACGACATGTTCCCCGGAACCCATCACTTCGAAACGCTGGCCTGGCTACGCCGGGGCGAGGTCCCGGCGCGTTGAGCCGCGGGACAAAAAAGCAACGGCCTGGAGCGAGGGGGGGCGCTCCAAGCCGCTGGGAAGTAGGGAGGCGGCGACCAAGGCGGAGGGGGGGGCACCAAGGGCGCCGCCTGCGTGGAGGAGAATATGCATGACTCGGGCCAAGTCCATCACATCGTGATTTCAATAGTTTATGAGCCAAATCCCGGTTGGACCCTTTCAAAATAGAAACTCCCACATTTCGGTCGCGAAAAGAGGTCGCCACGCTCTCGTTGCTCTGCCGACATGCGACGACGAAGACCGAAGCGATCGGAAGAAGTACAACGATTCCAAAAAGTTGTGATTGGCGTGCCGTTCGGTCTGGGGCCGCGAGCAGGGCACCGGCCGTACCGGCCGACCGAATGGGGTTGCCGGCGCATTTCGGAACTGCAATGCAGCCAGTAAAGACGCGCGGTTAGCGCGCTTTGCGTTCCGGGAGGGGACGGGCGGCGTCCCGCTCGGGGGTGATGGGGCCCAGGGAGACAAATCGATCGCGGGTCAGTGGACCGAGCGGCCGGTAGTGCTGGCGAGCGCGCTCCGGAGCGGGCGGTTGAAAGCCAGCATGATGAGCCCGGAACCCACGCCGAGCAGGGTGAGCAGCAGGAAGAACGCCTGGTGCGACCATCGCGTGTAAAAGACGCCGATTGCGCCGCTCAGGAAGTTCCCGAGAAAGCTCGAGAGGAACCAGAAGCCCATCATCATCGAGACGATGCGCGCCGGCGACACCTTGGTGACGAGCGAAAGCCCGATCGGGGAGAGATACAGCTCGCCCACCGTGAGCAAGAAGGTGCAGAGAACGGGCCAGAACAGGCTGCCTTTGGCGTCGCCGAGGATCCCCGCGCCCGCCATCATCACGATGAAGGAGCTGCCGAGGACGATGCACCCGATACCCATTTTGGTTACGCTCGTGGGCTCTCGGCCGCGCCGCGATTGGGCGCGCCAGTAGAGGTCGAGCAGGGGGGCGAGCAGGATGATGAAAAAGGGATTCAGCGACTGGTACCAGGTGGACGGGATTTGGAAGCCGGCGATCTCGGGCCAAATCGTGCGTTCGTCCGCCCACGTCTGCATCGTGTTGCCTTGTTGCTCGTAGACGGCCCAGAAGACGACGTTCAAAGCGCAGAGCGCGATCAGCGCGAAGACCCGGCGGCGCTCGTCCGCCGTGAGCGGACCGGAGGTGACGGTGCCGGGCTCCGGTTTGCGCGCGCGCTCACGAGCATCGGGCGCTAGATAGCGCCCACCGAGCAGGTACACGATGAGTCCGAGCACCATGCCCACGCCCGCTGCCCCGAAGCCGTAGTGCCACCCGTAGAGCGCCGCGAGCGTGCCGCACACGAGGTTGCTGAGAAACGCTCCCAGGTTGATTCCCATATAGAAGATGGTGAACGCGCCGTCCCGGCGCGGATCCCCCGGAGCGTACAGGCTGCCGACCTGGGTCGAGACGTTGGGCTTGAAGGCGCCGTTTCCGAGGATCAGCAGGCCGAGGGCGAGGAAGAACGACGCCTCACTCGCCATCAAGAAATGGCCGGCGGCCATCAGCACGCCGCCAACGACCACCGTACGGCGCTGCCCGAGCCAGCGATCCGCGAGGATGCCGCCGAGAAGCGGCGTCGCGTAGACGAGGCCCGTGTACGCGCCGTAGAGCAGGGACGCCTGCTCCGCCGGATCGTTCGGCAGGAGAGACCGGATCGAGCTCCAAAACAGCACGGAGTCCGGATTTCCGGGTGAAAGCTCGCAGGGTGGGGACTTCTGTTTGCAGCCCTGGAGCGCTTCACGTGCGGTGACGAACAGGTAATTCGCCATGTAGAGCTTCAGGAGCCCCCGCATTCCGTAGTAGCTGAATCGCTCCCACATCTCCGCGAAGAACAGGATCACGAGCCCCGGGGGATGCCGAAAACGGCGCTCGAAAGCCGTCAGCGGAACGGGGCGTGCGGGCTCTTCCGGCTCGGGCGGACTCGCCTGTAGGGCGCTCATGCGCGCAACTTACACCGGACCTCAGCCTGGGTTTCGGGCTTCCGAGGCGGGGAGGGCCGAGCCCTTGCGTCTTTCCGCCGTCTTCGCGCCCGTCGTGCTCGCGAGAGCGCTGCCATGGCTGCACGCGTCGAACGCGAATCCGTCAGGAAATCCGCTTCGGGCCTCGGCCCATCTCCCTCCGGCGTCAGCCCGAAATCGAGGCTCGGCAGAGTGGCTACATGGACTCCCACATGCGCCTACTTGTCCTTCCAACGGAGCAGAGAGTGGCTGATCGACTCCAGATCTCGATCATCTCCTGCCATCCAGCGGCTGCCGGAGCCGCCGCGGCGGCGTAAGATCGGTCGCCTCCAATGACGGTGATGAGCGTCGATTATCCGAGCCCGCTGCCGGGCGATCCGAAGGCCGTGGTGGTTGCCCTGGAGACGGGAAGCGCCCAATGGGGCAAGGGTGAGCTCGACGATGCGGTTCGTTGGATCCGCAGAGCCGCCGATGCGGCCGAGGCCGCCGGAGACGACGCGCGCGCGCTGGCGCTCGCGCGCCTCGCGGCGGATCTCAAGAGCTCGCTCGACGTGCCCCCCGCGATCATGGCGGTTCGCGACGAGGCCGCGGCGCTCGCGTCCTTCGACGACTTCAACGACAAGACGATCGTCGAGTCGATTTCGGTCGTGCGCTCGCGCCACATGGACGCTCCGGTCGGACCCATGGAACCGGCACCTCTGGAAGAAGAGGCCTGGTCCGAACCGACGGTTTCCGAGCGTCGGGTCGAGGCACGTCCGCGCCGCGCCCTGCGGGTGGCGGTCGGGACGAGCCCGCGGCAAGACGGA
>CAYYWA010000114.1:0-15665 GCA_964475255.1 uncultured Sorangium sp.
GCGCGACGTGCGGTGGGCAGGGCGGGGCCCCCGCCACCATGCAATTCACCAAGGGCGCCCTGCTCGAGGCGGCGGTCGATTGCGCAATGGAGCGCTACTCGAAGTTCGAAGAACGGGCCGTCACGCTCCGTGACGATCTCGCCGCGCTCGACGAGAGCCCGACCGACGCCGCCCTCGACCGAGCGCGGCGGTCGTTCGTCTCCGCGATGGAAAGCTGGCAAGAGGCGGAGCTCTTCCGCTTCGGGCCCGCTGCACGAAGCGCGGAGCCGGGCGGCCAGAACCTGCGCGACGAGATCTACGGCTGGCCGCTCGTGAGCACGTGCCGCGTGGACGAGCAAATCGTCAACGAGGCGTATGCCGCGACCGACTTCGCCACAGCCTCGTTCGTGAACGGCCGCACCCTCTCCGCGCTCGACTACTTGCTCTTCTACGAAGGCCGCGAGAGCACGTGCACGGCGCTCTCGCCCATCGTCCAGAGCGGCGCGTTCGCCGCGCTGTCCGAGGACGAGCTCCGGAAGCGGCGCGCCGCGTACGCCCTGCGCGTCGCCGAGGGCGTGCTCGCGCGCGTCCGCGAGCTCTCGAGGGCCTGGGATCCCAAGGGTGGGAACTTTCGGGGGGAAATGCTCGCCGCGGGCTCGGGCAGCGGCACCTTCGCCTCCGAGCACGTGGCGCTCAATGCCGTGAGCAACGCGCTCTTCTACCTCGACAAGGAGGTCAAGGACTGGAAGCTCGCGCGCCCCGCGGGGCTCGGCGAATGCTTCTCGGGCAACTGCGCCGAGCTCGTCGAGGCGCGTTACGCGCGCACGTCCGTCACCTATATCGTCCGCAACTTGGCGGGATTCCGCCGGCTCTTCCAGGGCTGCGGGAGCGGTGGTCAGGGCGTCGGCTTCGACGACTGGCTCGCCGCGGTGGGCGCCGAGGAGCTCCGGGACGCGATGCTCGAGGCGCTCGACGAAGCCGAGGCGAGCATCGCCGAGATCGCGTCACTCGAAGCCGCGCTCGCGAGCGAGCCGGATCGCGTCGCCGCCGCGCACGCGAAGGTGAAGGCGATCACGGATCTCTTGAAGGCCGACTTCATCACCATGCTCGATCTCGAGCTGCCAATCGCGACCGCCAGCGACAATGACTGACCGCGACAGCCGCCCTGCTCGCAACGCGCGGATCCGCGCGCTCGTCGATTCCCTGTTCGAACCGGTGGACGCCGCCTGGCTCGGCGCTTTCCGCGTGTTCTTCGGGCTCATCATGACGGTGAGCGCGCTCCGGTTCGTCTATTTCGGCTGGATCGACGACCTCCTGTTGAGTCCCCCGTTCCACTTCAAGTACTGGGGATTCGAGTGGATCGAGCCGCTCGCGCCCGACGCGATGCACGCGCTCTTCTGGGTGCTCGCGGCGCTCGGCGTCTTGGTGGCCGTGGGCGTCGCCACGCGCGTCGCCGCGTTCCTGTTCACGCTGGGCTTCACGTACGTGCAGCTCATCGACGTGACGATCTACCTGAACCACTACTACCTCGCGAGCCTGCTCGGCATGCTGCTCACGGTGGCCCCGTCCGAGCGCGCCTTCTCGCTCCAGAGCTGGCTCTCGCGACGGCGCAAGCCGGCGACCGTGGCCCGCGGCTGGCACGTCCTGTTCCGCTTCCAGGTAGGCGTCGTGTACACGTTCGCGGGGATCGCGAAGCTCCACGACGACTGGCTCCTCCACGCCCAGCCGCTCGACATCTGGCTGAGCGCGCGCACCGAGACACCGCTGATCGGACCCTTGTTCCGCCACGAATTCGCGGCGCCGTTCATGAGCTGGGCGGGGTTTCTCTACGACACGACGATCGCGTGGTTCTTGCTCTACCCGAGGACGCGCCCCTTCGCGTTCCTCACCGTGATCTTCTTTCACAGCGTGACGTCGTCCTTGTTCCCGATCGGGATGTTCCCGGTGATCATGGTGCTGTCGGCCCTCGCGTTCTTCGGCCCCTCCTGGCCGCGACGCCTGGTGGCCGCGGTCCGTTGCCGGTTTGCGAAGGCCGAACCGATCGCTCCCGCCCCATCCGCGGCTCTCGCTCCGCACACACCGCCGGGCGCGCGCACGCGCAGGCTCGTCGTCGGCACGTTCGCGGCCTACGCGCTCGTGCAGGTGCTGTTCCCGATGCGCTTTCTCCTCTACGGAGGGAACGTCCGCTGGCACGAGCAGGGCATGCGCTTCTCCTGGCGCGTGATGGTCCGCGAGAAGAACGGGGCCATCACCTTCCGCGTTCGGGAGCGCGCCACCGGGCGCACGTATTTCGTGAGCCCGAGCCAGTACCTGACGCCGCTCCAGGAACGCGAGATGAGCGGTCAGCCCGACCTCATCCTGCAGCTCGCGCACCACATCCGCGACGACTTCGAGGCGCGCGGCCGGGGCCCGGTGGAGGTCCGCGTCGATGCTCTCGTCTCCCTGAACGGACGCCGCTCCACGCCGCTCATCGACCCCGAGGCAGACCTCGCGCGCATCAGCGACTCGCTCGCGCCCGCGAGCTGGATCCTCCCCGCCCCCGAGTCGCCGCCCCCGCGACGGCGCACGATCTGACGCGCTCGGCGGGAAGCGCGCCGTCCGGCTCGCGTATCACTCCGTCGCCGACTCAAAGGCTCACTGCGCCGGGAGGATCGAGGAGGCTGCGAAGGACGCGGATCAGGTCGGTGGGCTCGAACGGCTTTTGCACCGTCCGGTTCACGCCGGCGCGCTGCAGCTCCGCGGCCATTTCGGCCGTCATGAAGCCGCTCGTGATGATGCATTTGACGTGCTCGTCCCGCGCGCGGATTCGGCGCACGACCTCCGCGCCCGTCATCTCTGGGAGCCCCAAGTCCGACACGACGGCCGCGATTTCAGGGTGGGTCTCGAAAGCGTGCACCCCCGTCGAGCCGTTCTCGGCGGTCAACACCGTGTAGCCGTGCGACTCGAGGACGGACTTCAGCATGCTCCTCAAGAGGTCCTCGTCCTCGACGACGAGGATCGTCTCCGTGCCCTCGATACCGATCCCGCTCTCGGGGGGCGGCCGCGGCTCGCTCGGCGCCCGCCGCTCCGAGAGCCTCAGGTAGACGGTGAAGAGCGCGCCACACCCGGGCACGCTCTCGACCGTGATGTGCCCCCGATGGGCCTCCACGATCCCGAACGCGACCGCCAGCCCGAGCCCCGTGCCCTTGCCCGGGCCCTTCGTCGTGAAGAACGGCTCGAAGATCCGCTGACGCGTCGCCTCGGTCATGCCGACACCCGTGTCCCGGACCCGGATTCGCACGTACTCCGGGGCCGTTGCCGTCGGGAATCGCTCCTTCACGCGCTCACCGGGAACGCGATCGGCGCAAATCGACAGGACGCCCCCCTCCGGCATCGCGTCACGGCTGTTGATCGCCAAGTTGAGCAAAAGCTGGTGGATTTGCGGCGCGCTCCCGTAGACGAGCGGCAAATCCTCGCTCACGTGGATATCGGTCGTGATCGTCTTCGGGAAGGTCTGCTCGAAGAGCTTCGCGAGCTCGAGGACGATCTCGTGGATGTCGACGGACTCGTAGCTGACGTCCGTGGCTCGCGCGAACGTGAGCAGCTGATTCACGAGCGCCGTCCCGCGCGCGGTCGCTCGCGAGATCGCGTCCAGCGCGCGCGAGACGACGGTCGGATTCTCTCGGGAGGCGGAGAGGATCGCCGTATAGCCCACGATGATGTTCAGGATGTTGTTGAAGTCGTGGGCAATCCCCCCGGCCAGGGTCCCGAGGCTTTCCACTCGCTGGACTTGACGGAGCTGTGCCTCCAGCTGGCTCCGCTTCTCGGCGGCGTTCACTCGCTCGGTGATGTCGGAGGCGATCCCGTCGATGCGATCGACGCCACCGTCGCGATCGAGGGTCGCCTTCACTCGCGCTTCCACCCAGCGGACCTGTCCGTCGGCACGAACGATCCTGAACGGAAGCCGCAGCCGCTCACCACGCCGGAGGACGAGGCTGCCCGTCTCGATCAGGCGCTTGTCGTCCGGCACGACGAGGTCGTACCAGAGCATGGGGTTCTGGAAGAAGGCTTGCGCGGGATATCCGAAGACGCGTTCGTGGCCGGGGGACGCGTAGAGCACCCGCCGGTGCGGGACGTCGATGGAGAACAGGGCGTCCTCGACGTTCTCGTGCAGCACGCGCAGCTGAGCGTGCGCCTCTTCGAGCGCGCGTTTGCCGCGGACCCGCTCGGTGATGTCCTGGTTCACGCCGTACGTCTTGACCGTGCGCCCGCGCTCGTCCTTGACGATGACGATGGCGACGGAGATGTGCCCGACGTCGCCGTCCGCACGGACGATTCGATGCTCGAGCCGCGCGGTATGGTTTGGTGTCGTCGCCTCGAGGGCTCGGCGAATCTCGACGCCGACGAGGTGCCGGTCGTCTGGGTGAACGAAGCGCTCCGCGTACCGAGCGGAGGACATCGTGTAGCCGCCCTCTCGCTCGGCGGTCGTGCGGAAGATGGCGTAAAAGTAATCGTTGAACGTGAAGAGATCGCTCTCGACGTCGTACTCCCAGGGACCGAGGCGTGCGAGCTCGAAGGCAGACGAGAGCTGCGTTTGGCGGGCGCGCGCCGCGGCGCGTTGAAAACCGCTCGGACTCTCTTCCGAAGCCGCGAACCGCCCTGCGTCCGCCCCGACGAGCCTCAATAGCGCCGACTCCGGGTCGCGCCTCGTATCCCCCATGTCTCATTACCTCGATCGGGTTTCAACGTGCCACGGCTTCGATCCGCGTGCCACCACGCGAGGCGTCGCAGACCGAGTCGCGCCGCGAGCTCTGCGCGCAACCTCCTCGGGTCCGCTCGGAATGGCGTCCCCCGCCTGCGCGCTCCTGCCCCGCACCCCGTGCGAAGCGGTCACGCGTGCGCCTCTGACCGTTCAGCTTCGACTTCGCGTATTCCGCTCGGCGGCTGCGCTCGTGGGAAATTGCGGCCTAGATTTCGGCCTTCCCCGACGAGCAAGCCCGAAGTCTGGGATTAGAGCTCGGCTTTGAGCCCGAGCTGGAACCAGCGGGGAGCATTGGGGCGGGCTCCGTAGGGACGACGCGAGACGATGAACTGACCGTCGAGGAGGTTCCGAACGTTCACGTACGCGGTGAGCCACGACGTGATTCCGATCTTGCCGCCGGCATCGAGCACGAGCTGCTCGTCCGTGTGCAGCGTCTCCGAGAGCGGAGCTTTGCCGGGCTGCTCACGCATCGAGGACACGTAGGTGATCCCGAGCACCGCGCCCGAGCCCGCGTGCTCGACACCGAGCGAGGCGTTGAGCTGGTGGCGAGGAACGTAGGGCAGCTCGTCACCGGGCTGCACGAGCCCACTGGAGCGCTCCGCGCGACTCGGCTGGAAGATCGGGTCGTCGGAGCGGAAGGTGCTCTGGAACTCCGCGAACGTGAGCGTGTAGGACGCGCTGAGAGGTACGGTCACCGAATCCAGCGCGAGCTCGTGGTCGACGAACGCCTCGAGGCCGTAGATACGCGCCTCCCCGGCGTCGAACTGGCTATCCAGATTCTCTTCGACACACCCGCTCGACAGGGTGCAGACGTCGGTGAGGTTCGTGTAGTCGTTGTAAAATCCGATGACCTCGGCGCGCAGCGCACCGGTCGAGAAACGAGCGCCGGCTTCGTAGTTCGTTCCGAGCTCCGGCTCGACGTCCTCCGACGAGCCCGGCGCTGGCGGGCTGAAGCCGCGGTAGGCGCCAGCGAGCACGCCGAGGTCTCGGGTGAGGGCGTAGTAGGCGCCGAGCCCCGGGAGCACGACGCCGGAGAGGCGACTCTCGCGCTGCTCGTGGATGCGATCGCGCGTCGTGCTGCGGAACACCTCGAGCCGAATCCCGGGCGTGAGCGTCAAGCGATCGTAGGTCACCGCGTCAATCGCGTGCAGCGCGAGCGCCTCCGTGGACGCTTCGTTGAAGGCGGTGACCTTGGTCGCGCTCCCCTCCGGGACGAGCTCGCCGCCGCGGACGAGGAACCCGTCCTCGCTGTGACGCCGTTCGACGCGATCCTGGTGCAAACGCAGACCGTACTCGATGCGATGAGCGAGCGGCCCGGTCGTCGTGTCCCAACGCACCCGCGTCTCCACGCCTTGCGAGACGAAGTCGCGCTGGTTCGGCCCGATACGGAGCACCTCCCCGGGCGTGCTCGTGTCGGCCTCACCCTTCAGAATCGCGTGATAGAGCGCGTTCTGCGGCGTCGACGTCTCCGTGAGCACGTCGAAGACGTCCGCGCCCCGAAAGCCGTTCACCTTGCGCCACACGCGCGCCATGTCGTGGCGGTATCCGGTCGTCGTGATCGTGAGCCCGGGCGCCGCCTCGAGCACGTGCGCGAGCACGATCGAGGTCCTGTGCCACTGCATCCGGTCGAGCTGGCTCGCCGCGTAGCGCTGCAGGGGATTGCGCCGGAAGTCGGCGTCGCTGAGGCCGAGGTAGGTCTCGTTGGAGATTTCGTCCGAGTACGTGAGCTTGAGGCGCAGCTCGTGCCGTCCGAAGGCGTGCTCACCGAACCGCGTGTACCCCTTGAACATCCACTCGTTGCGCGCGTAGCCGGTATCGGCGCCGCTCGGCAGCTCCTTGAAGCCCGTGCTGCCGAGGTGCACGCCCTCGATCAGGAAGCCGCTCCGCTCGTCGCTCGAGCCGAAGTGGCCGTGAAGCTTCGTGTACCCGTACTCGCCGACGGCCGCGTCGATCGCCCCCGTGGGCACCGCGGGCACGGCGCGCGTCAAGAGGTCCACGGACCCGCCGATCGTCTGCGGCCCGTAGCTGATCGCGGAGGGTCCTTTGATCACGCGGACCTGGGTCATGCGCGTGATCAACGGAAAGTAGTAGGCGGCGGGCGCGGAGTACGGGGCCGGCGCGAACGGAATCCCGTCCTCCATCAGCGCCACCTTCTTGCTCCTATCGGGGTTCACGCCGCGCACGCTCACGTTCGGCCGGAGGCCAACGCCGTCTTCGCCGCGCACGAACACGCCGGGGACGCTCTGCAACACCGCCTGCGGGTCGTCGTACTCGAAGCGCTCGAGCGCGCGGGAACGAATCACGTGAGCCGAGCCGGGCGTTTGCGAAAGGCGCGTGCCCACGATCGTCAGCTCGATCGGCGGCTTGGCATCCGAGGCCGCGCCCTCTGCCCCCTCCTCGCTCGGCGGCGCGTCCGCGGGCGCCGACGTCGCGGCCGGCTCACCCTCGGGCTCACCCACGTCGATCGCGATCTCGATCCCGACATCGGGCTCTGGCTTCTCGGCCTGGGCTGCCCTCGGGACGAGGACGGTTGCGGCAAGGAGAGGAAGGGCGGTCAGAACGGCGAGACGACGCATCGAAGCGGGGGCGGCGCCCGGGCGGACCGGCACGCCGCCGCCTGACTAGCACGCTCACCTGATGTTGAAAATCAAATTCAATCACCCGGTCGGCTTCGGCCAGCTCACCGGCAGGAGTGGAGCGCCGCCCCAGAACCGGCCGACAGGACGCCCTCGAGGGGGCCGGAGTTGGTCGCTCTAGGCCGAGCTCCGTCTGCGGCCGCGCACGGTCTTTGCCTGAGCCCTCGCCTTCTCCGCGCGGAACTCGGGCGAGCGCCGCTTGTTCAGCTCTCGGTTCTCGAGATTGCTCGCGACCCTCCCCCGGTTCTGACTCGCGCGGGTGGACTTGCGCGAGGGCTTCGTCGCCGAGCTCTCGAGCTTCACCTCGGATTTTCGCGCCGCGCTCTCGCTCACGTTGCGGCGAGCCGAATCACCCAATCCCGCCTTGCGATCCGTCGCGCTCTTGCCCCGGGCTGCCGTATCGACGGGCCTGTCCCGGCGGAGACGGGGGGGTTTTGCCGGGCGTTTCTTCTTCGAGAGCTGGGCCATTGCCTTGAATTGCTGCGCTCGAGTCGGCATGGCTACGAGCGTAGCCGTAGCGGACGAAGGATGCGAATGGCCAACCGCGATTTGTCATCTTGCGGCTCGGCGCGGGGGATCTTACTTGTCCGCACGGTCCCTCGAGATCCGGAGATCTTTCGCTGCTGCCGCGCACGGCCTCGACGCTGCTTCTCTGCTTCGCGCTGCCCTTTGCCGCTCGCGCCGAGCCCACGAGAGTCGTGGCAACCGAGCCGTCGATCGAGCAAGCCGCTCTGCCGCTCGGGAGCACGGGTACGGAGCACGAAAACCTTTCGCGGACTTACCCCCTCGAGCTTGCCCGCCCGCTCGTGCTCGAGCTGCGCCAGAGCGCAGCGGACGAGAGCGGGACTTCGCCTTCGGTGAGCGGTACGCGGCGCGCGCTCGCCGTGGGCGCGAGTCTCATCCCCGGGGTGCTCGTCCACGGCTCCGGTCACTGGGTCTTGGGAGAGCGCGATACGGCCGGGCGCCTCTTGCTCTTCGAGGGCGCGGGGCTCGGCGCGCTGTTCGTCTCCGCCTCGGGGCTCGCGCTGACCGGCGCCTCTCGCTATTTCGTCGCGCCGCTCGCGGCCGGCGCCATTGGCGGTGCGGGCCTGTTCAGCGTCACGTGGCTCGCGGACGTCTACGGTGTGCTCGCGCCCGCAGGCGGCACGGGGTCGCCCGCTGGCATTCGCCCGCGGCTCGCGATCGCGACGGGGCTTCGAGCCGTCCACGATCCGCGCTTTCCCTACGACGTCTTCGTCTCGCACGAGCTCACCGTCGATGCCGGACCGCTCTGGTTCTCGCCAGCGTTCGACATCGCGGTGGACACCGCCAATCGCCGCTACGCGCTCTTCGTGGGCCGGCGGCTGCTCGGCCCTACCGCCTCGAAACACACGGGCTCCGGGACGGCTCTCGACGTCGTCCTCGGAGGCTCGGATCACGCCTACGACGCGGACGGCTTCTCGCTCACGACCCTCGAGCTCTCCCTCGCGGGCAGGCTCGACCTCGCTCCCTTCGCGCGGACCCTGCGTGGCTCGTTCGCCGAAGCCGCGCTCGGCTACGCGCGACACTGGTATCGCTTTCAGGGGCTCCCGGACGATCCGTCGGACGCGTTGCTCGCCCGCGTCGGCTTCGGAATCTATCTCGGGCACGGCGCTCCCATCCGCGGCGAAGCGACCCTCGCCTACGATCATCGCCGCGACACGCTCGCAGGCGGCCTGCTCGTGCCTGGAATCCCTGCGGGGTATCTCGGCTTTCTGGAGCAACGCACGGAGCTCTTCTTCGCGCGCGGCATCGGCGCCGCGCTCGAGCTCGCCGCGGGCTCGGCGTTCGTCGTCGGCGCGCACCTCTTGCTCGAGCCCGGCGTGTTCGGCAGCGATCGAACGACGAACGGAGGCGAACCATGAACGCACGGAGCTCACGAGCCCCTCTCTTCGCCCTCGCGCTCGCCAGCGCGGCGTGCCTACGGGTCTCCGAGGAGCGCGCGCGCCGCGATCTCGAGGTCGGCCGCGCCGAGGCCGCATTCGGCACGGTCGAGGTCGAGCAGGGGCTGTCGGCCGTCCGCCGCTTCGAGCCGGGCGTGCTCGAGCTTTGGGCGAACGCCCCCGTGCTCCACGTGCGCCTCACGACGCCGGAAGGGGACCCGACGACGTGGAGCGTGCGCGTCCGCAACCTGATGGCGGATGCCGAGATCTTCGTCGATGACGGGACGGGTCCGATCGCCGCGGACGCGCCGCTCGAGACGGAGCGACGCTTCGAGCTCACGGTCGATTCGGGCGGAGCCACCGAGTTCGAGGTCCGCCCGCCCGACGCCGATGCGTCCGAGCCGTTCGAGTTCATCGCGCTCGCGGACGTGCAAGACGCGATGGATCGAGTCGGCGACATCTTCGCGCTCATGAACGCCGAGGCCGCGCCGCGCTTCGCGATGTTCTCCGGTGACATCACCGAGCGCGGCGCCGCGGACGAGCTCTTGCGCTTTCAGGACGAAATGCGCGTCCTCCGAATCCCGATCTATACGACGCTCGGCAATCACGAGCTCGGGGAGGCCGAGGTCCCCTACCACTCGATCTTCGGGCGCGGCAGCCAGAGCTTCGTCTTCAAAGGAGTCCGCTTCACGTTCCTCGACTCGGCGAGCGCCACGGTCGACCCGCTCGTGTACGGTTGGCTCCGCGAGTGGATCGAGGCGGCGAAGACCGGAACGCACCTCGTGTTCATGCACGTGCCGCCGCGCGAGCCCATCGGCCTCCGCAACGGCGCCTTCTCGAGCCGCGCCGAGGCGGCGAAGCTGCTCAAGATCTTGGGCGATGGCGGCGTGGACACCACGTTCTACGGGCACGTGCACAGCTACTACGCGTTCGAGAACGCGGGCATCCCGGCGTACATCAGCGGCGGAGGCGGCGCGATCCCCGAACGCTTCGACGGGATCGGCCGTCACTACCTCGTCGTGAGCGTCGACCCCGAGTCGTCGGCGACGAGCGTCCGCGTCGTCCGCGTCGACTGACGGCTCACGAGCTTCGCTTCTTGAGCTCCCGAGGCTCCTCGAAATCGTCGGGCGAAAGGACGAGGCGCTCGACGCGACGATCCGTCGCGAGCGCCTCCACGATTTCCGGCAGATCCGCCCGCGTCACGCGCCCGTAGAAGTAGTGATCCGGCTCCACGGCGATCGTCGGCCCGGCCCAGCACGTGTCGAGGCAGCTCGACGTGCACGCGCGCACTTCGAGCTTCGCGAGCCCGCGCGCCTTCAGCATTTCCTTGAGCTCGGCGTGCAGCTCCACGGATCCCCGTGCGGCACACGACCCTTTCGGGGTTCCGTCGGGCCGCCGGTTCACGCACACGAACAAGTACCGCCTGCGCTGGGCCATGCGGCGCAAGGCTGACACGCGCACGCCCGCCGCTCAACCATCGCCGGAGTCGAAGTCGCGGGCTCTCACGCGAGCGCCGCGCGCACGGACGCCTCGACGATGTCGAGCAGCTCGGAGAGATCATCCTCCGGGATGTTCAGCGGGGGCGCGACGTAGACGGTGTTGCCGAGCGGGCGCAGGTACGCGCCCCGGGCGAGCGCCTCGCGATAGACGCGCTGACCCACGGGCTCGAGGTATCCCGCGCGCACGCCCAGATCGGCCGCGCCGATCATGCCGAGCGCGCGCGTTCGGGTGACGCCCGGGATCGCCAGCAGGTTCTCGAACGCGCGCGCCACGACGGCGGCCCGAGCGCGCGCGCCCTCGAGCACCCGCTCCTCGTCGTAGACCCGGAGCACCTCGAGCGCGACGCGCGCGCCCAGTGGGTTGCCGCAATAGGTGTGCCCGTAGAAGAAGGCGCGCTCGGGCTCGCCCAAAAATCCGTCGAAGATACGCTCGCTAACCAGCGTCGCCGCGAACGGCAGAAGGCCGCCAGCGAGCGCCTTCGAGGTGCAGAGCACGTCCGGCGCCACCGCGGCGTGCTCTGCCGCCCAGAACGGCCCGGTACGCCCGAAGCCCGTGAACACCTCGTCGAGCACGAGGAAGACGTCGTGGCGCGCCGTGAGCTCGCGCACGGCTCGGAGCAGCGCGGGATCGTACATGCGCATCCCGGCCGCGCCCTGAACGACGGGCTCGAGGACGACCGCGGCGATGGAGTCCTGCGCTCCGGCGAGCGCCTGCTCCATCGCGGCGAACGCTCGCTCGTAGCCGTCCGGCCCCGGATCGACGTGAATGCAGTCGAGCACGACGGACGCGAACGGCCTCCGAAACGTCTCGACGCCGCCGAGCGCGGTCGCGCCCAGCGTTTCACCGTGGAACGCGCCTTCGAGCGCGACGAAGCGCGTCCGCTCGGGGCGCCCGTTCTGGTGCCAGTATTGGAGGCACAGCTTCATCGCGACCTCCACGGCGGTGGAGCCGTCGTCGCTGTAGAACACGCGCGAGAGGCCCGAGGGCGCCCGCGCCACGAGCGCGGCGGCGAGCTCGGCGGCCGGCGCGTGGGTGATCCCGGCGAGCGGCACGTGCGGCATGCGCGAGAGCTGGGCCGTCAGCGCCGCGACGAGCCGCGGGTGGTCGTGCCCGAGCGCGGCGCACCACCACGAAGAGTTCGCGTCGATGTAGCTCTTCCCGTTCGCGTCGTAGAACCGGGCGCCGGATGCGCGCTCGAGCACGAGCGGCTCCGGGCCCTCGAGATACGGACCCATCGGCGTGTACGGATGCCAGAGGAACCGCCGATCGAGCTCGAGGATCCGCTCGCGGGCGCTCACGCCGTCTGCTCCTCGGCAGGCGCGCGACTCGTCGCGGCCGACTCCCCCAGCGGAACGAGGATGGTCACGGTCGTCCCTTCGTCCTCGCTGCTGTCGAGCGCCATGACGCCGCCGTGCGCCTCGACGATCCGATGCACGATCGGGAGCCCGAGGCCGGTGCCGCTCGGCCGCGTCGTGAAGAACGGATCGAGCGCCCGCTCCAGCACCTGCGGCTCCATGCCGTACCCTCCGTCTTCGATGTCGATGCGCACGGCCGGCGCGCCGTCGAGATCCCCGGTCGAGATGCGAACCTGCACGATGCCACCCGGATCCATCGACTGGCACGCGTTCGCCACGAGGTTGTCGAAGACGATGCGGAACAGGTTGGGATCGACGTCGACGATCTGAATGCGCGGATCGTCGTCGATCGCGACGCGCACCTCGCACGAATCGGCAGCGCTCATTCGGCAACGGTTGGCCAGCTCGACGAGCGAAACCGGGGCCCGCCGCACGTTGACCGGCCTCGCGAACCGGAGCAGGTCGGTGACGAGACGGTTGAGGCGCGCCGCTTCCTCCTCGACGATCCCGAGGAGCATGGAGCGCTCCCCCTCGGACACGGCGGAGCGCCGGAGCCCCGCCAGCGCGTTCACGATGATCGCGAGCGGGTTTCGCACCTCGTGCGCGATCGCGGCCGCGAGCTCCCCGACGGCGGCGAGCTGCTTCTTCGCGACGAGCTCGTTTTGGACCTGGCGGAGCTCGGCGTAGGAGTGGTGGAGCTCCTCGGTGCGCTGCTTGAGGCTGCTCGCGGTCTGCTCGAGCGCACCCGCGGTCCTCCGGTAGCGCAGGAGCAGGGTTCCCGCGGCGCCCGCGGCGTACACCATGAAGGCATGCGGCAACACCAGCGCCGCGTGCTCGGCAAAGCTGAGCGTCACCGCGAGGTCGTGCAGCATCCCGACGAGCATGACCGCGACGCCCAGGAGCGTGATCAGTGCCTCGCGCCGGCCCCCGCGGTACGCGCGGACGAAGAGCGCGATGCACAGCACCGTCGCGATCACCCCGGATCCGAAGAAGGCGAACGCGAACGGTGTCGGTGTGCCGAAGACCAGCCGCGCCTCGATCCCGAGCAGGTCTCCCGAGCGCTCGCGGAACGAGCCCGGGATCCAGAACCAACCGAGCAGCATCCCCGCCCAGAAGAGGAGCGAGAGGCCGTAGTACGGGAGGAGGCACTTCGCCGACCGCTCCGGAAACGAGAGGCGGTAGGCGAAGTGGAGGTTCAGCGGCGCGGCGGCGACGAGCCCCGAGTAGATGATGGCGTTCGACAGGAACACCGACTCGACGAAGGGGGCCGCGTATTTGCTGGCCATCCCCGCGGTGACCATGCTGAACGCGCCGCACACGAGGCTGAACAGCAGGTACTCCTGCTCGCGCCGCCCGAGCCGATACGCGAACCCGAAGAAGAGGGCGAGCCCGAACTGGGCAACCGTCCACGCGGCGAGAACGCCGGAGACGAACTCGGCGCTCACCGCTCCTCCGCGCGCTCTACCTCGGGATTCAGCGTGGTGACGCACTCCGCGCGGGGCAGTGTTCCGTCGCCGCCAGCGACGACGCGCACGTCCCCACCCGGGAGCCCGCCGAGCGCGTGCGGCCGTCGCGGATCGAGCCGGAGCTCGGCCGTCCCCGAGTCGGCGACGACGCGCACGGGGAGGGTGTCGGTCGACAGAGGACCCACCGGAAAGAGATCGACGACCAGGCGCTCGGTTTCTTCTCCGTAGTGCGTGCCGCTCGGGGCGAGACACCAGAGGCGGGGTGTCGACGCCGCCAGAGGTGCCCCCTTCCGCTCACCCACCACGAACTCGGTGAGAGCGAACGGCGGACGCTCGTCGTTCGCGCCGCGATACGCGAGCCCGGAACCGTCGACGACGACCGCGAGCACCGTGTGCGAGCCCGGAGCGAGCGGAACGCCGGGCGGCTGGAGGTCGGCGAGCGCGAGCTTCCCGCCCTCCGGGACGCGACGCGGTCGCTGGCCGTCGAGCGCGATCCGGACCTCCGCGCCCTCCGGGAGCTCGCTCGACGCGACGCGTACCTCGTAGCGCGCAGCCCCGAGCGTCTCGAGCTTCTCTCCGGACGCCGGCTGCACGATCTCGACGCGCGGACCGGGAGACGGGGCACGCGGTGGGTCGAGCGGCTCCACGCGGAGCGACAGCGTGGGCGGCACGGGGCTCGGTTCGGGAGGCACGCCGACGCTCGCTGGCGGCTCCGGAGGCAGAGGAGTTCCCGGGGCCACCCTGGGCAGAGCACCCTGTTCCGAGCCGGCGCCGCATCCCAGCAGAACCACGGCGAGAGCCGAGGCGCGCATGCCGGCCTACCGTAGCGTAAGCGGCGGGAGTTTGCATAGCCTCCCAGCCTTTCGGCCCTCCCTTCGATCTGCTAGGCCGGCGGGAGATGAGCTATCTGGTCCTCGCGCGCAAATGGCGCCCGATGCGGTTCGAGGATCTGGTCGGACAGGACCACGTTGCTCGAACCCTGAAGAACGCCATCGATCAGAACCGCGTGGCGCACGCCTTCTTGTTCACTGGCGTCCGCGGCGTCGGCAAGACCACGAGCGCCCGAATTTTGGCAAAAGCGCTCAACTGCATGCGGGATCCACGCCCGGAGCCGGGCAGCCCCGATCCCGGCCCGACGCCCACGCCGTGCCTGCGCTGCCCCGCCTGTGTCGAGATCGCCCAGGGCAACGACCTCGACGTCCGCGAGATCGACGGCGCGAGCTACAACGGTGTGGACGAGGTCCGCAAGCTCCAGGATGGGCTCGCGTATCGGCCCGCCCGCGATCGCTACAAGATCTTCATCGTGGACGAGGTCCACATGCTCTCGCAGAACGCGTGGAACGCGTTCCTGAAGACGCTCGAAGAGCCGCCGCCGCACGTGAAGTTCATCTTCGCGACGACCGAGGTGCACAAGGTCCCGGTCACGATCCTGTCGCGCGTGCAGCGCTTCGACTTCAAGTTGATCGGCGCGCAGCTCATCGCGGCTCGCCTCCGCTCCGTGCTCGAGCAGGAGAAGATCCGCGCAGACGACGCGGCGCTCGCGCTCATCGCTCGCGAGGCCGCGGGCAGCATGCGCGACGCGATGAGCCTGCTCGATCAGGTGATCGCCTGGGGCGGCGAGGAGCTCCGCGGTGACGACGCCGCGCGCGTGCTCGGCGTCGCCAGCCATCGCGTGCTCTACGAGCTCGCGTCGGCGCTCGTCGGCGGAGAGCCGGGGCGTTGCCTCGAGATCGTGGCCGAGCTCGCCAACGAGGGGCACGACCTCATCCACGTCGCGCGGGATCTGTTGCTGGTGCTGCGTCACCTCGTCGTGGCCAAAGTGGCGCCGCACCCGGGCAAGCTGCTGGAGCTCCCGGAGGAAGAGGCGCGCGACGTCGAGCAGCTCGCCGGCCGCGCCTCGGCGGAGGACCTCATGCGCTTGCATCAGGGCTTCGCGGACGCGTTCGATGCGATCGCCCGGGGCGGCCAGCCTCGCGCCGCGCTCGAAATGGCGTTGGTTCGCCGGGCGTAGCGGCCACCGCGCGGGCCCCTCGACGGCCTGCTCCAGCGCCTCGGCGAGCTCGAGCGTCGACTCGGGGCGCCGGCCG
>CAYYWA010000115.1:0-15496 GCA_964475255.1 uncultured Sorangium sp.
GGCCCCACCGTCGCCGGCAGCGCTCGCTGTCTCCCCGCCGGCGTCGCCCGCCGCGCCCGCGGCACCACCGGCCCTCGGCGAAGCACCCGCTGCCGCGAAGCCGCCCACGCCCATCGTTCCCCCCGACGCTCGATCGAGCGCTTCGTCGACTTCGATCTCCGGCAACAGGCAGCTCTGAATCAGCACGAACCACCAAACGCTCGATCGCCGCGCAGAGCGAGCCCGCACCTCAGAACCTCCCACGGACGCAGGCCGAGCCCGGACCCACCGTCAGCGCGACGCCAGGCTCTTCCGTCGTCGGCGCGGTGAGCAGCAGCACGGCGCCGCCAAGAGCCAACGCCGAGCCCGCGTAGAAGCTCACCGTCGAGACGGTGCGCAGGGTCCGGTAGTCGCTCACGCGGTCCGCTTCGGCAGGGCCGCAGCGCCCCTTCACGCACTGCGCGCTGCCGTCGAGGTCGCGCTTCGCGTCGAGCGCGAACCCGGCGCTGACTCCGGACGCCGCGAGCGCGGCGCCGCCGAGGCCGAGGCCAACCCAACCGAGCGTGCGCCCCATCGAGGGCCCGCGCTCGATCGAAGGAGGAACGGGTTCCAAGATCCGCGCGTCGGGAGGCGGAGTCGAAGGTGCCGGCTGCGGACGCGGCGCGCCGGGGGGAGCAGGCGGAGGCACCGCCGCCGCCTTGGCAGCGAACACGAGCACGGTGCGCTCACGCTCGCCGGCTTCGAGCACCACCTCGGCCGTGACCCGCTCTTCGCCGCGGCGCGCATCGATCACGTGGCGCCCCGGATTGATGGGCAGCGGCTCGCCGACGAGCGAAGCCGCGAACGCCCTCTCGTCGACGAAGAGCGCGATCTCGGACGGCTCCGCGTTCTCGAGCGCGATCGTCAACATCGGGATGCGGGGCAAGAGCGCGCGGAGCTCGGCCGCTGCATCCGCCTGCGCGCGGCGCTGCACCTCGATGTCGCCGTCCACGGCGCTCAACCGCTGCACTTCGCGGTAGCGCTCGGACGCCTCCACGAGCTTGCCGACTTTGACCATCGAGCGCGCCGACCACAGCCCCAGAGTGGGAACCTGGAGCACGTCGTACGCCTTCTCGAACTTGTCGTAGGCAGTCGCGAAATCTCCTTCCTGGTACGCCTGAACGCCCGCGTAGCCGAGCTGTCGTGCCACGGCGCGCGCCGCCGGATCGGCGATTTCTGCCTCGGCCGCCGCCGGAGCACCGACGATCCCAGCGAACACGACCACCAAACCCAGGCTTCGCAGGAATGGTGGCGAGAAAACCAAAGATCCCCTCCGAGAAGGTGCTCGAGCGACTCGGTGCGCCGCGTTCTGGTCGTCCAGTTTGCACGAGCGTGCCGCCAACCGTCACGACCGAAAGCGCGAGGTGCGAGAGAGATCCTGTTCCCTCGCTTTCCCCCTCCGCGCCATGGTCATTTCTTGAGTCAGATCGCCAGGACGCCAAACGATTTGGCGCCGCCCGTTCGGCACATCGACGCCGGACTACATGCGTGCAGGCGCCGCGATGCCGAGCAGCCCGAGCCCCGTCGCGAGCACGCGGCCCGTCGCGAACGCGAGCACGAGCCGCGAGTCACGGAGCGCCGGGTTCTCGGCGCGCAGCACGGGGCACGCCTCGTAGAACGCGGTGAACTTGTTCGCGAGCTCGTACAGATACGAGCAGAGCCGATGCGGCTGGAGCGCCACGCCCACCGCGTCGACCGCCGCCGCGAAATCGAGGAGCTCGAGCGCGAGCGCGCGCTCGGCGGGCTCGGCGAGCTCGACGCGCACGCCGTCGGGGACGTGTCCGCGAAGCAACTCCGACGCCAGCACGACGCCGCTCTCGCTCGCCTTGCGGAGGATCGAGCAGAGCCGCGCGTGCGCGTACTCGAGATACGGCCCCGTGTTGCCCTCGAACGCGAGCATGCGGGACCACTCGAACACGTAGTCCTTGATGCGCTCCGTGGACAGGTCCGCGTACTTGATCGCGCCAATGCCCACCTGACGCGCCACCTCTTTGCGCGTCTCTTCCGGGAGCTCCGGGTTCTTCTCGCGAATCGCGCGGTCGGCGCGCTCGATCGCTTCGTCGAGCAGCGCGAGCAGGCGGACGCTCTCCCCCGCCCGCGTGCGGAACATCTTCCGATTCTCGTCGAGGATCGAGCCGAACGCGACGTGCTCGGCGCGCACCGAGTCCGGCAGCCAGCCCGCTTTGCGCGCCGCCGCGAACACCATCGCGAGGTGCTGGTGCTGCGGGGCCCCGACCACGTAGAGCAGGCGCGTCGCGCCGAGCGTCTCGACCCGATAGCGAAGCGCCGCCAGATCGGTGGCCGCATAGCCGTAGCCCCCGTCGCGCTTGCGGACGATCAGCGGGAGCGGCTCCTTGTCGCGCCCGGTGAACTCCGGGAGGAACACGCAGAGCGCCCCGTCATCGACGCGCGCGATGCCGCGCTCCTCGAGCTCCTTCGCGATGCCCGGCAGCGCGGCGTTGTACGCGCTCTCGCCACGGATGTCCGCGTCGTCGAGCAGCACGCCGAGCTTGTCGTAGACGGCGCGGAAGTACACGCGCGACGCATCGACGAGGCGCTGCCAGAGCGCGAGCGTCTCGGCGTCCCCCTGCTGCAGGAGCACGACGCGCTTCCGCGAGCGATCCGCGAACGCGGGATCCTCGTCGAACTTCTTGCGCGCTGCCTGGTAAAACTCGGTGAACTGGAAGAGGCCGAGCTCGTCGGTCGCGCCGACCCCGATGTCGAGCATGTGCTCGATCAACATGCCGAACGGCGTGCCCCAGTCCCCGATGTGGTTCTGCCGGATCACGCGGTGACCGAGGAACTCGAGCAAGCGCGCGAGCGCGTCGCCGATCACGGTCGTGCGCAGGTGGCCGACGTGCATCTCCTTGGCGACGTTCGGCGCCGAATAGTCGATGACGACCGTCTCCGGTCGCTCCGCGCGGAGCACGCCCGCCCGCGCGTCTCGCGCCAGCGTCTCCACCGAGCGCTCGAGGAACGCCCGCTCGAGCGTGAAGTTCACGAAGCCCGGACGCGACGCCCGCACCTCGCTGCACACCCCGGCGACCTCGACCTTCTGCGCGAGGAGCTCGGCGAGCTCGAGGGGCGGCCGCTTCACCGCGCGCGCGAGACGGAGCGCGACGTCCGCCTGGTAGTCGGCGAAGGCAGAGCGATGCACCGCGGGATCGGCGCCCGCGTGTTCTGGGCCGAACGCATCGACCACCGCCTTACGAACGGCATCGGCGAGCAGTGAGGCAGGATGGGCCATTTCCGGCCGACGGCTATAACAGAAGTTCCCGGTTCGCGCCGCTCCGACGCGCCGGAACCCGAGCAAACGCGGGGCCGCCGCGCGCGGACGGCGCGCACGGTTTCATGGCCGTGACTCCACCGAGAGCCCGCGCGGCGCGCTCGCGCGCTCCGGCACCGGCGTGGAATCGGCGAGCGGGAGGGTGAAGTGGAACTGGGTCCCCTCGCCGACCTTGCTCTCCGCCCAGATGCGGCCCCCGTGTGCCTCCACCAACCCTTTGGTGATGTAGAGGCCGAGGCCGACCCCCGCCCTCCCCGGCGTCTTCCTCGCCTGCCAGTAGCGCTCCCAGATGCGCGAGAGCTCCTCCTCCGTCATTCCGGGACCGGTGTCCGACACGGTGAACCGTGCCGTGTCGCCGGCGCGTTCGACCGTCACGGTGACGGCCCCTCCGCGGGGGGTGAACTTGGCGGCGTTGTCGAGCAGGTTCGACAAGATTTGAAGGACGCGTCCTCGATCGCAGCAGAGCGAGAGCTCCTCGCTCGCGTGGGTCTCGAGCGAAAACCCCTTCTTCGTCGCCAAGGGAGCGAAGATCTCGAGGCTCTCCTGCAGCAGGCCGCGCACCCCGTGGACCGCGGGCTCGATGGTGAACTGACCGGCCTCGAGGCGGCCGAAGTCGAGCAGGTCGCTGATCAGGCGCTCGATCTGCTCGACCGAGCGACGAATGGTCTGGAGGAGCCGCTCGGTGCGTTCGTCGTCCGCGCCGTGGGCCTTGGCCCTCTCGAGCACGCCGGCGCTCATCGCGATCGCGCTCAGCGGGTTGCGCAGATCGTGGGAGACGACGGCGAGCACGTCCTCGCGCGCCCGAACCGCGCGACGCGCCTCGTCGTACAGGATCGCGTTCTCCATGGCGAGCGCCGCGCGCCGACCGACCTCTTCGGCCAGCGCCAGGTCGTGCGTCGTGAGCTTCCGCGGCGCGCTCGAGACGAGCGTCATCAGCCCGAGAGCCCGGTCCCGCGCATACAGGGGAACGAACAGGCACGAGGCCGGCCTGAACTGCTCGAGCGGCTCCGCCCGTTCGAGTCCCAGCGCGGCCGCGAGCCACGCCGTGTTCGTGGCGTCGGCATGGAGCTCCGCCTTCCTGGAGGCGAGGACGCGATCCACGTCCGGTGTCGCGCCGCGTTCGAGGGGTTCCGGCCGCTTCCAAGCCCCGAGCTTCGCGTCCAAGGCGCGCTTCGAATAGGCGCTCGCCACCTCCCGAGTCGCCGAAGGACCGACGACCTCGTCGATGAGGCACACGTCGCCGAGCGCCGGAACGAGCCGGGCCGCGAGCTCCGGCAGCATGCGGCGATGGTCGAGCGACTCGACGAGGATGCTGCTCACGTCCGCGAGCAGCGCCTGCGCTTCCTCGCTGCGCTTGAGAGCCGTCACCTCGACGGAGACGCCGTGGAGCTCCGGGTTGCCCGTTCGACTCTGGTCGCGGCTCACGCCGGTGTGAAACCAGCGGACCTCGCCGTCCCCGGCGATCATCCGGTGGTTCGCGGCCAGGTCGTTGCCGTCTGCCAGCGCTCGCTGGAACAGCCCGAGCACCGCGTCCCGATCTTCGGGGTGCAGGTGCCGGTTCCAGAAGTCCGGCTCCGAGAAGTCCTCGATGGGAACGCCCAGGATCTCCGGCGCTTTCCGGCTCACGAACGTCAGCCGGCCCGCCTCGTCCGCGGACCACGCCACGACGTGCTCGATACCCTCGACGAGCTTGCGATAGCGCCGGTCGCTCGCCAGCCTGAGCTCGGCCATGCGAAGCTCGTGATCCCGCCGCTCTGCCTCGAGCAAGAGCCGTGCTTGGCGCTCGATCTCCTCGCGCTGCCGATCGAGGGCGACGAGAACCGCCACCTTCTTCTGCACCACCTCGGGGTCGAGCGGCTTGACCAGGTAGTCGATCGCGCCCACGTCGTACGCGCGATAGATTTGCCGGACGTCCGTCGCGACCGCGGTCAGAAAGAGGATGGGGATCGTGCGGGTCCGCTCGAGCTGCTTCAGGTGCTGCGCGACCTCGAAGCCGTCCATCCCCGGCATGACGACGTCGAGCAGGATCACGGAGAGGCGTTCGCGCAGCGCGATGCGGAGCGCCTCTTCGCCGGAGCTCGCGGTGAGCAAGCGGTAGTCGGGGCGGTTCAAGATGGCCTTGAGCGCGACGAGGTTCTCGGGCTTGTCATCGACGAGCAAGAGGTTCACCGGAGCGCTTCGTTCGGAGCTCATTGGCACTTCTCCACCGCGCGATCGCCACCCACGGGGCGCTGGGCCGTCACGCTCTGGGCCTCGGTCGCCCGTCGAGCCAGCGCCGCACCACGCTCAAGAGCTGCTCCTGCTCGACCGGCTTGGGCACGAAATCGTTGCAGCCCGCGGCCAGCGCGCTCTCGCGATCCCCGGGCATTGCCTTCGCGGTGAGCGCGATGATGGGCAGATCCCGATAGCGAGCGTCCTCGCGCAATCGACGCGTCGCTTCGAAGCCGTCCATCTCCGGCATCATCATGTCCATCAGGACGAGCGCCACGTCGCCGGAGTGATCCAAGACCTCGAACGCCTCCTTCGCGGTCCCGGCCGACAGCACGGTCATTCCATGACGCTCGAGCAGGCTTGCCACGGCGAACAAGTTCCGAACGTCGTCGTCCACGACCAGCACGGTCTGCTCCCGGAGGTCCTCGTCGTCCTCGGCGGGTCGCGCCACCACGCTGCGCGCGGGCACCTCGGCCGGTGGAGCCGCAGACGCGAGGCCGGGCGCACGCAGCTCGGGGGGCGGGGCCCCGACGGGGGCGCGCTGCTCCGGAGTCGAGGCCGCGACGGCAGCGGCCCGCGAGGGCTCTCGAGCCGCGCCCTGCTCCCCGCGCTCCATGGGCGGCAACCACGCATCCTCGGCCGTCGTCGGCACGAACAGCGTGAACGTGCTTCCCCGCTCGAACACGCTCTCCAATCGAATCTCGCCGCCCAAGAGCCTCGCCAGCTCCCGGCTGATCGTCAGCCCGAGGCCGGTTCCTCCGTACAGGCGGCTCGTCGAAGCGTCCGCCTGTTGGAAGGCCTCGAAGACGACCTGCTGCTTCTCCGGTGCGATCCCGATCCCCGTGTCCTCGATCGCGAAGGCAACGGCCGCCGGAGCGCGCCGCAGCGCGGAGCTTTGGAACCGACTGGTGTCCCGCTCCATCGTGATGCGCATCGCCACCGAGCCCGACTCGGTGAACTTGAACGCGTTGGAGAGCAGATTCCTCAGGATCTGCTGCAGCCGCTTCTCGTCGATGACGATGGACGGCGGGACGTCGGAGGCGACGCTCGTGCGGAAGCTCAGCTTCTTCCGGTTCGCCACCGGCCGGAAGTGACGCTCCGCGTAGGCGACGATCTCCGAGATGGGCACGCGGCGCCGCTCGATCTCCATCCGGCCCGCTTCGATCTTCGACAGATCGAGGATCTGGTCGATCAACGCGAGCAGATCGCGCCCCGAGGAGAGGATCGTCTTCGCGTACTCCACCTGTTCGTTCGTCAGGTTCTTCTCCGCGTTCTCGACGAGCAGCCCCGCCAGGATGATGACGCTGTTCAGCGGCGTGCGGAGCTCGTGCGACATGTTCGTGAGGAACTCCGACTTGTACTTGGACACGAGCGCGAGCTGATTCGCCTTCTCCTCGAGGCTCGCGCTCGCCTCGGCGATCTCGCGGTTTCTGACCTCGAGCAGCCGCGCCTTCTCCTCGAGCTCCGACGAGCGTCGGCCGAGCTCCGAGTTCGAGCGCTTGAGCTCTTCGAGGAGCTCCTCGGTCCTCCGGCTCGCGCTGATCATGTTGAAGACGACGCCGATCGACAGGGTCAGCTGCTCGAGGAACGTGACGTGGATGGGACTGAAGCGCTCGAACGAGCCGAGCTCGATCACACCGCGGACCTGTCCTTCGAACAAGATCGGCAGCACGATGACGTTCTTCGGGGGGGCCTCGCCGAGACCCGAGGAGATCGGGACGTAGTCCTCCGGAACGTTCGTGACGAGGATGGGTTGCTTCTCGAGGGCTGCTTGACCGACGAGGCCCTCGCCGAGCAAGAAACGGTTCGAAATCGTCTTTCGGTGCCGATACCCGTAGCTCGACAGGAGCTTCAAGGTCGGCCGATTGTCGTCCATGTCCATGACGAAGAACGTGCCGAGCTGGGCCGAAACCACGGGAGTCAGCTCGGACATGATGAGCTGAGCCAGCGACTCGAGGCTGCGCTGCCCCTGCATCATCCCCGAGAACTTCGCGAGGTTCGTCTTGAGCCAGTCCTGCTCCTTGTTGGTGCGCGTGGTGTCGCGCAAGTTCCCGATCATCTGGTTGATCGTATCCTTGAGCGCGAGCACCTCGCCCAGGGCTTCGACGTCGATGGTGCGCGTGAGATCGCCCTTGATGACGGCGCTCGCCACCTCCGCGATGGCGCGCACCTGCGTCGTCAGGTTGCCGGCGAGCTGGTTCACGTTGTCGACGAGATCCCGCCAGGTCCCGAAGGCGCCGGGCACCTTCGCTTGTCCGCCCAGCTTGCCCTCGATGCCGACCTCGCGCGCCACGGTGGTGACCTGATCGGCGAAGGTGCGGAGCGTCGCGGTCATGTCGTTGATGGTGTCCGCGAGCGCCGCGATCTCGCCGCGCGCCTCGAGCACGAGCTTCCGGGCCAAATCGCCCTTGGCGACGGCCGTGACGACTTGGGCGATGCCTCTCACCTGGCTCGTGAGATTGAGCGCCATCGAGTTGACGCTCTCCGTGAGCTCCTGCCACGTGCCGGCTACGCCGGGGACCTTGGCCTGGCCGCCAAGCTTCCCTTCCGTCCCGACCTCGCGCGAGACGCGCGTGACCTCCCGCGCGAAGGTCCGGAGCTGATCGACCATCGCGTTGAGCGTGTTCTTCAGCTCGAGGATCTCGCCCTTGGCCTCCACCGTGATCTTCTGCGACAGGTCCCCGTTCGCGATCGCCGTCGCGACCAACGCGATGTTGCGCACCTGGTTGGTCAGGTTCCCGGCGAGCATGTTCACGTTGTCGGTGAGGTCCCGCCACGTGCCGCCGACACCCGGAACACGCGCCTGACCGCCGAGCTTCCCGTCGATGCCGACCTCGCGCGCGACCGTGGTGACCTGATCGGCGAAGGTCCGGAGCGAGGCCGTCATGCTGTTGATGGTGTCCGTCAGCGCCGCGATCTCGCCCTTCGCCTCGACCACGAACTTCTGCGTCAAGTCGCCGTTCGCGACCGCGGTGACGACCTTGGCGATCCCGCGCACCTGGTCCGTGAGGTTGCGGGCCATCAGGTTCACGCTGTCAGTGAGGTCCTTCCAGGTGCCGGAGACGTCCTTGACGTCGGCCTGCCCGCCCAGCTTGCCCTCGGTGCCGACCTCGCGCGCGACGCGGGTCACCTCCGCGGCAAACGTGCGGAGCCGATCGACCATCGCGTTGATGGTGCTCTTCAGCTCCAGGATCTCGCCCTTCGCGGCGACGGTGATCTTCGTGGACAAGTCGCCGTTCGCGATCGCGGTGGCGACGACGGCGATGTTTCGAACCTGATCCGTCAGGTTGCCCGCGAGCATGTTGACGGTGTCCGTGAGGTCCTTCCACGTGCCGGAGACGCCCTTGACGTCGGCCTGGGCCCCGAGGCGCCCCTCGCTGCCGACCTCGCGCGCGACGCGCGTGACCTCCGACGCGAACGAGCGCAGCTGTTCGACCGTGGAGTTCAGCGTGTTCTTCAGCTCGAGGACCTCGCCCTTCGCCTCGACGGTGATGTTCTGCGAGAGGTCGCCCTTCGCGATGGCGCTCGCGATCTGCGAGATGTTGCGGACCTGCGAGGTGAGGTTCGCGGCCAGCCCGTTGACGCTGTCCGTCAGCTCCTGCCAAACCCCCGACACCCCTCTGACGTCCGCCTGGCCTCCCAGCTTGCCTTCGGTCCCGACCTCGCGAGCGACCCGGATCACCTCGGCCGCGAAGGAGCGGAGCTGATCGACGGTGGCGTTGATGGTGTTTTTGAGCTCGAGGATTTCGCCGCGCGTCTCGACGGTGATCTTCTGAGACAAATCTCCGTTCGCGATGGCCCTCGAGACCAGAGCGATGTTGCGGACCTGATCGGTCAGCTTCGCGGAGAGCAGGTTCACGTCCTCGCAGAGGTCCCTCCACGTGCCCGAGAGCCCCTCGACGCTGGCCTGAATGCCCATCCTCCCTTCCGTCCCGAGCTCCCGCACGACCTTGGAGACTCCGGCGTTCACGCGCCGCAGGGAGGCGATGACCCGGTTGACGGTCGCCCCCATGCGAAGAAACTCTCCCTGGAGCGGTCGCCCATCGAGATGAACCGGCATCTCGCGCAACAGATCCCCGTCGGCGACTTGCTCGAGCAAGCGCGTCACCGCCAAGCTGGGCAGTGCCATGGACTCGATCAACGAGTTGACGGTCTCGACCATCTTCGCCCAGGCACCGCCCGCCGGCCCGAGCGAGGCGCGCTCGCTCGTCTGGCCTTCCATGCCCACACGACGTGCCACGCGATCGAGCTCACGCGAGAACGTCTCGTTTTGCTCGAGCAGGGAATTGAAGGCGAGCGCGATTTCGCTCAGAAGCGTCTCATCCGTTTCGTAGACGGGCAGGCGGAGCGAAAAATCCCCCTGCCTGGCTGCCCAAAGCGCGTCGCGCAGCGAGCGCAGCCGCTCGGTGACGGGGTCGAGCAGGAGCTCGTTGCGGACTACCGGGCGGCGACGGGGCTGCCTCTCCGGCTGTTGTTCGGGATGCTGGACATCGACGGGGTCCATGTTCTTTCGTTTCTCGATGGGCTGAAAGAGTCGTGATGGGCCGAAGGAGTCCTGTGCCACTCCCCGCGGTTTCCGCGGCGGCGAGCTCCCGAATGACGGTGGCCGCGACGCGAAGCGCTGTTTCCCAGATGTCAACCATGACTCGTTCGAAGTTTGATTTCAGCTCACGTTGGATGAGCTCGATCGCGCCCGCGCGGACGAGCGGATCGCCTTCCTTCGGTCGCGTCGCGAAGCACCCGAGGAAGGTTCCTCGACGAGCATCGAAGGCAAACTGGCACTCCTCGTGCTTGGCGATCGCGAGGTCCTTCGACGCAGCACGCCTGACGGAGCGCCCCTCTTGACTCAGAGCGAGTTCCCCAGAGAAGTCCAAGACCTCATCGCCGAGCACATCACCTCGGTCGAACAGCTCGAGATCTTGCTGCTCCTTCGAGAGCGCGCCGAGCAAGAGTGGAGCGCCAGCAAGGTCAGCGAGGAGATCCGGACCAGCGAGCGCTCCGCGGCGACGCGGCTTGCGGATCTCCGGGCGCGCGGATTTCTCACCTCCCGCGAGGACGCAGGCGTCACGGTGTACCGCTTCGACCCGCTGACGGTGACGCAGCGCCGTGCCGTGGCGAGTTTGAGCCAGGTGTACCGCGAGCGGCGCTACACCGTCATCGATCTCATCTTCTCGAAGCCGATCGACCGGCTGCGCGTTTACGCGGACGCATTCCGACTCCGAAAGGACGATTCCGATGGCTGAGGCCGTGTACATGCTCTGCGCGCTCACCAGCCTGGCGTGCGCCGGGTTGCTCTTGCGCAGCTACCGACGGAGCCACATGAGCCTGATCCTCTGGACGAGCCTGTGTTTCATCGGGCTCGCGCTCAACAACGTGCTCCTCTTCGTCGATCTCGCCCTGGTCGGCCCGCACATCGATCTTCGTGTGTTCCGGAATGCCGCCGCGCTGGGCGGGGTGGCGCTCCTCCTTCTCGGGATGATCATGCTGGAAACGTCGTGAGGGGCCGATGAACACCTTCCTGCTCGGGGCGACCACCATGGCCTGCGCGGCCGTGGCACTGTTCTTCTTTCGCTACTGGAGGCGGAGCCACGACCGGCTGTTCGCGATCCTCGCCGCAGCCTTCGTGCTGCTCATGATGGAGCGCATCGTGCTTTCGTCCGTGCCGGCCCAACTCGAGGGCCGCCACTGGATCTACCTGGTGCGCCTGCTCGCGTTCGTCCTCATTCTCGTGGGCGTCATCGACAAAAACTGGCCACGCCGCCGTGCGTAGTGCCCGCCACGAGCGTCGCCTCACAACCTTCGTGGCAACCGACTTCGCCGGGGTGCTGCTTCGCAGCACGGGCACTCCTTCCTCTCCCAGCGGGGGCGTGCGGGCTTTGCGCCGCCTCGCGCCCGTCGTGCTCGCAACGATGGCGCTATCGTCGATCGGCTCCGTTGGGGAATCCCTGGGGCTCGCCTCATTGGGGTCGTCTCGCGGTCGGGCCGGCTTCCCCAGCCCGCCGAGGCGCACCCGACCCCGAGAGGGACCCGGCGCAGCTTTGGGCAGCGCCTGGCTCGAAGACCCGAGCGGCCTTTCCGGGATGGTGTATTAGACTCGGGGCCGCATGCAGGAGAATGCGCGAGAAGCTGGCGGCGACACGTTTCGGGTTTGCAGCACGTGCCGGACGCCCATCGCGTTCGAGGCGAGCTACTTTCGCTGCAGCGTTTCGACGTGCAACCGCCCGCGCACGGCGCTCTATTTCTGCAGCATCCCTTGCTGGGACGCCCACGTTCCCGAGCAGCGGCACCGCGACGCGTGGGCCGAGCCCGTGACGGCGCCCACGCGCGCCGAGTGGGAAGCGGAGCTCGCCCGAGCCGCCGAGAGCTCCTCGAGAGCGCCGCGCGCCCGTGAGCAAGCTCCCGCCGAGAGCGCAAGCGCCGATCGTCGCGAGGCCGCCATGTCCGAAGAGAGCCCCAACAGAAAGATCGTGAGCCCTCCCGCGGGGGAGACCGCACCGCGCGAGATCCTCGTCGTGGTCTCGAAGCTCAAGGCGTATATTCGCGCGCGCTCCGGCTTCAACACGTCGGATGCCACGGCCGAGGTGCTCTCGGATCACCTGCGTCGCCTCTGCGACCGCGCCATCGACAACGCGCGCAGCGCCGGCCGCAAGACCGTCCTCGACCGCGACTTCCGCTTCGTCTCCGACCGCGAGGAGTGAGCCGGTCGGACCGATGGCGCGCTCGCGCGCGTCGACGGGCTTGCTCGAGCCTCGAGAGCGGCGGCGTGGCTCGGTTGGGGGTACGGGCCCCCGACCGGTCGCGCGGGGACGGCCGGCCCGGTTGACGCCGGGAGCCGTTCCACCGCAAACATGTCGTCCGAGGAGCTCGGTGTCCGGGAGGCATCGAGCGTGTATCCGGTGCACCCGCACCGCAAACGAGGCACGAACGACATGGGTTGGTCCAATCGCCGAGGTTCCGAGCAAAGAAACTGGTTGCGCATCCGAGGCGCTCGGACGGGGCGCCTCGCGCTGATGAGCTCCCTGTCGGCGCTCGTCGCGTGCGCGCCGGAGAGCGTGACGACGAGCCCGACGCCGTCGAGCCCGAGCCCCGAGCCCGCGTCCTTGTCGCTCGCTCTCCGCGCGGATCAGAGCGCGTACGTCGCGTTCGAAGCCGCGGCCGACCGCTTCCCGCTCGCGACGGGCGGAGCGTCGGCGCCGCTCTACGTGAGCTCCGAGGACTTCCCGGGGGTCGTTCGCGTCGCCGGTCACCTCCGCACGGACATCGGTCGCGTGACGGGCACCGAGCCGACGCTCACCACGGATCAAGCGCCGGCATCCGGCGAGGTCGTCCTCATCGGCACGCTCGGCAAGAGCCCGCTCATCACCCAGCTCGTCGACTCGGGCAAGCTCGACGTCGCGGAGCTCGAGGGCCGCTGGGACACGTTCGTCACCCAGGTCGTCGACGCGCCGATGACGGGCGTGACCCGCGCGCTGGTCATCGCCGGCAGCAACAAGCGCGGCACCATCTACGGCATGTACGAGCTCGCCGCTCAGATCGGCGTCTCGCCCTGGCACTTCTGGGCAGACGTGCCGCCGAAGCAGCGCGCCGAGCTCCACGTCCTTCCCGGCCGCCACACGCTGGGCGAGCCCAAGGTGAAGTATCGCGGCTTCTTCATCAACGACGAGAACCCCGCGCTCCTCGGCTGGTTCAACGCCACCTGGAACACCGGCAGCGGCCGCTTCAACAGCGAGTTTTACGAGCGGGTCTTCGAGCTGCTGCTGCGCCTTCGCGCGAACTATCTCTGGCCGGCCATGTGGGGCAAGGCATTCTACGACGACGACGCGAAGAACGGCCCCCTAGCCGACGAATACGGCATCGTGATGGGCACTTCCCATCACGAGCCGTTGACCCGTGCTCAAGAAGAGTGGGCTCGCTACGGCACGGGCGACTGGAACTACGAGACGAACGCCAACACCCTGAAGCAGTTCTGGACCGAGGGCATCGAGCGCATGGGTGACTGGGAGACCCTCGTCACCGTCGGCATGCGCGGGGACGGCGACGTCCCGCTGACCGAGGAGGCGAACATCGCGCTGCTCGAACAGATCGTCGCGGATCAGCGCCAAATCATCCAAACCGCGACCGGGCGCGACCCCGCCACCGTTCCCCAGGTGTGGACGCTCTACAAGGAAGTCCAGGATTACCACGACAAGGGGATGGAGGTTCCCGACGACATCACGCTGATGTTCGCGGACGACAACTGGGGAAACATCAGAAAGCTCCCCCAAGCCGACGCCGCGCCGCGCGCGGGCGGCTACGGCATCTACTACCACTACGACTACGTGGGCGATCCGCGGAACTACAAGTGGATCAACACCAATCCGCTGCCGCGGATCTGGGAGCAGATGCACCTCGCCTATCGGCACGGCGCGACGCAGGTCTGGATCGTGAACGTCGGCGACATCAAGCCGATGGAGTTCCCGATCCAGTTCTTCATGGACCTCGCCTGGAACCCCGAGGAGTGGGCGCCGGACGCGCTCGACGACTACGCGCGGATTTGGGCCGAGCAACAGTTCGGCCCCGACCACGCCGCGGAGATCGGCGACATCCTCGCCAAGTACGCGAAGTACAACGGCCGCCGCAAGCCCGAGCTCCTCGAGCCGGGCACGTACAGCGTCGTCAACTACCTCGAGGCCGAGCGCATCGCCGCCGAGTACAACGCGCTCGCCGAGAAGGCCGAGGAAATCGACGCGGCGCTCCCGAGCGAAGCCCGCGATGCGTACTATCAGCTCGTTCTCTATCCGGTCGCGGCCTCCGCCAACCTCAACGACCTGTACGTCACGGTGGCGAAGAACCGGCTCTACGCGGCTCAGGGGCGCGCCGCCACGAACGCCCTCGCCGAGCGCGCGCGCGATCTCTTCGCGCGCGACGCCGAGCTCACGGACCACTATCACACCGGGATTTCCGGCGGGAAGTGGAACCACATGATGTCGCAGACGCACATCGGGTACGTGGACTGGCAGGAGCCGGCCATGAACACGATGCCGGCGGTCGAGGAGATCACGGTGCCGATGCCCGCCGAGCTCGCGGTCGCGGTCGAGGGCTCCGAGAGCTTCTATCGCGCCGGAGACGCGATGATGGCGCGCCTCCCCGAGATCACGCCGTACAACGACCTGCCCCGATACATCGAGGTCTTCAACCGCGGCGAAACCGATTTCGAGTTCACGGCGACCGCTGGCGAAGCGTGGCTCACGGTCGAGCCCGCGCAGGGGATGGTCGACACCGAGCAGCGCCTCACCGTCAACGTCGATTTCGCGACGGCGCCCAAGGGCGAGCACGAAGTCCCCGTCACCATCACGGGCCCGAACGGCTCGAGCGTGGTCGTCCAGGTGCCCGTGCGAAACCCCGAGGCGCCGAGCCCGGACGACGTCGTCGGCTACGTCGAAACCGACGGCTACGTCTCCATCGACGCCGAGCAGTTCACCACCGCGGTCAACAACGCCGCGATCACCTGGCAAGTGCTGCCCGACCTCGGCCGCACGTCCTCCGCGGTGACGCCGTTCCCCGTCACCGCTCCGCCGCAGACACCCGGCGGCGACGGCGCGCGGCTCGAGTACCAGATGCACCTCTTCCACTCCGGCGACGTCACCGTTCACGCCTATTTCTCGCCGAGCCTCGACTACAAGGGCACCGGCCTCCGCTACGGCGTGTCCTTCGACGACGCCGAGCCGCAAGTCTTCGACATCACCGCGGACGATTCCATCGACACCTGGAGGCGCAACGTCTCGGACAACATCATCGTCAGCACCAGCACGCATGCCGTGACGCCCGGGGATCACGTGCTCAACATTTGGGCCGTCGACACGGGCGTGGTGCTGCAGAAGCTCGTCGTCGCCACGGGCGCCCTTCGCCCGAGCTATCTCGGCCCCCCCGCCTTCGCGCCCAAGAACCACACGCCGCCTCCCAGCGAGGGCGGCGCGGGCGGCACCTCGGGCGAGGGCGGCG
>CAYYWA010000116.1:0-15487 GCA_964475255.1 uncultured Sorangium sp.
GACGACTGAGCCCGTGCGGCGCATGAGAAACAATCAGAGGTGGCTCCGATGACTCCCGTTCCGATCCGACAAGCGATCAAGCTGAGCACTCCCGTGCCGGACTTCTCGTTCTTCGTCGAGGATCAGGTGCTCACGGCGGAGCAGCTCAACCGCCTGATCCAGTACCTCGACTATCAAGCGCGGAGCACGCGGGCATGGCTATTCGGCACGGGGATCGTCTGCGGTCTGCGCCTCACGGTGACCGCGACGAGCGTGACGCTCTCCTCCGGATGCGCGCTCACCTCCGACGGCGATCTCCTCGCGATCGAATCCCAGCGCGTGTTCACGCACGTTCGTGAGTTTCTCGACGACAAGGCGGCGTACGGGCCGCTCGGCGGGGGCAGCGTGCCGCTGCTCGAGCTCTTGACCGCCGAGCAGGCCGCCTCGGAGCCGACGGCCGTGAGCCTCTCGGCCGCGACCACCGCGGGCCAGCTCGTGGTGCTCTATCTCGAGAGCTACGTGAAGGAGCCCGATGTCTGCACCGACACGAGCTGCGACAACGTCGGCCCCGTCCAGAACAATCAGCTCCGCGTGCTGCTCGTCCCCGAGGCAGAGCTGCCGCCGGGGGCGCCGACGACCGCGGCGCTCGCGCGCGAGCTGCCCGAGGTGATCGCGACGCGGGCGCGCATCCAGGAAGGCACGATCGACGGGCTCCTCGGCGCGACGGGCCTGCAGCAAAAGCTCACCGCGGCCATCCAGAGCACGCGCACGGAGCTCGTGGCGGCGCTCACGGCGGTGACCCAGCGAGAGTCCGGCCTCTCCGCGGCGATGACGGGCAACGCGGCCACGGTGAGCGCGGCGTTGCCCGCCGTGCCCAACTTCAACACCGTGGTCACGGGGCTGCCGTACATCTACGCGTTTTACCGGGACGTGTGCCAGGCGTACATGGAGTGGCGCTCGGCCTTGTTCCGCGCCGCGGGTGCGTGCGACTTCGCTCCCGCGGTGCATCCGAAGCACGTCGTCCTGGGCAGAGCGGTCTCCACCGTCGATTGTCCGCCCGATCCCAATCGGCACGTCTTCCGGCGCTCCGCCGCGGTGGCCCCGTGCTCGGATGGCCTCGTCCGCGCGCGCCTGCTCTGGCAGCGCTTGGCGGAGCTCGTGACTCGCTTCACGGCCGGGCCTTCGACGAGCGGCATCCGGATCACGCCGTGCGCTGGCCCCGATCAGCCGCTCGGCAAGCGCGCGCGCCCCGTCTACTACGGCGCGACCTTCACGGGGCCCTGGGACGTCGAAGCGCGCCTCGAGTGCCGCACCGACGCCCCCGTTTCCTACTTCGGGGACGCGACGAACCGGCTCTCCCGCGATCTCTCGGGCGTGCCGTTCTACCGCATCGAGGGGCACATCGGCCTCACGCTCGAGGAAGCGCAGACGCGACTCGAGCAGCTCCGGGAGCAGCACAACCTCGCGTTCCACATCATCGCGGTGCAGATCGAGACGAACCCCGACACCGCGGTGGTTCCCAATCGGCGGTTCCTGGACGTCGAGACGCTCTTCTACGCGTACAAGGCGGATTTCCAGCTCCGGCTCCGGGACATCGACGCGTACGCCGACATCGTGAGCCAGAAGATCGACGGTGCGCGCGGCCGGATCCCGACGCAAGGCCCCGACGGGAGGCCGCTTCCCGACATCGTCGAAGCCATCCAAGCCACGGGGCAGCTGAAGACCGCGGTGGGACAAGCCTGGAGCGCGCTCCCGAAGAGCATCGCGGAGTTCGGCCAGGTGCCGGTGCTGGAGTTCATGTCGAGCTACACGGCCGCCGTCGATCAGGGCCATCGCCTGAACAAGAACACCTACTCCGTCGCGCAGAACCTCACCATCACACCCGCGGAGAAGCTGATTCAGCCGGAGCTCCCCGCGCGCTTCGGCCAGCTCCTCGATCTGCTCCAGAAGCGCCGCCGCAAGGTGGCGGAGCTCTCGACCTTCGAGAAGTTCGTGCAGAAGAACCCGGGCCTCGAGCACCTCGGCGGCGTGTTCCGCGGCGGCACGTTCATCCTCGTCTACTCCGCTTCCACGAACCCCGAGCAGCGCATCGTCCGCGCCGACTTCTGCCTGCCCCACTGCTCGTGCTTCGACATCACGATGCTGGAGCAGGAGGAGGCACCGGCCGATCCGGTGGACACGAGCCCGCCCCCGTACGTGTTCGTCCCGCCGCGGTGGGAGGACAACTACACCTGGGACGTCTCCTGGGTGACCGACAAGGTGCTCGGCGATCACCTCCTGAGCTTCGAGGGCCTGCTCGACGACAAGATCATCAACGTCCAGACCCTCTTCGACGACAAGGTCAGCGGCCTCGAGGGCTACGTCAACGGCAAGATCAACGGCCTGGAGGGCTACGTCAACGACAAGGTCCTCGGCCTGGAAGGGGTGATCGACGAGAAGCTCGTCGGCATCAACAAGGCCGTCGACGACAAGCTCCTCGATTTCGGACGCACGTACGACGACAAGTTCATCGACTTCGGGCGCACGTACGACGACAAGTTCGTCGCCTTCGGGCGCACGTACGACGACAAGATCGCGGGGCTGGAGACCACGATCAACCAGCAGATCGTCAACATCGAGCGCTCGTTCGACAGCCGGGTCCAGGGGGTCGAGCAGGAGTTCGACAAGCAGTTCCAGGAGCTGGTGCACGTGACGCTGCCGTCGCAGGTTCAAGAGAACGTCACGACACAGTTCGTCGCGTTCACGAACATGCTCCCGCTCATCAACGCGAACATCAAGCAAGGGTTGACCGTAGGCGCGACGGACGTGCTCGGCGGCGCTGCCATGCGCGACGAACGCTACAGCGCCAAGATCAACGCCACGGTCAACGCCCTCGGGGAGCTCAAGAACCTGCGGCGCCAGGTCGAGCTCGGGATCGCGGATCCCAAGACCCCGCAGCGCATCCAGGAGGTCGAGACCTACCTGGCGGAGCTCACGAAGGGCATCGTCACGGAGGTGGCAGAGAGCGCCGTTTCGGCCGAGGCGCAAGGCAAGCTCGTTGGAGAGGTGGATCGGTCGGCCGCGACGCTCGCGACGCAGGTCGCGCTCGAGCTCCAGTCGTCGGAAGCCAAGGAGGTCCTCGGCGTCGCCTTCAGGGACGTCTCGCTCGAGCACAAGGAGAGCGCGTTCGTGAAACAGAGCTTCGGGCGCGCTGCCGCGCTCTTCAAGTGAGCGGCGTGCGCGCTCCGTGACTGCCCATGCCGGGTCTCGTCGTCATCGACCGTGTCGAGTGCGAGCTCTCCGCGTCGAGCCGTGAGCACGCCGAGCGCGCGCAGGAGCTCACGGCGCGCGCCGTCGCCGAGCTCGGGCGCCTCCTCGAGGCAGCCACGGACGCAGACGGGCCCGTCCTCCGCTTCGACACGATCGAGATCGACCTCGGGCGCGTCGGCCTCGCACGGCTCGACAGGGAGCTCGCGCGCCGCGTGAGCGCGGCGATTCTCACCGCCGTGGACGAGGCCCGCGGGGACGTGCGGCGCGGAAGCGACACCGTGCGGATCACCGCGATTGGCTCCGCGCCCCCGCGCCGTGACGTCCCCACCCTGTCGGGCGCGCGGGCCGCGGTGGATCCGCGGCTCGAGCCCGTCGAAGCGCTCCTCTTCTTTCTCGTGCGGGGCGTCCTGCCCTGGTGGTTTCCGGACGAACGCCGCTCCGAGCTCGCGTGCATTTCGGTGAGCGACGGCCCTATCGCCGTCCGCGAGCGGCTCACGGCGGAGCTTCCCCGAGCGCTGCTCGCCGCGCCCGCCGCGCTCGAGCGGCTCGAACGGCACGCCCCCGCGCTCCGCTTCACGGCGCTGCTCGAGCCTCCCGTGCTCGCGCGCATGCGTCCTGCGCTCGAGCGCGCGGAGCATCCGGAGCGCGTCGCGCGGCTCGTCTGGCTGATTCGGCACGCGCTTGGGGTAGACGCCCCCGAGGCGACCGCGCTCCCCCTCGTGCGGCGGCTCGTTTCGGCGCTCTCCCCGAGCGACCGGCGGCTCGTCGCGGAGGCGACGTTCGCCAACGCCCTCGATGCGATCGCGCCCGGTGCACACGCGCGCGTGCTGCGCGGGCTCGAGGCGCTTCGAGAAGCGTCGACGAGCGCACCGCCACCCCCAGGGCACGAGACGCGACCGAAGCCTTCGGTCGCCGCATCCGTCACGCCGCTGCCTCCATCCCCTCCGGCTCTCCAGCGCGAGCCGGCGACGACGGTACGGAGCGAGCCCGACGCCAGCGAGGAAGCGGGTGTCGCGGTCCGCGACGCGGGCCTCGTCCTGCTCCACCCGTTTCTGCCGCGGTTCTTCGCGCGCCTGGGCCTCACCGACGCGCGCGGGCAGCTCCTCGCCGACGCGCGCGACCGTGCCGTGCACCTGCTCTATTTCTTGGCGCACGGGGCCTGCTCGACGTTCGAGCCCGATCTCGCTCTCGAGAAGGTGCTGTGTGGTCTCTCGATGGACGAACCGGTCGGGCCCGCGCCGGTCGACGAGTCGGCCTGTCGCGAAGCCGAGAGCCTGCTCGCGGCCGCGATCGATCACTGGAGCGCGCTGCGCACGACCTCGCCGGATGGGCTGCGTGGCGCCTTTCTGCGCCGAGATGGGAGGCTGTCGTTGAGTGAGCGCACGGCCATGCTCGTGATCGAGCGCCGCGCCTACGACGTGCTGCTCGGTCGCTTGCCTTGGGGCCTCTCCAAGGTTCGACTGCCTTGGATGCCCTGGCTGCTGGAGCTAAACTGGCCTCCAGCGACCGCGTGAAGGACGAGGCCCTGGAGGTGGGACGCGCTTGAAAACGCTCAGCTCGACGCACAAGGCGGCATCGCCCGCCCAAGCGAGCCGAGCGACGGGTCCGTTCTTTCGACGGGTCGCGCGCGCCGCGGAGGACCGCCCCGTGCAGGCGAAGCTCGACGTGAGCCATCCCGGCGATCGCCACGAGGTCGAGGCCGAGCGCGTCGCCGACCACGTCGTGAGCCGACTCGAGGCGCCCTTCTTCAGCCCTGCGCGTGCCGAGGGGGCGTCGCGCGCGGCAGCGGAGGGTCCGCCGGAGATCCACCGCGTCGAGGAGGTCGACCGCGCGGAAGACGTCGACCGCGCCGAAGAGGTCGACCGGAGCGAAGCCATCGATCGCGCCGAGGAGCTCGATCGCGCCGAGCTCGACCGCGCCGAAGAGGTCGATCGCGCCGAAGAGCTCGACCGCGCCCAAGACCGCGAGCGCGCCGAGCCCGTCCAGCGAAGCGAGCAGCTCGATCGGGCCGAAAAGCTCGACCGCTTCACCGAGCCCGAGGGCGACGAGAACGCGGCGATTTCTCGGATGAAGGCCCAGCGCCGGCACGTGGCGCTCGCGCGCGGGCCCCCGGCGCGGGTCCACGCGAAGAAAGCGCGCGGGCCGCCTGCTCCGAGTGCGGACACCGAGCGCAAGCTCACCGCGAGCAAGGGCGGCGGACGTTCCCTGCCCGAGCCCGTTCGGGGCGAAATGGAATCCGCGTTCGGCGCGGACTTCGGCGGGGTACGCGTGCATACGGGTGGCACCGCGGAGCACCTGAGCAATCGACTGCAAGCTCAGGCGTTCACGCACGGCGCGGACGTTTATTTCAACCGCGGCAAGTACCAGCCCGACACGCGCGAAGGAAAACACCTCTTGGCCCACGAGCTCACGCACGTGGTGCAGCAAGGGCAGGCCGTGAAGCGCCGTGCGTCGCCCGAAGACCGCGACGCTCCCTTCACGCCACGCGTCACCCGGGGTCCCCCCGAGGTCCAGCGCATCCCCTTTGCGGACGAGATCAACGACATCGCCGAGAACATTCCCGGCTACACGATGTTGACCGTCCTCATCGGGTACAACCCGATCCTCGAAGAGGACGTCCCCTGGACGGCGCGCAACTTCTTCCGCGGCGCCGCCGGGCTCATCCCGTTCGGCACGCAGCTGTTCGACAAGCTCGACCAGGCCGGGGTCATCGACGCCGTCTTCACCTGGATCGGCGCGAAGCTCACCGAGTACGACCTCAACTGGGCCCGCGTCAGCCGCACGTTCGACCAGGCCTGGGACCGGATGGACTTCGTCCGCTGGGATCCCATCGACTACAACGTCGGCGTCCTCCGCAGCACGTTCGGGCCGCTGTTCTCGGACGTCAAGAGCTTCGCCGGCGACTGCATCGACAAACTGATCGAGGTCTTGACGGAGCTCGCGATCAGCGCGGCGCGCGCGATCTTCGGCGAGCACGCCCCGGCGTACGACCTCATCTGCAATTTGCTCGGGCGCGATCCGCTCACGGGGGAGCCGAAAGAGCGGAACACCGCCGACCTCATCCGCGCCTTCTTGCGGCTGATCGGCGCCGAGAGCCACCTCGCGAAGATGGAGGAGCTCGGCCTCGTCGAGAGCGCCGCCGCGTGGATCGACGCGCAGATCGAGCTCCTCGTCGGCGCGTTCACGGGCCTGGTCACCGGGATCATCGATCTCTGGAGCTCGCTCACCATCGAGCGGCTGTTCGATCCCGTCGGGCTGCTCGAGGACACGCTCGGCGTCGTCATCCCGTTCGCCGAGCGCATCATCGAGTTCGCGGGCAACGTCGCCTCGAAGGTCCTCGAGCTCGTCAAGGAAGCGCTGATCGCGCTGCTCCGCCCGCACCTCGATTCGATCCCCGGCTATCCGCTGTTCACGGTCGTGATCGGCCGCGATCCGCTGACGAACCAGGTGATCCCGCGGACGCCCCACAACTTCATCCGCGGCTTCTTGAGCTTCGTCCCGGGCGGCCTCGAGACGTACGACAACCTGGTCCAGAGCGGCGCCATCGAGCGCGCCATGGCCTGGCTCACCGCGCAGGTCGAGGAGCTCGGGCTCACGCCGGAGGCGATCGTCCAGCGCTTCGTCGCCCTCTGGGAGAGCTTCAGCATCGACGACCTGATGGACCCGCTCGGCGCGTTCGAGCGCGTCGGCGCGGCGTTCCTCGATTTCATCGGCAGCGTGCTCACGCTGGTCGGCCGCGTGGGGCTCAAGATCCTCGAGTTCATCTTCGAGGGTGTGATGGGCTCCGCCGGGGCGCGCGTCCTCCAGATCCTCAAGCAGGGTGGGGACGCCTTCACGAAGATCATCAAGGACCCGATCGGCTTCATTTCGAACCTGATCGGCGCCGTGATGCAGGGCTTCGAGCTGTTCGCGGGGAACATCTGGAATCACCTGCAGACGGGCATCTTCGGGTGGCTGTTCGGCGCGCTCGAGGGCGCGGGCCTCCAGCTACCCGAGCGCTGGGATCTCGCCGGCATCTTCAACCTGGTGTTGCAGGTGCTCGGGCTCACGTATCGCCAGCTCCGCCCGCGGCTCGTGCGCGTGCTCGGCGAAGAGACGGTCGCGCGCCTCGAGCAGGTGTTCGAGTTCGTGCGCCTCATCGCGACGGAGGGGCTCGGCGCCGCCTGGGAGAAGATCCTCGAGTTCTTCTCCGGCAACCTGATGACGCTCGTCATCGACGCCATCAAGGACTGGGTGGTGACGACGATCGTGACGCAGGCGGTGACGCGGCTCGCCTCGATGCTCACGCCGGCCGGCGCGGTGATTCAGGCGATCATCGCCATCTACAACACGATCATGTTCTTCATCGAGCGCATCAACCAGATCCTCGATCTGGCGGAGAGCGTGTTCTCCTCGATCAACTCGATCGCCGACGGGCAGACGGAAGCCGCGGCGGCCTACGTGGAACAGACGCTCGCGCGCACGCTGCCGCTCATCATCTCGTTCTTGGCGCGGCTCATCGGCCTCGGCGGGATCTCGAACCGCATCCGCAGAATCATCGAGAGCATCCAGGATCGCGTGGGGAGCGCCGTCGACCGCGTGCTCGATTGGATCGTCGGCCAGGCGCGGCGCCTCTTGCCGCCCGCGCGCGCGCCTCCCGCGAGCGAGGTCGCCGGCATGTCCCCCGACGAGCGCAAGGCAGCGGCCAAGAGCGATCTCGAGGGCTGGCTGCGCGGGAACGCGCGCTCCGACCGCAAGGACGGCGGCGAGCTTGCGCCTCAGTTTGCCCGGATCAAGCGCCAGTACGGGCTCTCCGACGTGCGGCTCGTCATCACGGGGAGCCGCGGTGTCATCGAGTACATCGCCTCCCCCGCGGAGACGACCGTGCTCGAGGTCGTGCAGACCGTGGACGCCGCAGGCAACGTCCAAGGCCCGGGCACCGCAGACGTCGGCGGCACGGCGCCCGCGAATCCGAACTCGTACGCGTCCAACGCCGGCCTCGCCCGGCCCACGAACTTCACGCTGCGCGGCCAAGGCGGGGTGCGGACGCCCTACGGTGTGCTCGCCGCGGCCTACGGCTCGAAGGCGGAGATCCAACGCAACGCGCTCGGCGCCGAGAGCCAGCTCGCCACGGAGGACCGCGCCCACGCCGTCAGCGCGACGCTCGCCGGCAGGAGCTGGCCGAGCAGCATTCGCAATCGCCTCGGCACGTCCGAGGAGACGCGCATCGGGCACTACGGCCGGCAGGAAGAAATGCTCGTCCGCGGCAACAAGACCGTCCGCTACCAGGGCGGGCACCTGATCGCGTTCACGCTGGCGGGTCCGCTCGCCAACCAGGCGATGAACCTCGCGCCGCAACAGTCGACGCTGAACAGCCCGATCTATCGGGACGTCTTCGAGAACCAGCTGAAGACCCTGCAAGACTCGGGGGCTCCCGCGACGCTCGACGTCACCGTCCAAGTCTCGTATCCGGCGGACTACACCGTGAGCCGCGACACCCTGGTCGCGAACGGCATCCTCGTCTGGAAGCCCGGCGTCAGCGACGCCGAGAAGGCGGCCACGCCCGCGACCGTCACCGTCCCGGCGCGTGTGCCGAGCCGCTGGGAAGCGAACGCCACCGCGACGGGCGGCACGTTCGGCGGCCTCGACACCGGCGGCCGGCACGCGCGCGAAAACCTCGCGGACAGCGAAGAAGGCGTTCAGGCCGTGTCCGGCACCCTCAAGTACTTCGTCTCCGGCCAAGCCGGCAATCAGACCGTCGAAGCGTCCACCTCCGGCGGTCGCACCACGATGGCCGGCGGCACCAACCGCCTGACCTTCACGGGCTCGCAGGCGTTCTTCCGGTAAGCTCTAGCCGACGGCTAAAGACCGAAAGTGGGCTCGAAGGCACGCCCGTGCGCTACGCGACTTTGCCTTCCTTCTGATATTCGCGGTCGATGCCGACCTGGATGTCGGCGAGGCGTAGGGTCGATTCGCCGCGGGTGAGAGCCTGCAGGCAGGCGTACTGGACGACGTTGGCGATGTTGGCGCCGGTGAGCTCGTGGCGGTGGCAGAGGAGCTTCAGGTTCACGTCGTCGGCGAGGGCGGCCTTGGCCGGCAAGAGCTTCGCCCAGAGGCGCTGGCGCTCTTCGATGCTGGGCTTCGGGAAGTGGATCACCGACTGAAAGCGGCGGAGGAAGGCGTCGTCGATGTTGCTCCTGAAGTTGGACGCCAAAATCACGAGGCCGGAGAACGACTCGACGCGCTGCAAGAGATAGGCGACCTCCTGGTTCGCGTAGCGATCGTGCGCGTCGCGCACCTGCGTGCGCTTGCCGAAGAGCGCGTCGGCCTCGTCGAAGAAGAGCAGCCAATCCTTGTCCTCGGCGCGGGCGAACACGCGCGCGAGGTTCTTCTCGGTTTCGCCGATGAACTTCGAGACGACGAGCGCGAGATCGATGCGGTACACGTCGCGGCCCGTCTGCTTGCCGAGCAGCGACGCCGTGAGCGTCTTGCCCGTGCCCGGCGGTCCGAAGAAGAGCGCGCGGTAGCCGGGCCGCATTCGGCGACCGAGCCCCCAATCGTCGAGCAGCGTTCGGCCATGGCGGATCCACGCTTCGAGCTCGCGCACCTTCTGCAGGGTGGCCTCGTCGAGCACCAGGTCCTCCCAGTCGAGCGTCGTTTCGAGCCGCTCGGCCGGAAACTCGGGACCCATGCGCGGGCGGCGGCGCTTGTCGTGCGTCACGCGATCGAGCGCCTCTTCCGTGAGGACCACGCGGCCCGCGAGGAACAGCTCGCCCTTGGGCGGCGGCTCGAGATGCAAAACCCGACGCCGCGCGAAGGCGTGCTCCTCGGAGAAGAGCTTCGCGATCCGAAAGCGCTCGGCCACCGTGCGCGCCCCGCACAGAAAGAGCGCGGTTTCGCCAGTGGGCAAGAAGGTGCGCGAGTCGCGCCCGCGCACCCCACCGATGCGCGGATGATCGGCCGGATTCTGGAGCGCGGCCGCGATCGACTCGTCGAAGACGTGCGGCGACAGCTCGGGGGCGAGCGCCGCGAGGAGCACCACCGTCTCCTCCGCGCTCAAGCTCTCGAGGTCGAGCAACGCTCCGAGGAACCGTCCGTCGAGCTCCGGCACCAGGCGGTCGATCGGCTGCGGAGCGCCCCCGGACTCGAGCTCCTGCACCCGGCGCGCGATCAGCGTGCCGAGCTGTTTGAACGCGCGTTCGAGCTGCGCGAGGACCAGGTCCATGCCCGCATTGCTACACGGATCGGCGCCCGCGATGAAGGGCATCGCGCCGTTTCCCGGGCCGATCCGCGCTTTCGGCGCGTCACGCCGCGCCAGGCGGAAGGCGAGCGCCCTGCGCCCCTCCCCGGGCTTGCGAATGGCGCCCGTTCAGGGTGGCGTGCTTCGCGCGCGAAGCCGCGCCCGCACCGCGCCGAGCGACATCCGAACGCGCTGCAGGCCGCGTCGCGCCGCGCGCGGCCCGCGTGCACGCGCGCCAGCGCGACGAGCGGCGGCGACACCGACGCTCCCGGTAGTTTCGCCAGTGAGTCGCGGCATCCTGCGCAGTGTGATCGGTGAAATTCGCGCGATTGCCCGGTTCGTCTCCAAACACGGAATCGCCCCGAAGGGATGGAGCCCATTTTGCGTCGTCGCTCCGAGTAGTATTTTGGGCGCATGGATCAGCGTCCGTTCGGGCCAACGGGGAAGCGCGTGGCGCGCATCGGCCAGGGTACCTGGAAGATGGAAGAGGACGAAAGGAGCGCGGCGATCGCGGCGCTGAGACTCGGGATCGATCTCGGGATGACGCACATCGATACCGCGGAGCTCTACGGCGCGGGCCGCGTCGAAGAGCTCGTGGGCGAAGCGATCGCCGGCCGTCGTGACGACGTGTTCCTGGTGAGCAAGGTCTTGCCGGACAACGCGAGCCGTGAGGGCACCATCGCGGCGTGCGAGCGCAGCCTGAAGCGGCTCCGCACCGAGTGGCTCGACTGCTACCTCTTGCACTGGCCGTCCCATCACCGACTCGAGGAGACCATCGCCGCCTTCGAGCACCTCCGCGAGCAAGGGAAGATCCGCTCGTGGGGGCTCAGCAACTTCGACGAGCACGAGCTCGCGGTGGCCCTCGCGCTCGCCGGCCCGAATCGCATCGCGTGCAATCAGGTGCTTTATCACCTGCGCGAGCGCTCGATCGAGCACGCGGTCGTCCCGTTCTGCGCCGCGAACGGCATCGCCATCGCCGGCTACACGCCCTTCGGGCGCTCTTCGTTTCCGCCCGGCGGGACGAGCGGCAAGGCCCTGCAGCGCGTGGCCGAGCGCCACTCGGTCACGCCTCGCCAGGTGGCGCTCGCGTTCCTCACGCGCAGGCCGGGAGTGTTCACCATCCCGAAGGCCTCGAACGTCGAGCACGTCCGCGAGAACGCCGCCGCCGCGGAGCTCGTGCTCGACACGGAGGACATCGCGACGCTCAAGGCCGCGTTTCCCCTCGGCAGCCGCCGAACGGGCGTTCCGATCCTTTAGCGATCCGGAAACCGATTCGGGGAATCGCCAAGCGACGAACGGTTGCCGCTCCGTCGAACGGATCGGCGCTCTAGATATCCCACTTGTCGCCGAGGTAGGCCTCGACGCGCTCGCGCTCCGACGTGCTGAGGCCGCGCGAGTAGAGGATCAGCTCGCCGATGCGGCCGCCGAAGGGAGCCGGGCACTCGTCGTAGGTGTTCTTGCCGACGAAGTTCTGCCCGCGCACCACGTTTGCGGGCAGCGAGATGGTCGCCGGTTTGCCCGTGATCGCGCCGTTCAGCCGGAGCTCGACGTACCCGGAATCGCTTTGCACGATGGTCCCGAGAAGGCGACGGCCCACCTCGAAGGCGCCCTCGGTGCCCTCCACGTACTCGTGCAAGACCTCGTAGTAGAGCAGATTCGTCTTGTGCCGGCCGAACTCGATGTCGTCCCCGTCGTCGCCGTTCGAGAGGCTCAGGATGCCCGCGCAGTCCGTGTTCTCGAACGCCTCGGCGACCACGAAAAAGCTCGCCCCAGTGAACGTCGCGAACCCGTCGGGGAGCTCGAGCGCATCGCCCGTGCCGTCGTCCTTGCCGTCGAACTCGATCATCGGCGGCCCCGATTCCATCTCCACGCGCCGCGGCTGCAGCTCCGCGTTCGCCTGCACCGCGTGCTTGGGCGCTGGCGATTGATCCTCCCAGCGGGACACGCGCTCGTCCGCGCCGACTACCGTGGTCTCCACTCCCTGGTCCGCCATGAACCAGAGCTCCATCCCGGTGAGCGGCAGGTCTGGCGCAGTGCCCCCGCTCGCGCTGCCACCCGTGCTCGCGCCGCCCGTGCCAACACCGCCGGTGTTCCCGCCACCAGAGCTCGCACCACCGCTGCTCACGCCACCCGTGCTCGTGCCGCCGGTGCTCGTGCCGCCGGTGCTCGCGCCCCCACCGCGACCCGCGGTCCCACCGCTGGAGCTCCCGCCGCTCGCGGCCCCGCCGTTCGTGCTCCCGCCAGCGGCGTTTCCTCCGCTGGTCGCGCCCGCGTCGCTCGATGCCCCGGCCTCACCCGGGGTGGACGGCTCTCCCGCGGCCCCTCCCGCCGCGCCGGTGCCGGACGTCCCGTCGTTCACGAGCACGCCTTCCTCGTTGCCGAGCAACGCGTTGCACGCGACCAGGAGCGCGATGGCCCCTGCCGAGACCCAGGGTCCGGGGCGTCCCATCATTGGCGTCGGAGCAGGCATCCCACGGAAGCGCCCCGAAGGGCGAGCCGCTAGACTGAGGGTACCGTCAGGCCGGCCCATGCACGACCTCGTCGTCACTCGAACGCTCACGATTCCCGCCGCGGAGCTCGAGTGGACGGCCGTTCGCTCGGGCGGCCCCGGGGGCCAAAACGTCAACAAAGTCGCGACGAAAGTCGAGCTCCGCTTCGATCCCGCGCGGAGCGCCGTCCTCCCCGCCCCGGTCGTGTCGCGGCTCCAGCGCCTCGCGGCTGCGCGGCTCGACAGCTCGGGGCGCATCGTCGTCACCGCCGACGAGACGCGCTCCCAGCGGCAGAACCTCGAGCTGGCGCGCGAACGGCTCGCCGCGCTCGTGCGCGCCGCCCTCGTCATCCCGAAGCGCCGCCGCCCGACCCGGCCGACCGCCGCCTCGGAGCGCAAGCGCCTCGACCAAAAGCGAAAGGTGAGCGCGAAGAAGCGCGAGCGCCGCGTGCGAAGCTGGGACTGAAAAACGCTGCGACGCCGCTCACGGATAGAGCGTGTAGTCGAACAAGTTGCCGGTCATCATCAAGAGCGAGAACACCTGCCAGCACAGGTTGAAGTAGTAGCTCGGCGGCAACATCTCTTTCGTCACGAGGAGCTGATAGCCCTCGTTCATCAGGGGCGCGTACAGGGGGTCGCTCATCGCGCCGACCGCTGCCGCGCCCACGAACAACGCCGCCTGTGCGTCGGGGTTCTCCGGCCGCGGCGTGCCGTCGAGCTCGTACCCGTCCACGATGCCGCTCGCGCCCACGGCGGAGAAGAACGCGCTCACCTTGTCGAGGTACGCCTTGGCGCGCGGCTCGCCGAACGCGCAGTAGTCCTGCCCGATCCGGAACGGAATCCGCGCGGAGTCGTACTGGTAGTGCGTCGGCGCGCCGTCGAAGGCGGCCGTCGGCCGGCCCTCGGCGTCCGTCCACGCCGGCGCGAGGCCGTTCTCCGCGTTGCCGAGCTCCGGGTCGAGCGACTTCATCAGCACCTCGTAGCCCTTGTCGATCACGCGATTCCACCCCTCCTCGTTGTCCGTGAGCTTGCCGAACAACCGATACTGGTTCGGCGCGAAGTACGAGGGATTGAACACGATGTGCGGCCACGAATCCCCGGCCACCAAGAGGTCGCCCCACTCGTGGTTCACCTCGTGATCCCAGATGCGCTGGATCTGCGCCCGCGCCAGGCTCCCGTACTCTTCGTCGAGCGAGCCGCTCCCGCCCCACTTCTCCTCCGCGAGCGCGAGCGCCCACGCCATGTCCTCGTCCGCGTCCGTCGCCGCCCCGTGCCCGATCACGGTCCCGCCCGCGTCGATTTGCCAGTGCATCAACCCTCGTTCGTTCACGTACTGCTGCGAGTACTTCCAGAGCGCATCGAACAACGGCTGATCGTCCATCACGACCGCGAAGATCATCCCGTATGCGATTCCCTCCGAGACGGTCGTGTCGTTCTCCGTCCCCGGTCGCCGAACGCGCAGGTAGCCGCCAGCGCCGTCCGCCGTCACGAGCTCGTCCTTCCAGCGCTGGTACGCCGTCCGTGCGTGCTCCGGATCCGCCATCGTCGGGTACGAGCAGGACGCGCGGCGCTCGTTCTGCGGGAACGTGAAGGGCCAGCCGACCTGCGGCGCGGTTCCGCCGCTTCCGGCGGTGCCCGCCTCTCCCGCTCCGCCGCTCGCTCCCGCGGTGCCTCCGGCATTGCCACCGCCGCCGAACGCGCCGCCGCTGCCCGCGCTGCCGCCCGAGCCCATTCCCGCAGCTCCCCCGCCGGTCCCTGTCGCTCCTGCCGCGGGAGCGCCGCCGCTCGCTCCCCCCGCGCCGACTGCGCCGGCCCCGCCGCTCCCGCCGGGCAGGCTCGTGCCCGGGCTCATTCCTCCGAAACCTCCGACGTCGCCGGGGGGCGCGGCGCTCGGAGCGCAGCTCGAGAAGCAACCGCAAGCAAGGAGCGCTATCCACCGACTTCGCATTGTCCGGCGTTTATGACATCCGACTCTCACCCCCACCAGTGAAACTGGAATCGTCGATTGAAGCGAGTTTTCCGCGCACACAACAATCTTTACGCTGCGCTTTCCGTCCGCCGTTCCGACGAGGCGCTCGGCTCAGGCACGCGCGCGCCGTGCTTTCCCAGCCGCGTGCGGAAAGAACCGCCGAATCGAAAAATGAGAAGAGTCGCGAGGACTTCGGCGGTTCACTCGGCCCCTCCCGCGAGGAGGCGAGGTCATGGAGCGCGCGTGCTGGATTCTTGTGTCGACAGTGATCGTCGCTGTCTCCGCCTGCTCGTCACGACCCGAGCCCGCGGCGTCCGAAGACTCCAACGCGGCCGCAGGCGCCGGCATCGGCGGCGCTCCTTCGAGCGGCACAGCGGGTGCGGGCGGTCGCGTCGGCTCGAGCGCGGGAGGGCAGACCGCCCGTGGCGCCGGGAACAGCGGGGCGCACCCCTCGGGAGGGAACGCCGGGAACGCGTCGGGCGGCGCGGGAGCGGCCGGCGCCGCGTCGTTGGGCGGCGCGGGGCACTCCGGCGTATCGTCGTCGGGTGGCAGCACGGACACCACGGGCGGAGCCTCCCTCGGC
>CAYYWA010000117.1:0-15405 GCA_964475255.1 uncultured Sorangium sp.
CCCCAAAACCCCGCAGCCCCCGGTAACCCAGGCACCCCTCCCGGGACCTCGGAGCCGGGTTCGCCGGGGTCCACGCCTCCCGGCACGACCGAGCCCGGGGGAACTCCCGGCACGCCCGGCACGGGGGGCGAGATTCCGCCAGGGTCCGACCCCGGCACGACGCCACCCGGCTCGACGCCCTCGTGCGCCGAGGGAATCCCCCAGACCACCCAGGTCCCACGGCTGACCCGCGTCCAGTACGACAACACCATTCGCGACCTGCTCGGGATTCAGGGCTCGCCGTCGTCGATGCTCGCGCCCGACTCCCAGGGTGCCGTCGATCAGCGGGCCTGGGACGGGTACCGCACCGCGGCCGAGACGCTCGCCGCACAGGTGGTCGGCGATCCCGCGGCGAAGGCCAAGGTGTTGTCCTGCGATCCGGCCGCGGACGAGGCGGGCTGTGCGCGGCAGTTCATCGAGCAGTTCGGCCGGCGCGCGTTCCGCCGGGCGCTCACGAGCGAAGAAATCGGCTTGTTCGAGACGCTCTATGCACGGCGCGCCGAGCTCACCGAGAACGGGACGTTCGACGAGGCCTTGCAGCTCATGCTCGAGGCCTTCCTGGTCTCGCCGCTGTTCCTCACGCGTCCCGAGATCACGGAGCAGCCGGCGGGCGAGTACCTCGCGCTCGGCGGCTACGAGGTGGCGTCGCGCTTGTCGTATCTCATCTGGCAGAGCATGCCCGATGACGAGCTGCTCGATGCCGCCGAGGCCGGCGTGCTGTCCTCGCCGGAGGGGGTCCGCGCGCAAGCGGAGCGCATGCTGGCGAACGAAAAGGCGCGCCCGATGGTGAGGGCCTTCCACGAGCGGATGGCGCACATGGGTCCGCAGACCCGCTGGTCCGAGCTCACGGCGCGGGATCCGGCCCTTTATCCCACGTTCGACGCGTCGCTCGCGCCGCTGATGTCGCAGGAGACGACGCGCCTCTTCGAGCACCTCGTCTTCGAGAAGAACGGGACCTTCAAGGACCTTCTCACGTCGCCCACCGCGTTCGTGAACGCGAGCCTCGCGCCGCTCTACGGCCTCGATCCGAACGGCTTCGGTCAGGAGCTCGTTCCGGTGGAGCTCGACCCGACGTTGCGCCCCGGCGTGTTCACGAGGGCGGGCTTCTTGGCGGCGTACTCGCTGTACAATCGTTCGTCGCCGATCCTGCGCGGGGCCTTCCTCCAGAAGGAGATCCTGTGCACCCAGATCGGTGCGCCGCCTCCCGGTGCGGAGGGGACGCCCCTGCCCAACGCCGCCGACCTCGTGACGAATCGCGAGCGCGTGGACGCCCAGACCGCGGGCGCCGACTGCGTGAACTGTCACCACACGTTCATCAACCCGACGGGCCACGCCCTCGAGTCCTTCGACGCGATTGGCGCGTACCAGACGCAGGAGAAGGACACTGGCGCACCGATCGACACGGCCGCCAGCGTCGTGATCGGTCAGCAACGAGTGGACGTCAGCGGCCCTGCGGACCTGATGAACGCCATCGCGAGCTCGCCCGAAGCGCAACAGTGCTACGTGAAGCACTGGGTCGAGTACGCCTACGAACGCACCTTGACGGCCGAGGACTCCTGCGTGGTTCAGAACCTCGCGGCTCGGCTCACGCAGGACGGATACACCGTGCTGAACCTGATCACAGATCTGACACAGACGGACACGTTCCGTCTTCGAGTCGTACCGGAGGTGACGCCGTGAATCGCAGACTCTTCCTCAAGGGCGTTGCGGGCGCCGCGCTCGCGGTGCCGTTCTTGAGCTCGCTCGAGCGCCCCGCGCGCGCACAAGCGGCGGCCGCTCCTCGCCGGCTCGTGATCTTCTATACCCAGAACGGGTGCCTCACGAACCGCTGGTTCCCGACGCAGGAGGACGGCGCGCTCGCGGCCGAACATCTGACCGGGACGACGCTCGCCGGGCTCGCACCGTTTGCCGACAAGCTGCTCTTCCCGCGTGGGCTCGCGATGTACCCGCGGGGGCAGGTCACGGTCAACGGCGTCACCTACTTCGACCCGCACGACCAAGGCATGGGGTCGAAGCTCACCTGTGCGCCCATCGACTCCGAGAACGATCACTACGCGATGGCGCGCTCGCTCGACCACGTCGCGGCCGAGCTCGTCAATCCGGGAACGAAGACGCCGCTCGTGCTCTCCGTGGGCTTCGCTTCCTCCAACGTGAAGCAGGTCCTCTCGTACAAGAACGCGCTCGAGCCCTACACGCCGGAGACCAACCCCGCGACCGTCTACAGCAGCCTCTCGGGTGTGTTCGGCAGCGGCACCGCCAACCCGACGACCGAGGCAGACTACCGCGTGCTCCGCGGCAAGAGCATCATCGACTTGGTGGACGCCCACTTGGCGTCGCTGAGGCGGGCCCGCATGAGCAGCGCCGATCAGCAGAAGCTCGATGCGTGGCTCCAGCTGATCCGCGAGACGGAGACGCAGGTCGTCTCTGCCGCCTGCAACGCGGAGACCGCGGCTGCCCTCGGCATCACCGAGGCCGACGTGAACGCGGCCTCGGGGCGCAGCGGCGGCGGCGGTGGGCGCGGAGGCTTCGGCGGCGGTTTCGTCGACACCGGCACCGCGTTCACGCTGGGCGGCGACATGATGATCAAGCTCATCGCGCTCACCATGATGTGCGACACGAACCGCGTGATCATCATGCAGTGGCCCGGCTTCGTGACGTTCAACTTCGACGGCATGACCCACGAGTACGATCACCACGGGCTGTCGCACAGGAACGGCAGCGCCGCCGTCGGCGGCGAGTGCGTGCCGGGCGTTCTCGACATGATCGCCGAGATCGACAACTGGTACGCGAAGCGTTACGTCAAGCTCGTCGATACCATCAACCAGATCCAGGAGGGCGAGGGCACGACGATGCTCGACAACTCCGCGGTCATGTGGTTGCCGGAGCTCGCCGACGGGAACGCGCACAACAACAACAACCTGCCGGTCGTGATCGCGGGCAGCGCGGGCGGCTATCTCAAGACCGGCGTCTCGGTGAACCTCGAGAGCAACGCTCTCGGCACCGGGGACAGCGAGGCGAGCTGCTCGGGCGAGGGCGCCATGGCCGGCTTCGGCGGCATCACTCGCGGAGGCAACGTCCCGCTGAACAAGCTCTACGTGACCCTCCTCAATGCCATCGGTGGTGCAGTGCCCGGATGGACACCCGTCACCGAGTTCGGCGTGTGCGACAGCAACACGCCGGAAGACGGCATCACCAAGCCGGGTGAGCTCGACGCGATCAAGGCATGACACCGTGCCTGCCGAGCGCCTCGCGGTGCTCGGTGCGATCGAAACGAGGCCTCCCATTCGGGAGGCCTCGTGCTTTTCGTGCCTCGAGCCGTCCGCTCGAATTGGCCGAGGCGACCGCGCTACTCGGGCGCCGCGTGCCTGCTCGTGCCTCGAGCCGTCCGTCCGAAGACGGTGAGGAGTCGTTCGGGAGACCTCGCCCGTTTCGTGCCTCGAGCCGGTGGGCCGTTTCAGTGTCACGAGCAGTTCGGCGGGCCGCGATGCGGAACGCTCGTCACCTCGCGGGCCGAGCAACGCGCCCCCACGACCCGGGAGCTCGGCATCGTGCCGCTTCGCTCGTGCACCGAGGTTCCGAAAGGTCCGGTCTGGGCAGGGGTGACTCCGCCGAACCGTGCGGGCGCGCCACACTCGTTCCGTCTGCCGGGCTGGAGACGGACGGGCCGCGTGCAGAGCGGGTTTTCACGAGCACCCCGGACCTGCCCTCCGCCTCGACAGCATCACTGGAATGCGGACGCGCCGCGGTGCCGGTCGCACGGGGAGCGCGCTCGACGCCTTCTGGTATAAGCCAAACCGTGCACTCTTGGCATGACATCTACGTGGACGACGCGGTTGTGGACACCGCGTTCCCGGCCGTGATCGAGGTCCCGAAGGGGAGCAAGAACAAGTACGAGCTCGACAAGGAAACCGGCTTTCTCCGACTCGATCGAGTGCTCTACAGCGCGGTCCACTACCCGGCCAACTACGGCTTCATCCCGCGCACCTACTGCGACGACGGCGATCCCCTCGACGTGCTCGTGCTCGGGCAGGAGCCCGTGTATCCGCTCACGATCGTCGAGGCGCGAGCGATCGGGCTCATGCGCATGCGGGACGACAAAGGCATCGACGACAAGATCCTCGCCGTGAACGTGCGCGACCCCGCGTTCTCCCACTACCGGGATCGCGTCGAGCTCCCGTCCCACACGGAGCGCGAGATCAAGCGCTTTTTCCAGGACTACAAGGCTCTCGAGAACAAGTCCGTCGAGGTCGAGCACTTCCTCGGGCCGGCCGAGGCGCTCGTGATCATTCGCGAGGCGCTCGAACTGTACCGGAGGCTCCGCCGCGGCGAGCTCGGCCCCCGCACGGTCTGACGGCGTTCCCGGCGCGCGGTCAGCGCCGCGCCGCGAGGCGCTCGAGGATGGAGTCGTGCAGAAGGCCGTTCGACGCGACGAGGCCGGTGTCGCTCGCCAGGCCCGCGCCGCGGTATTCGATGTCGCGCCCCCACGCATCCGTCACGCGGCCGCCCGCCGCGACGACGAGCGCGTCCGTCGGGCAGACGTCCCAGCGCTTCCCCGCGTAGCGAGGGGCCACGTAGGCATCCGCGGTGCCTTCCGCGACGCGCGCTCCCTTGAGGCCGGCACTCCCTTGAGCATCGACCCGACGGACGCGCAGCGATTCGAGCGTACGCTCGAGCGCTGGCGTGCGGTGTGATCGCGACGCGACGAGCCGCGCCTCGGAGAGCTTCGAGGTCTTGGAGACGGCGAGCGGCTCGCGCGCGCCGCCGGGGAGAATCGCGAACGCTCCGTGCCCGACGTGCCCCACCCAAGCCTTGCCCGTCGCGGGCGCTTGGATGACCCCGGCCACGGCGCGATCGCCCTCGACGACGCCGATCATCACCACGAACTCGCCGTTTCGCTGGACGAACTCCGCCGTGCCGTCCACCGGATCGACGAAGAAGATGCGCTCCGCCTTGCGGAACTCGGCGTACGCCTCGGGCGCGCTCTCTTCGGCCACGATCGCCGCGCCCGGAAACGCATCGGCGAGACGCTTGCAGATGAGCTCGTTGGCGGCGCGATCCGCCTCCGTCACCGGATCGAGCGGCGCCTTGTACTCGACGGCGAACGGCTTGCCGTACACCTCGAGCACGACCGCCGACGCCTCCGCGACGATGCGGAGCAGCGTTTCGACCTCGGTCGGCGTCATGTCTCCACTCCCGCTTCCGACAGGCGCTCTTTCAAGAGCTCGAGGCGCTCGCTGGGGAGGTACGGGGGCTTTCCGGCTTCCCGGACGAGCTGCGCGAGCTGAAACGGCGTGCGCGGGCCGAGCACGGCGGCCGACACGGCCTCGTTGGCGAGCACGTAGCGCAGCGCCACCGAGCGCAGGCTCGGTACGTCGTCGGACACGAGCGGCTTCATGGCGACGAGCTGCCGGAGCCGGCGGCGCAACGTGTCCTTCGTCCAGCGATCCCGCCGATGATCGCCGATGCCGAACTCCCGCGTTGCCGGCCACGTGCCGCACAGGAGCCCGTGCGCGAGCACGGAGCGCGCGAGGAGGCCGACCTTGCGGTGAACGACCTCCGTCTGGATCCGTTCGAGCTCGTTTCGATGGAAGAGGTTGTAGGGGACCTGGAGGACCTGGGCGCCCGCTCGGATCGCCGCGCGCGCCGCGTGCGGCGCGCCCGTGCTGGCTCCCCAAGCGCGCACGGCGCCGCTCGCCTGAAGCTCCTTCATCACACCCGCGACCTCGTCCCGCGCGAGAGCGGCGGACGACGGATTGTGCAGCAGCACGCAATCCACCGTTTCCCGCTGGAGCCGCTCGCGGGAGCGCTCGAACGCCTCTTTCAGGTACGCGGGCGAGAAGTCCTTGCGCACGGGCTCGGCGTCCAAGCGCGTGCCGATCTTGGTGACGACCACCGTGCCTTCGCGAGGCACGCGCTCCCCGAGGAGCCGCTCCATCGCGCCGCTCCCGTAGCAATCCGCCGTCTCGAACAGGCGGATGCCGACTGCGAGCGACTGCTCGATGACGCGGCTCCTGTCTGCTTCCGAGACAGGGCCGTAGGCGTCCCCCGAAAGACCCCAGGTGCCGAGCCCGAGCTCGGTGACGACGAGGGAGGTGCTGCCCAGGGGTCGCGTGCGCATCCTCTTCGGTATAGCAGCCTCGGACGCCCGGGGGCCGTCAGGGCCGTTCGCCGAGGGAGAAGTAGTGCAGGCTCGAGAACGGCGGTCCCAGCGCTTCGACGTGCACGGCCGTACGTCCAGCCGTGACGGCGTGCGGCAGGTCGAGCGCGATCTCCTGCCACGCACCGGGATCGATGCGCACCACCTCCTCGAAACCGTCACGGTCCCCCCCGGCCGTCCCGAGCGGGATGCGGACGCGGACGGACGTGGGCTCGTCCGCTTGCACCCGGAGGACCAGGCGCCCCCGCGGCACCAGCCGGAGCTCGAACGCATCGACGCGCCGTTCGCTCCTCCCTCCATCCACGCGCGCGCCGGTCCAGAAGACACGATTGTTTTGCTGCGTCGCGTCCGAGGTGAGCGCGTAGCGGTGCTCGGCTTCGCTCTCGAGATCGGCCACGTCGAGCCGGTCGACGAGCACCCGTCCCTCGGGAGCTTCGGGCATCTCGGCGCTCCCGAGCGCTCCGTAGTCGGCGACGTGCGCGACCTTCCGAAAGCCGCCGACGATCGTCGAATACCCAATGGTGCGCTCCGCGAGCGCCGGCCCGAGCAGGGGAGGGATCGCGAACCATCTCGGGTAAACGATGAAGTGCGTGGGAAGCCGCTCGCGCCCGAGGCGCTCGTAGTGCTCGAAGCGCGAGCCAGGACCGGCTGCCCAGTAACGCGCTTCGCCGTGCGTGGTGAGGCCGACGATGTCGAAGGTGGGGCGCCCCGAGAAGTACGTGAGGGCGCCCGCGTCGTTCACGCCGAGGCGTGCCCCCTTCGGGAGCTCTCGGTTTGCCCAGAGCCCGAGCGCGACTTGTTGCTCCGTGATCGCGCGCGAGCTCGTCGCCACGTCCTCGATGGACTCGGGGAGCTTCGTCGCGAGCAGGACGGCGACGCCCGCGACGAGCACGGGCCCGGCTGCGCGGAGGCGTGTATCGAGCCGCGCGAGCGCGCTGCCCACGAGGCCGCCGAGCGCGGCGACCCCGACGAGCCACGCCGGCGCGAACGGCCAGAGGTAGCGCAAGCGATTGCAGAGCGGGCAGTCGTAGGTGCCCGGAGCCAGCATGCCGAGCGCGAGCACGAAGAGGAGGAAGCCGCGCGCGGGGAGGCCGCGAACGACACCCGAAACGGGGAGGGCGGCGAGCGCGAGCAGCGCAACCAGCCTGCTGCCGCGTGGCAGGAAGATGTGGCTCCATTCATAGCCGTTCAGCAGCGTGCGGACGAGGAGCGTCGCGTAATCCGAGAGCGCGAGGGCCACGTCGGAAAGCGAGCAGTACGGGTTGTAGAGGAGCCACTTCGCGCGCGCCGTGGTGCTCGCGCCCTGCCCCGTAAGCGCGAGGTACACGAGCGCCGGGGCCACGACGCCGCCGAGCGCCGGAAGCGCGAGCCACCGAAACCGCCCGCGCGGTGTCAGCGCGAGCGCACCGGCCACGAGCACGCTGCCCAACGCGCCCTCCGGCCTGACGAGCGGGAGCAGGATGGCGAGCGCGACGAGCTCGCTCGCCGCGCGCCGCGACGGGTTCTGTCCTTCGCACCACTCCGCCGCGCGGCGCGCTGCCCGAACGAGCAGCCACGCGAGCAGAACGACTTCCATCCCACTCGCGGCGAACCACGTGTTCGGACCGAAGCAGAGCACGAGGGCCGCTGCCCCCACGCTGCCTGCCGCGCCGGCGAGCGGGCGGGCGACGCGCCGCACCTCGTCCGCGAGCAGGGCGAGCGACACCCAACCGAACAGCCAGGCAAACCAGACGAGGTCGTGAGCCCGAGCGCCGAGCGCGTACGGGACCGCGAGCAGCGCGGGCCAGAGCAGGCTCGTCGCGCCGGCGACCGGCGGTGAGCCCGGCGAGTACACGAGGGGGGTCCCTTCGGCGAAGCTCCGGGCGAACTGGAAATGGATGTACGCGTCGTCGAGCGGGACGCTGGGCAGGCCGCCGGTGAGCTCGAGGATCCGGCGCAGCGTGACGAACGCGAGCCCCATCGTCGCGAGCGCGAGGATCGCGGGGAGCGCGCTGCCCGCGAGGACGTGGCGGTGAAGGGTCCTCCCTGCGCGGTGAAGGAACGGCATGAGCGCTTCGAAGGGGAGCGCGCGGCGCGCCGACGGACTACTACACGCGAACTCCCGACGCTGCCATGAAGAACCACCCCTACGCTCCGATCGCTCCCAGGCTCCCCGAGGGCACGACCGTGGATCCGCGGACTCTGGTCGACAGCGGGGGTCGTCCCGTGGAGCTCGAGATTGGGCCGGGGCGCGGCGGCTTCATCTTCGAGCGCCTCGCCGAGGCGCCGGATGCGTGCGTCATCGGGCTCGAGATTCGCCTGAAGTGGGCCACCATCGTGGACCGGCGCCTGCACGACCGAGGGCTCGCCCACCGAGCGCGCGTGTTCGCCGAAGACGCGCGGAGCGCCATCGCGCGCTTCCCCGACGCGTGCGTCTCGATCGCGTGCCTCCACTTTCCCGACCCGTGGTGGAAGAAGCGTCACGCAAAGCGGCTCGTGCTCGCTCCGGCGCTGCTCGTCGAGCTCGCACGGACGATCCAGCCCGGCGGCGCGCTGTTCGTGCAGACCGACGTCGAGGAACGCGCCGCCGAGTACGAAAGGCTCCTCGGCGAAACGCCGGCGTTCACCCCTTGGAACGACGCTGGCGCGCGCGTCGCCGAGAGCCCGTTCACCGCGCGGAGCCCGCGCGAGCGCCGCGCGATCCAGGACGGCCTGCCTATCTACCGGCTCTATTACCGACGAGTTTCCACTTGAGGAGGGTACAAGCAGGCCGCCAGAGCACGACGCTCGGCGCTATGCTTGTCGGCGAAGCCACATCAGCCACGCCGTCATGGCCAGTGCAAGTGCAGCCACGACTCTGCTCACCCCGGGAGAGGTGCCGCGGGGCGATCATTGCGATGAGTGCCCGCCCGGGACGGTGCCACGGCCGAACAACGAGTGCGGGGTCATTGTGGAATGATGGCGACACGGGCCCACTATCTCACGATAGCGTGCCGTGTGGCAGCTCGCGCGTCCGGGGTAGTAGCGGCCGCGATGGCGCTGGGCACGGCCGCAGTTGGGGGATGTGGGCCCGCGTGCACCGTGGCGGAAGTCGCTCCAGGAACGCGTTTCCGTGTGACTGTCTTGGAGTCAACGGGCACGTGCAATGGGTGGCTTACGCTCGTCGAAGGCGAAGAGTTCGAGATGGTGGCGGGACAGGTGGCTCTCGATCCGCAGGACTGCCGATACACCACCGCCGCCGAGCCGCCCAAGCTGTCCGATCCTAGCCTGACGCTGACGACGTGCACTTCGATTCATGCGGCTACTCTTGGGGCGCGATGTGTTGCGAGGTTCGGAGAATGCCATCAATCCGCGGTCATGGAGTTTCGATTCTCCAAGCTCCCCGATGGAGAGGAGCCGGTGGACGCTGTGTTTCAGATTGACAGTAGATTGTCCTGTGGTCATGCTTCGTCGTTCGACGACGACCGCGACCCGGCACGCGTGCGGCGGCCGCCGCTTCTCCCCGTGGGGGAAAAGGCACTCGAGCGCCTGCTCCGTATGGGCACATATGCCAAATTGGCACTCGAGTGCCTTCCGGCGTGGCTCGCCTATCGCTTGGCGGCACTCGAGTGCCTTGCCGAGTGGCTCAACTAGCGCTGTGCGGCACTCGAGTGCCTTCTCGCGTCTGGTCACCCATCACAATCGGGCACTCGAGTGCCCGAAATATATGGTCACGTATGGTAATCGGGGCGCTCGAGTGCCCTCGGACGCATGGTCCCGATGGAATTTCGGGCACTCGAGTGCCCCTTTTCGGTCTGCGCAGGCCAGCAAGAGGGACTCGAGTGCCTTCGGGTCGTGCTCGGAGCTTTTTTGCAGGCACTCGAGTGCCTTCGACCAATGCTCGAGGCTCTCACGAAGGGTACTCGAGTGCCAAGCGACGGTCGGCGCCGACTTTGGGAGGGCGCTCGAGTGCCTTCGACTCATGCTCCGGGGGTCGCGGCAACCAACCGCCGAGCGCCGCGCGTCAAAGCAAGCGTTCGCGCCAGCGCTCAGCGTGAGCATCGCGCATCACGGATCGCCCGGCTTTTCCTCCTCGCGTACGGACAAGGCACGAGGCCCATCCACCCGTCCGCCGCCGCTCTCCAGGTCGAACCCGCTCAATTCGCCGAGAGGCTTGCGCCTGAACGTGAAGCGTACTGGAGCCTGGCTCATTGGCTTCTCACGGGGAAGATGGGACGGCGGGGGAGCTCGGCGGGCCCCGCCCGTGGGGCTCTTCTTGGCGGTTTCGAGATTGCGAGCGACAGGGTTTCGCAGCGGGTGCGCTATGCGTGGGTCACGGAGCGGTTACGTGGGGGACACACGGGGCGGACGAGCATGCGCCGGCCAGAAGGAGGATGCATGAATCATCGTCGGTCGATTCCGGTCGCGGCGCTCGGGCTGATGGGGCTTGCGGGGTGCGGAGACGGCAATCGTGCGCCCGCCCGGAGCGCGGTGGCCGTGCTCGACCTCGACGACGTGGCGGCCAACCCGGACGACTACGAGTGGTTCGAGTTTCGGCCGAACGTGATGAAGCTCATTCTGGCGGGTGCCGAGCACACGGAGCACATCGCGATTCTCTGGTACACGGTCCCGGACGGCAGTGTTGGGCTGCACTACCATTCCAAAACCGAATCGGTGTACGTGATCGACGGCGCGCAGACCGACGACAAGGGGACGTACTCCAACGGGACGGTTTACTTCAATCCGCCGGGGAGTGGGCATGCGATCTCCAAGAGCTCGGGCTTCTTTCTCTTGGCGTACGCGGCGCCCCCGGACTTTGCGGCGACGGATTCCATCCAAGAGTACACACCCGTGCGCATCGACACGGACGACGACGCGCTCACGGACACGTATTCCTTCGACGACGTGCAGGCCGGCGTGCGCGTCTCCTCGCTCCCGCTCGAAGACGAGGGCGGCATGCGCGCCGCGATCATCGAGACGACGTCCAGCGAGCCGTACACGTATTCGGGAAACTACGTTCTGGTGCTCGCGGGTCGTTGCCGCATCGACGGGGAGACACACGCCGAGAGCGTGCTGGTCGTCGGCAAGGACGTAGCGCCGCGCGACTACGCGATCGCGGCACCGGTCGGCGAGTCCTGTCTGGCGTTGGCCGTCTCCTTCGACTCGCGGTGAGCACGTGCGAGCAGCGCGTCGCACGCGAGCAGCGGCACGTGTGACCCGGTGACGGGCCTCCCGCGTCCCGACGGCGAGGTCCAATCCGATCGGGGACGAAGCCAGCCGTGTCCCAAGGTGCTCGGAGACGGATCGGAAGGGTCGTCCGTGCCGAAACCGAAGTGGAAGGGGTTCGGATCGGGTTCGGAAACGCGTCTCCCGAGGGTTTGCGCATGGGGCGACCGTCCAGAGGAGGCCGAAGGGGTGGGTCAGGCCCCCGTGGCGTCTTTCACCGGAGTGTTCTTGCGGCGCCTTGACGAGGTGAGGCGCAAGGAGGACGCCGTGGGGGAGGGGGCACCGGCGCCTTGCCCGTTCCAGAGGCAGCCGATAGCCTGCGGGTGATGCGCAGGGCTTGGCTCCTCGTCGTGATGCTCGCGGCAGGGTGCGCGATTTTCCGCGAGGATTTGAACCGGGGGCAACGCCTCTACGAGGAGAACCAGTACGAGCGGGCGCTCGCCGTGTTTCGGGCGCTCGAGCTCGACATGGACTCGCTGAGCACGGAGGACCGTGCGCGCTACGCCTACCTCCGGGGCATGACGGACTACCGGCTCGGCTTCCGTGGGGAAGCACGCCATTGGTTGGGGATCGCGCATGCGATCGACGCGGACCATGCCGGTTCGCTCTCGCCGGAGTGGAACCAGCGGCTCCAACAAGCGCTCGACGAGCTCAATCGCAGCGTCTACGGGCTGGACGCGCTGGAGCTCGACGGAACCGATCCGGCATCGTCGGCCCCGGGTTCCTCCGACGCGCCCGCTTCGACGCCGCCCTCGAACGCACCGGCTTCGACACCGCCAACTTCGAACGGACCCGTCTCGAGCACGCCCGCTTCGAGCGCAGCTCCGTCGACCCCGCCTGCTTCGAACGCGTCCGCCCCGAATGCGCTCGGCGACGGGTTTTGACCGAGAAAATGGGCCGCGGGCTCCGGGGGCCGCAGCGTTCGCCGCGGCGCCGCACGGAGCCCGTGCTGTTTGGATCTGGAGATGCGGGGCTTTACGCTAGTACATCGACGTCGGCTCGACGGTGTCGAAGCTCGGTGCCAGCAGAAGCGGCGCGCGGGCGATGTACTAGCGACGGAGGAGTGTGAGCTGATCCTTGGTCATGAGCTTCCGCTTCTTGAGCTCGGCGAACTCGCGCTGCTCGACGGGCGTAAGGTACGCGCGCCGTCCGAGACGAGTGACGGCGTCGTCGAGATTCCGGTGCTTGAGCTCGAGCTCGCGGATGCGATCACGGACCAGATCGTTCATGGCAGACCTCCTCGAGGTGCCTCCGTCTTCGCGCATTTCCCCTTGTCGAATCGCGATCGTCGACTGACCGATGCGCGGTGCGCGGAGCGTCGGCACCACGAATAGATTACGATGGGTTCTTACCCCGTCAACACTGAACACCTCGCGTTGTTCCCGCGCGCACCCGTGAATTCCGAGTGCAAGTTCAAGGCCCGAGCACGTCCGACAGGCAGGAAAGAACCGTGCCGCGAAGCGCATCGAAGCAGCGGCCTGCTCGGGTCCTCGTTGCCGTTCGGAGTCTCGTGGATTCCAGAACGAGAAACTGGATATTTCGGCTCACGACGGGACACGCGGCGAATCCACGAGTCGCCTCGGTTCCGCGGAGATCCGCGCCCAGGGCGCTCCGGCGATTCGCTCGAGCTGCGCGCACGACCTCCGGCCGCCTCCGGCGGGGGGCGTCCAAGCGTTCCGCTTCGGCAACTCGTCCGTGCCTCGGGCGTTCGCCGCGCGATGTGGCCAGGCGCAGTGCTGTTCTTGCTTGCGTTCGCCTGCTCGCGGCCCCCGGAGCCACGCACTGCGTCCGCGGGGGGACCGTCGCCGGTCGTGCTCCCACGGACGGTGGTGACACCCGACAAGGCGACCAGCATCCCCGAGCTGTACGAGGAGGCGCTCGACACCGCGCGCCAGGGGCGCTTCGAGGAGGCAGCCGGTCAGTTCGAGCGCATCGTGGAGCTCGACCCGCAGGGCGACCTCGCCGACGACGCGCTCTTTCATGCAGCGAACGAGCGCGATCGCTCGGGCGCGCTCCCGCTCGCCGTGCGGCGCTACCAGGATCTCGCGCGCACGTATCCCGACAGTCCGCTCGCGGTGCCCGCATTGGTCCGCGCCGTGCGCATCCTGTGTCACCTCGAGCGCTGGGCGGAAGCGGGAGAGCTCGCGTCGACGCTGCTCGGTCGCGAGCAGGAGCTCGGGCCGTTCGATCGCGTGCTGCTGCATGCAACGCGAGCGCTCGATCGGCTCGCCGCGAACGACGAGCGCGCCGCGAGCAGCTACGTCGAGCGCGGGCGCAGCATCGTGGACGAGCACGGCCTGGACGCCGCCGGGAGGATCTCGCGCGATCTCGCGGCGCTCTACTTCGCCCTCGGCGAGCTCCGACGCCGTCGCGCCGAACGCATCGCCTTCGTTCCGCTCCCCGAGGATTTCGCGGCCGTGCTCGAGCAGCGGTGTGAGCTCCTGCTCGCGGCGCAGAGCGCCTACTCGGACGCCATGCGAGCGTACGACGCTCACTGGTCGACGATGGCGGGCGTGCGCGTCGGCGAGCTGTACGCGAGCCTCCACCGGGACCTGATGCGCATCGACCCGCCGAAGGCCGATACGGCCGAGAAGCGGCAGCTGTTCGAGGGCGCGCTCCGGCTCCGATACGCCGTGCTGCTTCAGAAGGCGCTCGGGATGGTGGAGCACACGTTGGGCATGGCGGAGCGCACGGGCGAGCGCTCGGCCTGGGTCGACCAGGCGCGGCGCGTCCGGGCGGAGCTCGAGGCCGAAATGCGAGCCGAGCAGGCCGCCCTGGCCCGCCTGCCGTACAGCCGGGCGACCCTCGAGGCCGCCCTGGAAGAGCTCGGGCGGCGCCACGGGGCGGGCGCCCCACCTCAGAAAGCCCCGAGCCCTGCCACGTGAAGGCCCCGATGGCCGAGGCGAAGGACGAAATTTCGGCCCGAATTCCTGGAATTGCTTCGGGTTTTCTGTTAGGCACCCGGGCTCGTGTCGGCCACTGGGGTCGGTATGAATTGTGCTTGACAGCCCGGAAGGTCGGCGCTACCAGAGCGCGGTTCTCGTCGGCCCACCCGCACTTCGCTACCCGATCGGCCCGGGCGCCGGTCGAAGGTGGTCGAAAGAAGGGTGGGGTGCCTCATTTGAGCGCGCCACCGTCTTCTGACCGGGGGGCTGGGGCGCCGACGCGAAGGACTCGAATCTCATCGGCCCGGATCGTTATCGCCAGACCTTGTGCATGCAGGCTCACGGCCCTTCTCTCGTATCGTCGCACGCCCTTCCCGGCTCGCCCGGGTCGGCGGCGGTGTGCCGGGCTTCTGCTGGCGTAGCTCAACCGGTAGAGCACCTGTTTTGTAAACAGGTGGTTAGGGGTTCGAGTCCCCTCGCCAGCTCCGCTCCGTCCTCACGGCTTCGGTCGCGCGGAGACCGCGGCGAGGTATCGACGCGTTTTTTCACGGAGGGTTGCCCGAGTGGCCAAAGGGAGCAGGCTGTAAACCTGCCGGCATCCGCCTACGTTGGTTCGAATCCAACACCCTCCACCGGTGGGGGCGCCGCGCGGCCCCGCCATTTTGCGGGAGTAGCTCAGTTGGTAGAGCGTCAGCCTTCCAAGCTGAACGTCGTGGGTTCGAGTCCCATCTCCCGCTCTGCCCGTCTGGCCGGAAGGCATCGTCCGTCACTCTCTCATACCCAGACCCTCGAGCCAGGCCGGCCGCCGATCTCGGTCGCAGGCGAAGCCGAGCGAGCACCGGTGCGGAGCGTACGTTCGTCCGTGAGCACCGGAAGCGCAGCGAGGCGTCGCCAGCGTTCGGAAGCGGCGCGCGCGGTCCCGGGCGGAGGAAATTGGGGAACCCCCACGCCCACATAGCTCAGTTGGTAGAGCGCGTCCTTGGTAAGGACGAGGTCACCAGTTCAATCCTGGTTGTGGGCTCGAGCCGACCCATCGAAAGACAGAGAATCGTCGAAGCATCCCCCGAAAGGTTGTCATGGCCAAGGAGAAATTCGTTCGTACGAAGCCCCACGTGAACGTCGGAACGATCGGTCACATCG
>CAYYWA010000118.1:0-15250 GCA_964475255.1 uncultured Sorangium sp.
TCTCGAGCCCGCGGCGTGTGCGCCGGGACCGCCCGTGGCCGCGCGCCTCGCGAACGCCCTCGTCATCGAGGAGCCGATCGCGCGCGATCGGGAGCTCGCATGCGCCGAGGCCCAGGGCGCGGAGGCCGCTCCTCTCGTTCGCGCGCTGCGCGCCGATCTCGCTCCGGTCGCGTGCGCGGACGTCCTGGTCAGCGCGTTCCTCGAGGGGTCGAGCATTCAGCCGTCGAAGGTGGAAGAGCAGACGCTGCTCGGCCTCCACATCGCCGGCCAGCTCGCGCGACTCGTCGACGCGCCGCCCTCGCTCGCGCCCCCCTTCGACAAGGCCGTGTTCCTTTCGTTCTTCGAGCGCGAGCTCAAGCCGTGGCTCATCGGCCAAGCGCTCGCCATCGGCGAGCTCTCGCTCCGCGGCTCCCGCCTCACCGGCTACGGCAAGGCCATTGCGGCCATCGCGGCGAGCTCCGCCGACCTCCGCTTCGTCCGCGCGGCGCGCGCCGTGCCGCTCCCCATCGAGCTCGCGAGCGACCCCGAGGTCCGCGACACGTACTACGGCTCCCTCGACGAAGCGCTCGAGCCCCGGAAAGCGCGCGGTCGCGACGCCGCCCTGGTCGGCTTGCGCGTCCTCGCCGAGCTCGGGGCGCTCTCCGACCCGCGCATCGAGCAAGCGCGCACGGTGCTCTCGGAGCTCTACGGAGGGAGCCGCGTCGCGGCGCTCGAGGAGCTCCTGCTCCCGCCATTGCCGGCGCTTCCCCGAGACACCGTCGAGGAGCGCCTGGCTGCCCGCCTGCCGACGTTCTACGCGGGGCGTCTGCTCGCGGGAACGTCCCGTGCGACGGACCCGCGGCTGCTCCGAGCGTTGCTCGAACGCGGCATCCCTTCCAACCTGGCGGCGCGCCTCGATCGCGAGCCCCTCTCGCCAGAAGCGCGCTTCCTCTACGCCTTCGCCGAGCTGCGGCGCGGCATCACCTACTTCTCGGCTTCGGCATTTCAGAAGGTCGGCGCCCTGCTCGGCCCTGCCCCCAAGGACGAAGCGGCGGCGCTCGTCTTCGCTCTCGCTCGCGCGCTCGAGCAGGCACCGAAGGACGCGGCCGAGCTCGTGCTGGCCTCACCCCGCCTCGAAGGGCCGCTCGGCAGTCTCGAGCCGCTCGACGCGCTCGCGCGCGGCAAGAGCCCGTTCGCTCCGCTGGCCGAGTTCGATGCGGCGTTCCTCCGCGCGCTCGCGCCGCCGGAGGCGAGCGCCCCGTTTTGGGACGACGTGGCCGACCGATTCGCGCGCGCGGCCCGCGCCGCCAAGGCTCCGGAGCACCGCGCCCGGGCTCGAGAGCACGAGGAGGCGGCTCGACAGACCGCGGCCGTCCTGCGCGAGGAGCCCAAGCCACAGGCCGCGCCGCAGAACTGATCCGACCTTTCGGGCCCTTGGGTCGGGAAAGGCCGCCCGTCCAGGGTGAGTGCGGCCCGGCGCTGCCTCCGGAAAAGCCGTCCCGAAGCGGTGCGCCCGCGCGAGAAGGCCTTGCGGCTCGTTCCCCGCCCGACAAAGGTCCCGGCGAGCCCATGGACGACTTCGTGTATCAGGAGCTGTTGCCCCTCGGCGCCGACGAGACGCCGTACCGCCGCCTCACCTCCGACCTCGTGTCGACCTTCGAAGCGCAGGGCCACCAATTCCTCAAGGTGGAGCCCGAGGCGCTGACTCTCCTCACGCGGGAGGCGATGCGCGACATCGCTCACCTCCTCCGCCCCGGGCACCTCGCGCAGCTCCGGAGGATCCTCGACGACCCCGAGGCCTCCCAAAACGATCGCTTCGTCGCGCTCGAGCTGCTCAAGAACGCGAACATCGCCGCCGGCTTCGTGCTGCCCTCCTGCCAGGACACGGGCACCGCGATCGTCATGGGCAAAAAGGGGCAGCTCGTGTTCACGGGAGGCGCCGACGAAGCCGCGATCGCGCGCGGCGTGCGCGACGTGTACCGCACGGCGAACCTCCGCTACTCCCAGCTCGCGCCGCTCGATATGTATCGCGAGACGAACACGGGCAACAACCTGCCGGCGCAGATCGAAATTCAGGCCGTCGATGGCGACGCCTACAAGCTCTTGTTCATGGCCAAGGGTGGCGGCTCGGCGAACAAGAGCTTTCTGTATCAGGAGACGAAAGCGCTCCTGAATCCGAAGGCCCTGCGCGCGTTTCTCGCGGACAAGCTTCGCTCGCTCGGCACGGCGGCGTGCCCGCCCTATCACTTGGCCGTGGTCGTAGGCGGGACGTCGGCCGAGTACGCGCTCAAGGTGGCGAAGCTCGCCTCCGCGCGTTACCTCGACACGCTGCCGACGTCCGGAAACGCCCTCGGCCGCGGTTTCCGGGACCTCGAGGTCGAAGCCGAGGTGCTGCGCCTCGCCGCGGAAACCGGGATCGGCGCGCAGTTCGGCGGCAAGTACTTCTGCCACGACGTGCGCGTGATTCGCTTGCCCCGACACGGGGCGAGCTGTCCGGTCGCGATCGCCGTGTCGTGCTCGGCGGATCGGCAAGCGCTCGGCAAGATCACGCGCGACGGCGTCTTCCTGGAGCAGCTCGAGACGGATCCCGCCAAGTACTTGCCGGAGATCACGGAAGGCGACCTCTCCGGCGACGTGGTCCGCATCGACCTCGCGCGCCCGATGAGCGAGATTCGCGCCGAACTCTCCCGCTACCCGATTCGCACGCGCCTTTCCCTCACGGGGCCCATGATCGTCGCGCGGGACATCGCCCACGCGAAGATCAAAGAGCTCCTCGACCGCGGTGAGCCGATGCCCGACTATCTCGCGCGGCACATCGTGTACTACGCGGGGCCCGCGAAGACGCCCGAGGGGATGGTCTCGGGCAGCTTCGGTCCGACGACGGCGGGCCGCATGGACTCGTACGTGGACTTCTTCCAGAGCCGGGGCGGCAGCTTCGTGATGCTGGCGAAGGGGAACCGCTCGCGGAGCGTCACCGAGGCATGCCGAAAGCACGGCGGCTTCTATCTCGGCTCGATTGGCGGTCCTGCCGCACGCCTCGCGCGCGACTGCATCAAGAAGGTCGAGGTCCTCGAGTACCCCGAGCTCGGCATGGAGGCGGTCTTCCGGATCGAGGTCGTGGATTTTCCCGCGTTCATCGTCGTCGACGACAAGGGCAACGACTTCTTCGCCGACCTCGGCAGCGGAACCAAGCCACCCCTGCCCGTCGTGCGCGGCTGAGCACCCGCCGCCGAGGCATATCCGCACGGCGCGAGAACACCGTCGAGAAATCGCGCGACGCCGCGCGTCGCCGCGACTCACTGGCACGAGCGGATTCGTTGCCGAAAGCGACGTCGCGTGCTGTTTCGCATCGGGTCGACGGTACTCTTGGAGGGCGTCGAGCACCGACGCCGTCGAGGTGCCTCATGTCGACTCTGCAAGGTCTGGGCTGGTCAGAGACGGCCGAGTCCGGCACGCCACGCGGGCGGAGCCGTCGGTCCGCACGAACCCAATCGCGTCCCTTGCGCGGACGGTTCGCGCTCGTGACGGGGGCGGCACGCGGGATCGGCCGCGGGATCGCTCTCTGCCTCGGCGAGGCCGGAGCGACCGTGTACCTCACGGATCGCGCGTCGCACCTCTCGAGCGATCATACGCCCGGACCGTTCGTCGAAGACGCGGCGGACCAGGTCTCCGCGCGGGGCGGCATCGGCATTCCCGCGCGCGTGGATCCCACGGACGACTCGCAGGTGGAGGAGCTCTTCGCCGGGATCGCGACGGAGTGCGGCGGGCTCGACATCGTCGTGTGCAACGTCCACGCGCAGAGCGGCGTCCCTCGCGATCACGGGCCCTTCTGGACGCTGCCCCCGTCGCTCTGGGACGAGCTCTTCATCTCCGGGGTGCGCTCGCAGCTCGTAACCACGCGGCTCGCGCTGCCGCTCGTCTTCGGTCGAAAGGGCGCGCTGCTGGTGTTCACGAGCACGTTCGACCCGGACGCGCCGGTGCTCGCCGAGAACACCTACTACGACCTCGCGATGACCACGATCAACCGGTTCGTTCGCGCGCTCGGGCACGAGCTCTCCGAGCAGGGCATCACGGCGCTCGCGCTCTGTCCAGGCACGCTGTCGCCTCTGGAGGTCTCCGATCCGAAGCACCCTCCGCACGGCGAGTCCATCGAGTACACGGGACGCGCCGTCGTGGCGCTCGCATGCGACGAGCACGTGCGGCGAAAGACGGGACGCGTGCTCCGCGTCTGTGATCTCGCCATGGAGTACGACTTCACCGATCTCGACGGCTCCCGTCCCGGCCCGTCCGCGCTCGCCGTCGCGCGCTGACGAGAGAGGTCGGTTGCTCGTCTATCGCGACAGCGTGCGGCGCGTGTCCGGCGAGGCCGCCGTCCATGCGCTCGCGGCGAGCCTCGACCGGGGCTCGGCGCTCGAAGCGCTGCTCACCGCGGGCGAGCTCGAGTGCGGCTTCGCCGATCTCGACGAGGAGCTCGGCCGGCCCGCGGCGGCGATCACCGACGCCCTCGCGGGCGCCTTCGTTTTCGGAGACGGGGAAGCGTTCGCGCGCGCGCGCTCGCTCGCCGCAGCGCTCCCCCGACCCGCGGTCGTCGAGCTCCGGAGGCCCGAAGGGTACGCCTTTTATGCGCTCGATCCCGCGGCCTTCGCGGCGCTCGCGTCCACCCTTCCGCTCTCTCTGGGCGGCAGGGTGTTCGTCGTCGGCGTCCGCAGTATCGGCACGAGCCTCTCGGCGGTCGTTCGGGCGGCGCTCGCGCAGCGCGGCCTCGCCCCGGAGCGCTTCACGGTGCGCCCCACGGGCCACCCTTGGGATCGCACGCTCGAGCTCTCGGGGAGGCTCCGGGAAGCCGCCGAGCAGAGCGCGCGCAACAGCGAGTTCCTCGTCGTGGACGAGGGTCCCGGGATGAGCGGCTCCACCTTCCTCGCCGTGGGGGAAGCGCTCGAGCGGCATGGGGTCTCGGTCGAGCGCGTGCGTTTCCTCGGAAGCCACCCGGTCGATGCCGAACGCCTCGTCGCGCGCGACGGCGCGCGCCGCTGGGCGCGTTTTCGGATGATCGCTCTTCCAGCCCGGGGCGTGAACGCCGGCCTCGAAGACTTCTCCGGCGGACGCTGGCGCGCGCGCGTCTTCGCGGACCCGCGTGCGTGGCCCCCGACGTGGGCGGAGCAGGAGCGCACGAAGCACTTCGTGCCCGAGCGCGGCGAGCTCCTCAAGTTCTCCGGCTATCCCCCGTACCAAAACCCCGTTCTCGCGCGCGCCCGAGCCCTCTTCGAGGCGGGGTTCGGGCCGCGAGTGCACCCGGACAGCCCTGGGTTTCTGGCGCATGCGTGGATTCCGGGAAGGCCCGCGTGCGCGGTGCGCGACCGAGCGCTCCTCCTCGACGCGCTGCCTCGCTATCTCGCCTTCCGTCGCGAAGCGTTCCCGTCCCGCGAAGCGTCGCCCGGGGCCCTCGAGACGATGACGCGCGTGAATTCCACGGAAGAGCTCGGCGTGGACTGGCCCGTGCCGAGCCTGCCCATCGTCACACCCGTCGAGCCAGATGGCCGCATGCAGGCGCACGAGTGGATCGTGTCCGGCTCCGGTCTGTCGAAGACGGATGGGGCCGACCACGCCGACGATCATCTCTATCCCGGACCCACCGACATGGCGTGGGACCTCGCCGGCGCCGTCGTGGAGTGGGAGCTCGACGAACCGAGCACGCGGCGGCTCCTCCGTCGCTATCGGCGCCTCACGGGCGACGACGCGAGCGGGCGTCTCACGGCCTACACCGCGGCCTACTGCGCGTTTCGGCTAGGCTTCGCGCGTTTCGCGGAGCGCTCCGCCGATGAGCAAGAGCGCGCACGCTGGGCGCGCGCTTCGGTTCTCTACCGCTCGCGACTCGTCGCCGCGCTCGAGGCGCTCGGTGCACGCTCCGATCCTTTCGTCGTATCGGGCGCGCATCACCGCTCCGGGTGAGCCCGATCGCGCAACTCGATGAATCCGCCGCGCGCGCCGAGGCGTCCGCGCGGATCGCGAACGCGTCGAGGACGCGCATGAGCGATCCCATACGGAGGGCACGGCGCGCATGCTACTTCGATGATCTCGGCTGCCCCGCGTGCGGCATCCGAACCTGAGAGGGAGCTCATGCGAGACTGGGTTTCGCTCGCCCCGACGCTACCGGTGGGGGCGCGCCTCGCGCTGTCGTACATCCGTCGAGAATTGCCAGCGTGGGGCATGCTGTATCGGTCTTCGCTCGTTCGCGGGACCGACGGGACACGCTGGAGCGCGGCGCCGACGTGTCGGGTGCGCGGCAAGCTGCACGGCTACGAGATGGAGGTGGATCTGTCGAACTGGTCGGAGCGGTACACGTATTTTCTGGGCCGCTACTACGACCTCCCGACACAGCTCCTCTTGCTCGCGTACCTGAAACCCGGGGATCGGTTCGTCGACGTCGGCGCGAACATCGGCATGATCACCCTGCTCGCGGCGCGTCTCGTCGGCTCCACGGGAGCCGTGGACGCCGTCGAGCCGAACCCGCTCTGCGCGGCGCGCATTCGGCGCTCGCTCGCCGACAACGGCGTCACCTGGGCCCGCGTCCACGCCTTCGGGCTCGGGGATTGCTCGGGGGTGCTCGAGCTCAGCGTCGTCGACGGACACACGGGCGCGGGCACCTTCGCTCACCTCGATCCCCGAGAACACAACCTGACGGCGCGAATGCCCGTCCGCGTGATCCCCGGTGACGTGCTGCTCGAGGCGTCGCTGCCGGTCAACTGCATCAAGATCGACGTCGAAGGGTACGAGTGCCATGTCCTCGCCGGGCTCGGACACACCATCGCGCGCAGCCGCCCGCTCGTGATCACGGAAGCCATCGCGCTCCAGCTCGCACGCTGTGGCCGTGACCTCGACCAGCTCGTCCGGTTCATGCGCGGCCACGGCTACGAGGGGTTCGCGCTCTCGAGCCGACGGCGCGCGCTTCGACAGCGGCTCGCCCTCGTTCCGTTCGAGAACGGCAGCGTTCCCGACGGCCGCGACATCGCCTGGATCCACCCCACGGATCGACGGCGGAGCGCGCTCCTTCGAGCCTGTCCCACCCTGTAGGCGCGAGCGACGCGCTTCCCCCGTGTGCGCCATGCGGCTAGCATGGGCCGAACGCCTCGTTGAGCCACGACACCCCGAAAACTCGCGACGAACGCCGCCTGGGCCGCCGGTTTTGGCTCGGCGTGGGCGCGCTGCTCGCCGTCGCGCTCGGCACGACCGGGTGCATGACCTACCGCGCGTATCGCGGGGACGCCCGCCCCTCCCACGAGGTCGCGACCGTGTTCTGCGACACCGAAGGGGTGATCGTGAGCAACGTCGACGATTTCCGGTTCAGCACGGCCTGGAGCGAGTTCGAGGTGCTCCCTGGCGAGCACGAGATCACGGCGGAGCTCTATTGGCACCGGCTCGAGCGCGTGATCGAAGGACCGAAGCGGCGCGCCAAGTTCAAGGCGGTGGCAGGTGGCAAATACGTCTGCGTCTTCGACGTGGACGAGACGAAAACCGACTGGTCGCTCTCCATCGTCCCCGAAGCGACCGTGTCCTGGGAAACGCGCGCCTTCCACGGGGCGCGCTCGTGGCGCACGCCGGACGGGCAGTGCATGAAGTGGGACCCGAAGCTCGCCGACTGCCCGAGCGGCCCGAAGCCAGCGGCTGCTCCCGCGGACGAGGAGCCTTCGGCGCAGGAAACGCCGGACGGCAGCGGCTGAGCCCCCGCGCCGCGCGATCCAGCGCCGCTCGCCTACTGCGTGACGACGGCGAGGGTCTCCGCGCCCGCACCGCGCGCGATGTCCATCAGGCGGACGACTTCCCCGTAGGGCGCCTCGTCCTCGGCCTTGAAGAACACGATCTTCTGTCGGCGAGCGCGGAGCCGCGCGGCGAGCTTGTCGGCGAGCGCCTCCGGGGCCACCGGCTCGGTGTTGATGGTGAGCTCGCGCTTGTTCGTGTACTCGATGACGATCACCGAGTCGGCCGGCCCCGACTGCGCGTCCTCCGCCTTCTTCGGAACCGTCGCGGTCAGGTGCTTCAACATCGAGGGCGTGAGGACCATGAAAATGATGAGCAGCACGAGCACGACGTCGATGAGCGGCGTGACGTTGATGTCCTTCTTGGATCCCTTGCTGCTACCGACATCCATCGCCATGGCGTTCGGCCTCCCGGCTCACTGATCCTTCTTGCGCTCCTCGGTGCCGATCACGACGTCCTCGATGTCGGCTTTCTGCAGCGCGTCCATAGCCTGGCGCACCGCTCCGAACGGAGCGCGCGCGTCGGCTTTGAGGAAAATGGTCTTGTCCGGGTACCTGCGGCGCTCGTTGCTCACCGTGCGCCCGAGGTCCTCGACCTTCGCCACGCGCGTGCTGCCGACGTACAGGCGCTTGTCCTGCGTGATCGAGATGATGATGTCCTTGCCGTCATCCGGCTTGCGGGAGTGATGCAGGGTGCGCGGCAAATCCACGGCGACGCCGCTCGCGATGAGCGGCGTAACCACCATGAAGATGATGAGGAGCACCAGCACCACGTCCACGAGGGGCGTGACGTTGATGTCCGATTTGACATCCGGCAGCTCGCGCTCGTGCTCCTCGCCGGCGAGCGCGCGCAGCGCCCGAAGGCGCTCGATACGAGATTTCCCCTTACCGCTCACGCAGTCACCGGCATCGCGACCGCGGCGGCGTTGTCGTGCGCGGGATAGCCCTGCACGCCGCGGTTCGTGTGCAGGAGCCGATCCGTGAGCTCACCGGACGCGTCGTCGATGATCACGACCATCTCGTCGAGCTTTGCCGTGAAGAAGTTGTAGAACCACACCGCGCCGATGGCGACGCCGAGGCCCACCGCGGTGGTCAGGAGCGCCTCCGCGATGCCCGCGGAGACCGTGGCGAGGCCACCACCGCCGCCGCCCCCGGACGGATCGGCCATCAGCTGGAATGCCGTGATGATGCCGAACACGGTTCCGAACAGCCCCACGAACGGAGCCGACGACGAAATCGTGGCGAGGACGGGCAAGCCGCGCTGAAGGCCGGCGATCTCACGCTTCTTCGCGCGTTCCATCGAACGCCCGACCCCGTGCAGCAGGAGCTCGAGCTCGACGGCGTCCCGCGCCGCCGGACCGAGCGCGCGGAGACCCTGAACGAACTCGTCGAGGCCCGTCCCCACGATGCGAGCGAGCGGCGCGTCGGCATATCGGGCCTTCAGCTGAGCGGCCTCTTCGATACGCCCGTGCACCCCGATCAGCGGCTGCAAGGCTCGGATGTATTCGAGGGAACGCTGTTTCCCGCGCCGGAAGGTGAGGAAACGCTCGAGCGAGATCCCGATCGCATACATCGACATCAGGATGAGCGTGATCACCACCGTCTTGGCGATGATGCCCATCTGGCTCCACAGGCCGAGCAGTGAAAAATCCATGTCCGTCTCTCTGTTTCCGAAGGGTCGTCGTCAGCTGCGAGGCGTCCTCAGCGCGCAGACACCTCGTAGCGAAGGAGGTAGCAGAAGGGCACGGGCTGGCCGTCCACCTTCATGGGCCGATAGCGCCAGCGCCGGAGAACGGTGGGGAACTGCGGATCGAGCGCGGGCCCGGCGGAGCGCAGCACCCGCACGTCGGTGACCGAGCCGCGCGCGTCCACGCAAACGCGCAACCCCGCCACGTAGACCTGCCCCGTGCGGGCCAGCGCGCGCGGGAGGTTCACCCGGTATTGCGGCGCGTTCGGGTTGATCAAGAGGCGCGCGCGCGCGACCTTGTCGGAGACCATCCGCGGAGCGGTGTTCTTCGGTTTCGGGGGCGGCGGAGAGCCAGCGACACCGCCTACGACACCACCGACCACACCGCCTTCGACGCCGCCCTCCACGCCTCCCTCTTCGCCCGAGTCGTCTTCGGCCGGTTCCTCGGGCTCGGGGTCTTCCTTCTTGATCTCGGTGGGCTGAACGAGCTGCTTCGTCTCGACCGGCTTGTTGGTCTTCGGCTTGGTGCTCTTCTTCTTCTTGGGCGGCGGCGGCGGTGGGGGCGGGGGCCCCGCCGCCCGGAGCAGGGCCGGAACCGCAGGCATCGGCAGCTCGTCCACCTGCCAGACGGAGTGCGCGATGCCAGCGAGGAGCGCCGCACCGTGCAACGCGAGAGACACCGACAGCATGGCGCGTCGCCAACGCTTCGGTTTGGTGTCGGGCTGCGTGAGGATGCCTTCGAACGCCATGTGCCGCGCTAGGGCGCCGTCCCTTTCGCCGAAAGATCGCTCTCCATCGCCTTCTTCCGCCACGATTCCGCGGCGTCGATGGCTTCCTGCCATTTCGCCGGCTCGTCGAAGTACGCGATCGACTTCTGCCTGTAGAGCAGGTTCATGTAGGTCATCGCCTCGCGATAGGTCGGCCGAATCGACAGCGCCTTCTCGAGGTGCTGGATGCCGAGCGTCGCGAGCCGAACGCGCTCCTCTCCCACGATGTCCCCTTCGCCGAACACGGGCGGAAGGGCCGGGTTCACCGCGTCAGGCCGCGGGTCGTACGTCGCTTTGTCGCCGCTTCCGCCCTTCTGGTAGAGCTCGTTCCAGATGAAGACACCAACGGCGTACTGCGCCTCGGCCTCCTTGCTCTGCACTTCGGCGCGGCGCATCGTCCAGCGCAGTGCGTCGTCCGGGCGCTCCCAACGCGAGTACACCTGAATGAGCCCGTTGATGGGCGCGACGTCCGTCGGGCGCTCGCGATGCTCTTTTTCGTACATCGCGGCCAAGATTTCGTAGCGATCTCCGTCGAACAGCGTCTGGACGTAGAGCTGCTCGCCGCGCGGGTCGTCCGGACGAAGCGTTTGCAGCTTCTTGAAGGCATCGAGGGCGCAATCGACGGCCCGCTGGTGCTCGGGGCTCTTCGACCCCGGGATCATCATCTGGCGACAGGCGAGACCCTTGTTCAGCGCAACGACCGGAAGCTCGGGGAAGATCTGTTCAGCGGCCTCGAACTCCCGCACTGCCGCCTCGTAATTTCCGTCGTGATAGAGCTGGTTCCCCTCGCGCGCATGGCTCCGAGCACGAAGCTCCGCGCAACCGGAGAGGCTTCCGAGGGCGGCGACCACCAGGAGACCGCGGGCGAGGTTCACGACGGATCCAATGGAAAGGGCGCGCAATCGGGATCGCGCCGATCGAAGCGCTCCGCGAGGCCGCGCGTGCGCGAGCCGAAATCCCGGGTGCGTCTGCCTCATGAGAGAAGAAAGCCGTGGCAAATTGCGCGAATCACGAACCGCATGTGAGCTCGACCGCGGTGTATGCGGCGCTTTTCATACACAACGAAACCCGACGGGCGCAAGGGACCCTTCACGTCACTCCCTCGTTTTTCGAGAGGAGCCAACCGCGACGCTCCGGTGTTTCGCCAACGTGCTCGAAGTGAGACGGCGAAGAAGGAACGCGGCTCCAAGAACCCGAGCGAGGTCCTCCGCCCGGAGAGAAAATTCCCAGCCGGCTTGTCCCGAAACGTCCCCGGCCCGCCGATGCCGTACCAAGCGGTCGGCCCGCGATGCCTACCGTGGAACGCTTCTGGCAAGGCAGCCGCGCGCCCCGCGTCGATCTATGGAGTGGCGGACGGGCCACAGGGACCGAGGAGGGAACCTCCCATGAAAATGGCAATGTTCGACACGCACGCGTACGACCGCACCGCCTTCGAGGCGGCCAACGCCGCCTTCGGTCACGCGATCACGTTCTTCGATCTGCGCCTGACGGAGGACACGGCGCCCCTCGCGCGCGGACACGACTGCGTGTGCTGTTTCGTCGCCGATCGACTGAACGCCGACGCGCTCGAGGCCTTGCACCGCGACGGCGTCCGGCTCGTGGCGCTCCGGTGCGCGGGATACAACAACGTGGATCTCGTGACCGCGGCGCGCCTCGGCCTCCCCGTCGTGCGCGTCCCCGAGTATTCGCCGCCTGCGGTCGCCGAGCACGCCGTCGGGCTGGTGCTCGCGCTGAACCGAAAGATCCATCGCGCCTACGCCCGTGTGCGCGAGTGGAACTTCTCGCTCGATGGCTTGGTGGGCTTCGACCTCTACGGAAAGACCGTCGGCATCGTCGGGACGGGACGGATCGGTCTCGCCACGGCGCGCATCTTCCGCGGCTTCGGTTGCCGCGTGCTGGCGTTCGACCTTCATCCGGCGCTCGACGCCGCACGGGCGCTCGAGCTCGAGTACGTGGAGCTGCCGACGCTCTTCTCGGAGTCGGACGTGATCTCACTGCACGTACCGCTCACGCCGGCGACGTACCACATGATCGACGCCGCCGCGCTCGCTTCGATGAAGCCGGGGGTGTTCTTGATCAACACCGGTCGCGGTGCGCTCATCGACAGCAGCGCGTTGATCCAGGCGCTCAAGCGCGGGAGCATCGGCGCCGCCGGCCTCGACGTGTACGAGGAGGAAGAAGGCATCTTCTTCGAGGACCTGTCGAACCGCGTGCTCCAAGACGACGTGCTGGCGCGACTGCTCACCTTTCCGAACGTGGTCGTGACGTCGCACCAGGCCTTCCTCACGCGGGAGGCGCTCGGCAACATCGCGACCACCACGCTCGAGAACGTGAGCGCGTTCGAGCGGGGCCTGCCGCTCATGAACCAGGTCCGCGCCGAAGACGTGCTCCGCCCGTCGGCTCCCGCCTGAATCTGGAGCCACGAACGATTGGGGACGCGCCGTCGGCGTTCTCGGCTCAGCGGGTAACGAGCGGGACGGTTCGCCCCTCGGGCACGTGCTCGAGCGCGACGGAGTTCATGCAGAACCGCAGCCCCGTCGGCGGCGGGCCGTCCGGAAAGACGTGCCCGAGGTGGCCGTCGCAGCGGCCGCAGCGTACCTCGAGCCGCCGCATTCCATACGATTGATCCTCGTAGATCGCGATCGCGTCTCGAGCCACGGGCTGCGTGAACGACGGCCAACCCGTCCCGGACTCGAACTTCTCTCCGGAGCGAAACAACGGGTTCTTGCACCCCGCACAGACGTACGTTCCCGGGTCCTTCGTGCCGAGATAGCAGCCGGTGTGCGGCCGCTCCGTCCCGTGCCGACGTAACACTTCGAACTGCTCGGGCGTGAGGCGCTCCCGCCACTCATCGTCGGAGAGTTCTAGCTTCTCGACCATGACCTTCCCAGGGTACGGCCGCACCCACCGTGCGCAATGCGGCACCCCGCCACGCTCGGTTGCCTCTACAATCCCGCCCCATGGGACGCTTTCCGTTTCCGCAGAACCAGCGCCTTCCGGGATGCATCTACCCTCGCGAGGCGAACGCCGAGGACGTGGTCCGCGCCTTTCGTCGCTTTCGGGACGAGATCGTGACCGCGGAGGGCGCCTTGGGGTTCCTGCGCACCCGCCGCCCCGACACTCCCGACGGCTTCGCGAACTCGACCGTCTCCGAGGGGATCGCGTACGGCATGATCATCGCGGTCATGATGGACGACCAGCCGCTCTTCGACGGGCTGTTCGCGTACGCGCGTCGCTGGTTCAACGCGCACGGCCTGATGGACTGGTACATCGCCCCCGACGGCTCGCGCGCGCTCGCGACCGGCGCCGCGACGGATGCGGACGAGGACATGGCCTGGGCCCTGGTGATGGCTCACCGGCAATGGGGGGGACGCGGCGCGCTCGACGAAGACTATGCGAGCCAAGCAGCGCGTCTCATCGAGCGTATCTGGGAATACGAGGTCGATCATGGGCAGCGCTCGGGCATGCTCCTGCCCGGAGACGATTGGCGCGGACGCAACGTCTTCAACCCGTCGTACTTCGCGCCGCACCAGTACCGGCTTTTCGGGGAGGTCTCGAAGAACGTCGCCGGTTGGCAGCACGTGATCGATCGCGGCTACGCGATCGTCGAACAGAGCTTGAACGCGACGAACGGAAACCGTGACAACGGGCTCGTGCCGGCCTGGTGCACGGAGGAGGGCGAGCCCGTCGAAGCGTTTCCGGGGGCGATGACCAACTACCAGTACGACTCCGCTCGCCTCCCGTTCCGGATCGGGCAGGACTTCGCGTACCACGGCGACCCGCGTGCCCGCGCGTACCTCGCTCGCACGAGCGCCTTCTTCGCAGGAGTCGGCGCCGACGACATCGTGGATGGCTACACCCTCTCCGGCGAGCCCGCGCCCGACCCGAACTCAGCCCAACCCAACCCCGGGTCCGCGGTGTTCGTGGGGTGCGCCGCCGGCGGCGCCAGGCACGACCCCCCATTCCACCCGTTCGGCGCTGCCGCGTTCGAGCGGGTGGGGGCCGGAGAGCTCCTGGCCCGCAGCCGCTACTACAACCACTGCTGGACGGTGCTCTCGTTGCTCATGCTGACCGGAAACCTCGTCGAGTACCCCGAGTGATCCCCGCCGACGGCGCGGCCTTCTGACGCATCGTTTCGTCCCGCTGCCGCCGGTGCCGCGAGCCTAGAGAGACGAGCCGAGGGAACGCGCCGAGTCCTGCGGAGGGCGGCACCGAGCAGAGCGCCCGCGTCGCCCCCGCTCGGGCGGGCAAGGCGGCGCTCGCCCCCTGCGAGACGAGGCTCCCGCGGGTTTTCGGCCGGCAGCAACGCTTGACCTGCTCCGCGCGTCGGGTTAGACGCGAAACGCCGGTATGAGCGCCGTGGCGCCGTGCCGGGTCGGCGTCACCGGAGAAACACAGGTAGTAGGGAACATGGCACAGGTCGAGAAGGCTGCGTCGAGTGGAGTCCGATATCCCCTGCGCGCCATCGTGATCATGACGGCTGCGTGGTTGTTCTTCGCACTCCAGCTCGTGATCCTCTGCTTGATGCTGATGCCGATGATTCCGCTCATCCCGCTGTTCATCGTCTTCGTCCTCGGCAACGCCTGTCTGCTCGGCACCGTTTACGACTACGTACGCACGCTCGCGAAGCCGCGCTGAGCCCGGGTTGCGGGTGTTCTAGTCGGGGATGGCCGATCCCTCGCGTCGTTCCGTCGCCTTCGCGCGCGTCGTGCTCGCGAGAACGCTGCGCGCACCGATCGCGAATTCGTCTTCCACATTCGCTTCGGTGTCAGCCATCACCTCCGCCCCAATCGAGGCTGAGCTCGGTCGACACCCGAAAGCGCCCAGCGCGGGCACCTTGTTCGGCGCTGTTTCCGCATGGTTCGCCACGTTCCTAGGCGTTCGTCGCTCCAGAACGCCGATCAGTTTGACTGATCGGCGTTCTAGCCTTGTTTCGTAGGGCGGCTCGCGCCGCCCCTCCCCGCCGAAGTGAATTCGGCGGGGCCCCTCCCCACGCGGGCACTCTGCCCGACGCTGTTTTCCGCATATTTCGGCGCGTTCCCAACCGTTCGTCGCTCTAGAAC
>CAYYWA010000119.1:0-15155 GCA_964475255.1 uncultured Sorangium sp.
GCAGGGGGCGCCAGTGACGCGGGGGCCGGCGGCGCGCCCGAGGCCGAAGGGGGCAGCGCCGGTTCAAGCGGTGCGGACGGCCAAGGCGGCGCCGGCGGCGCGAGTGACGTCGAGCCGGGAAAGGGAGACACGTGCGCGTCTCCTTGGGAAGTCACCCTGGACGACCCCGCAGCGGGCAATTCCTGCGACGCTGGCGCCGACTACGATATCCCGACGCAGGGCGGGGAGAACTGCGCCGTGGGCGACCCGTCCGTCTCTCCCGACGTGGTATTCGCGTTCACCCCGGCGGAAGACGGGGAGTACCTGATCTCCGCGACGCCAGAGCAGGATACCTTCGATATCGTGCTGAGCATCGACCCGACCTGCAATGCCACGGACGTCCTGGACTGCAAGGACGGGCCGGGTCCAGGAGAGACCGAGACGCTCACAATAGAGCTGACCGGCGGTCAGACCTACTTCATTCGCCTCGACGGCTTCAGCCCGACCGGCGGAGAAGAGGACCCGGTGCCGTCCTGCGGTGATTTCGTCATGGAAATCACGCAACTGAACTGACCACTCCGAAGCGCCGGTTCCGACCCGGCGCTTCGACGCCCAAGTCGCGCAGGGTGGCGAGCCAGAACTGGGTGGGCTCGCCACCCGCGAAATACCGACTGATGAATTGGTGGGCGTTCTCGGCGATGTGGGACCGGAGCCCCTCGTCCTCGAGCTCGACGAGGGCACGGGCCGCTTCGGTCGGAGTTTCCGCGACCATCGCCGTCCGCCGATGCTCCATCGAGAAATTCGCGCCGCGCGCCGTCTTCCCCACGACGACGATGCCCGCCGCCATGGATTCCTGCGGCGGGAGCGCGCAGCCCTCGACGTCCGCCGAGGCCAGAAAGGCCTGAGCGCGGCGCATCCGTTGGGCGAGCTCGAACAACGGAATGCCGTCAATCCGCTCGAAGCGCCAGTAGCTGCCCCCCAGCGCGGCGTATTCGCGCTCCGTCTCGTCGATGAACTCGGGCCCCTTGCGCGGAAACGCGAGAAGGAGCCCTCGCTCCCGCTCCGCCTGCGGAACGAAGGGGAACGCCTCGTGGTCGACGATGTTCGGCACGATGTCGATCTGCTTGCCGGGGAAGACCTTGCGGCATTTCTCGAGCATGAACGGGGAATCCGTCCAGAGTCGAATTCGCGGACTCAGGTAGTCGAAGTTCGCGTACAAGTGAGTCGGAATTTGGAGGTAGGCGATCGCGCGCCCCCGCACGTCGTTGATGAGCTTCGTGCAGAAGTCCGGGACGATGCAGACGTCGTCGTCGCGGCGATCCGCCCAACGCACGAACGGGACGTCCACCACGTTGTAGGGACCATAGGTGTCCTTACCTCCTGGAGTGGCGAGGACGGCTTCGACCCCGAGGGAACGCGCCAGGGCGGCATGACGCATGATGTTCAGCGTGCCGCCGTGAGCCGTCCGCGTATACAAATGGGGCTCGAACGCAAGGAGGTGCGACAGCGTGGGGTGCCGCTTGAAAAAGTCGGTCACGCGCTCCCAGGTTTGGGTGCGGATGAGCTCGGGGATGAGAAAAACCAGGCGCATGGAGTTGTCGAGTCGCGGGAGAGGGACGCACTCTACGCCAGCAGGACGGACGGGCGTGGGGCCAGGCGACCAGCTGCCCTGCGCAGTTTCACGTCCGGGTGTTCGAGTCCGAAGGCGTCCGGGGCTCCAGTTTGACTTGACACGGGTAACCCCATCGGACAGTCCGTCAGGTGTACACGAGTGCGGAGCGAGAGACAAGATGACTGAGGAACCTTACATCGTCTTCGGAAGCCCCATCATCGGCAGCGAGGAGATTTCCCGCGTCGTCAAGACGCTCGAGACGTGCTGGATTGGGACGGGTCCGCGCGTTCACGAGTTTCAGCGTGCTTTCGCCGAGTACGTCGGCACCGAGCACGCGCTCGCCACGTCGTCGTGTACCGCGGCACTACACCTCGCCATGGTGGCGTCCGGTGTCGGCCCGGGAGACGAGGTGATCACCACGCCGATGACGTTCTGCGCGACCGCGAACGCGATCGTGCACACCGGCGCCACTCCCGTCTTCGCCGATTGCCAGCGGGACACCATGAACATCGACCCGGCCGCGGTGGAAGCCGCCATCACTCCGCGCACGCGCGCGATCGTGCCGGTCCATTTCGCCGGGCGTCCCGTCGACATGGATGCGATTTCGGCGATCGCCAAGCGGCACGGCCTGCTCGTCATCGAGGACGCCGCGCACGCGATCGAAACCGTGTATCACGGGCGCAAGGCGGGCACGCTCGGTCACATTGGCTGCTTCAGCTTCTACGTGACCAAGAACATGACGACCGGCGAGGGCGGCATGGTCACGACCAACGACGCGGAGCTCGCGCGCAAGATCCAGGTGTACGGCTTGCACGGGCTCTCAGCCGACGCCTGGAGCCGCTTTTCGGACAAGGGCTACAAGCATTACGAGGTCATCTTCCCGGGTTTCAAATACAACCTGACGGACCTGGCCGCGAGCCTCGGTCTCGTGCAGCTCCCCAAGCTCGGCGGCTGGCTCGCACGACGGGAGGAGATCTGGGCCCGCTACGACGCCGCGTTCGCGGATTTGCCGGTCACGCTGCCAGCGCGCGTGGAACCGAACACGGTTCACGCGCGGCACCTCTACACGCTTCTGATCGGCGAGGGCGCTCCCGTTACTCGCGACGAATTCCTGGCGGAGATGCACAAGCGCCGGGTTGGCACGGGCGTGCACTATCGCGCGCTCCACATCCAGCCCTACTATCGGGATCGGTTCGGCTTCCGCCCGGAGGATTTCCCGAACGCCCAATTCATCGGGGAACGCACCGTGTCCATCCCCCTCACGCCGAAGCTCAGCGACCGCGAAGTCGAGCGGGTGATCGTGGCGGTTCGCGAAATCCTCGGCAAGAGCACCTCGGTCTGAGCCTCCGCTCGCGCATCGCGCCTCCCCCCCCCGGACCATGAAGTCCTTGCGTTTGCTTCCGTCGCTCGAGGAGCCCGACTTGGTCGGGTGGCAGCAGTTCTTTCCCGAAGGGCTCGGCCCCTCGGCGTTCAGCGCCCCGGCGTTGCAGTTGCTGATGGCACGCGAGCTCGGTTCCGGGTGGAAGCTCCGGTTCTTACGCTCCGAAGGGGACGGCGATGCCGAGGTGAGGCTGCCAGTCTTCACGCGAACGAATCGGCTCGGTCGGCACGAAATCTGTGTCCAGCCGACGGCCTATTACGTGACGCCGCTCGGGCACGACGAAGTGACCGAGCGCACCGTCGAGAACGTGCTCCGGGCGCTTCGCAATCCGTTCACGGCCGTGTTCACCTGGTGGCTCCCGCCCTGGTCGAACGTCAGGCAATCGCTCGAGGCATTCCGCGAGATGGACGATCGCCTGAGCCTTTCGTCCGTCGATACGTACCTGATTCCCTGTGATCGCAGCTACGAAGAGCACATGGCGAGAAAGGTGCGGAGCGCGCGGATGCGCGACATCCGCCTGAGCGAGGAGCGCGGGCTCGAGCTCATCGAGCAGCCGTCGCCCGAGGTCGTGGACGAGTACTATCGGCTCTACGTGCGCGTTCGCGGCGAGCTCGGCTGGCAAGACCAACCGTTCTCGCGCAGCTTCTTCCACGGCGTGGCCAGGGATTTGGGGAGCGGCGGCCAGCTGCTCGTGATGCGCCACGAGGGGCGAGTGGTGGGCGGCGGCGTCCTCTTCTACGACAAGCGCGCGGTCCACTATTTCCAGGGCACCACGGATCGGGCGTGCAAGGACGTGTTTCCACACATCGTGCTCATGTCCGAGGCGTTGCGGCGCGCCTACGCGCGCGGCCTCGAGTACGTGAACCTGGGCGGCGTGAACGACGGGAACAAGGGCCTGGTCCAGTTCAAAAAGAGCTGGGGCGCCGTCGCGAGCCCCGTCCCGATCCTGCGCTTCCGCTCGCGGGTCCTCGACGTGGGGCGGCGTGTTTTCGCTGCTCTGGGCTCGCTCAGGCGCGGTCCACGCGCATGAAACCGTGGTCGTTCTCGGGCCCCTGTACTATCATCCGGGGCCCGAAACCCATGACGGGCTCCGCGCTGGGTCGCCGCGCATTCGGAGGCGGAGAGCGCTCGACGAACGAGAGGTGACGTGGAGCAGGCGCGCCCGATCGCATACCTGGCACTCCTTCTGGTAGTCCCGTTCGCGATTCTCGCGGTGGCGACACAGCGGCTGACGCGCGCGGTCCTGCTCGTCACGCTCGGGAGCCTCCTGTTCTTGCCCGAGAAGGTGGAGTTCGACGCGCCCCTGATTCCACCGATGGACAAGGAATCCCTGCCCGCGCTGTGCCTGATGATCGGGCTCCTGGTCGCGGGTCGCGAGCGGATCCGGATCGCGAAGATAGGCCGTGGCATCGACTGGGTGCTGGCGCTCGCGCTGCTGGTCACCGTGGGCACGGTGCTGACGAATCGCGACGCGCTGCGCTACGGCGAAACCGTCCTGCCGGGCTACACGAACAAAGACTTGTTCTCGGAGGCCGTGCGAACCGTCCTCGTCTGGGCGATTCCGTTCTTGCTCGGACGCACCCTGTTTCGGACGGCGGAGGACGCGCGCGATCTGCTCGGCGGCGTCGCGATCGGCGGCATCCTCTATGCGCCGTTCATCTTGGTCGAGCTCCGGATGAGCCCTCAGTGGCACAACTGGATCTACGGCTTCCAGCAGCACTCCTTCGGGCAGACGATCCGCGACGGAGGATACCGGCCGATGGTCTTCATGGCCCACGGCCTGGCGATGGCCCTATTCTTGTGGGCCGCCGGACATGCGGCCTGGACGCTGGCCAAGGCGAGGCGAGCCATATTCGGCATTTCGGCGCGGCCGTTCGCGGTGGGGCTCAGCGTCCTGCTCGCGTTGGTCAATAGCCTCGGGGCGCTCGTCTACGGTGTCGTGAGCTATCCGCTCAGCTGGTTTTTGCGGCCGAAGGCGCAGCTGCGATTCGCGGCGCTGATCGCACTGGTCGTGGCGCTGTATCCAGCGCTGCGCGCCACCGGGACGTTCCCTCGTCAGGAGCTCGTGGATCTCGCGGCCCGCGTGAGCCAGCACCGCGCGCAGTCCCTCGATTTCCGCTTTTTGAACGAGGAGCTCCTCATCGACAAGGCGCTCGAGCGGCCCTACTTCGGCTGGGGCAGCTTCGGCCGAAACCGCTACTACGACGCTGAGGGGTACGACCGCAGCGTCACCGACGGGGGATGGATCTTGGTCCTCGGGATCAGAGGAGTGGTGGGGTTCGCGGTGTACTTCTCGCTCTTGCTCTTGCCCGTCTGGAACGCGCTCCGCCGGGTGGATCGCGTTCCGCGCGCGGACCAACCGCTGCTCGCCGGGGCCGCCGTCATCGCTGCCATCTACACGCTCGACCTCTTGCCGAACGGCTTCTTCAACACGCTGCCTGTCTTTTTTTCGGGAGCGGTGATGGGGCTCTCGCAAGGCATGGTGGACGCTGGGTCGCGCCGTTTCGATCCGGAGCTCGTGGCGCGCTGGATCGCGAACTTGCGTCGTCCGTCGGTCACCGCGACCGCTGCGCGCGCATCGCGGATAAGGTAAGGTCGCGTTTGCTTTGAGACGGCCCATGACGATTCGACTGTGCTTGCTGCTCTGGCTCGCTTTGGTTCTCGCCGGCTGCGGTCGCTCGGGGCCGTACGTCTGGGCTTCGGAGCTGCCACGCCCCGCGGCGGACGCCGGGCGGATCCTCCGTCCCGGCGACAAATTGCAGGTGGTCGTCCACGGGCAAGAGACGATGTCTGGCGAGTTCGAGATCCGACCGGGCGGAGACGTCTTGCTGCCCGTTGCCGGACGTTTTCATGCGAGCGGGATCACGCCGGAGGCGCTCACCGCGCAAGTCATCAAGCGCCTCGAGGGAGTGCTGGCGAAGCCGTACGTCACGATCGTGATCGCGGCGCGTCGGCCGCCGAGCGTGAGCGTGCTCGGCGAAGTGAAGACGCCCGGGCGCTACGAGCTCAAAGACGGCGAAGGCGTGCTCGATGCGCTCGCGCGTGCCGGTGGGCTCACCCCGTTCGCCGATCCAGACGCCATTTTCGTCATCCGACGCGGCACGAACCTGCCCCGCATTCGCTTCCGGTTCCAGGATCTGTCTGCGGGCCTCCACTCGAACGTCGGGTTCGAGCTCGTCGACGGCGACGTCGTGGTCGTGGAGTAGCTTTGCGTGCCGGGCGCGCTCCTACCTTTGCTCGGGGGTCTCACCGGCCTCGTCGTGCCGGGCTCGGTGGCTCAGGTGGAAAACGCCGTGTTCGCACACGTGCGCGCCGAAGCGGGCTCCGCCCCGCGCTCTCCGGGTGCCGCTCCGGAAGGCGCATTCGCGCTCGAGCTCCGGCCGGGCGCGGCGCTCCGGCTCGTGGTGCCGCGGTCGCAGCTTCGTCTGGCCATCTCGCCGCGCCTCTACTACCGCACGCCGAACCTCGCCGGGGTGGAACGGCCGCTCTTTCTGGCTCAGGGCGGCGCGGACTACACCTACGAAGTCGATCCGCGAACGCGTTTCCAGAGCAACCTGGGCGCGAGCTACGGTGAGGTCGACTACACGAGCGCCGCGGAAGCCCTCGGTACGCCCCTCACTGGCGAGCTCAGGGACGCGAGCCTCGAGGTGCTGAACGTGAACGTGGAAGGGACGCTCTCCTTCCAGCTCACCCCCAGGCACACGCTCTCCTTCGGCGCCCTGGCCCACCACACCGACAACATCGGCGTCGACTCGACGACGAGCTTTCCCACGACCACGACCCTGGGCATCGACCTTGCCCATGCCTACACCCTCGACGAGCGGAGCACGCTCTCCTTCCCCGTGCAGCCGCGCTACTACGTCGTCGAGCCGGGTGCGGACTGGCTATCCACGTCTTTCAACGCAGCGTTCGTCCGCATGCTCGATCCGAGGACCACGATGGACGCCGCCGTCGGGCTCATCCTCGTGGAAACGAGCGACGCACCGCTCTCGGTGTACCCGCGCGCGACCGCTGCAGTCCAGCGCGTCGTGCTCGAGCGGCGCGGGACGCGCGTGACGAACCGGGCCGCCGCGGTGCTCGATGCGAGCCTGGATCCGACCATCGGCGAGGTTCGCCCTGCCGTGGGTATCGAGCTCTCCGCCCAGAGCTACTTCGGCACGCGCTGGTCGGCCGGGCTCTCGCTCTCCGCCTATGCCAACACGACCACACGGGACGCGGAGGACGCCACCACGGACGATACGACGCTTTCCTCGGCCATCTCCGCCGGCTACCGCGTGGCGGAGGACGCCTGGCTCGATTTCGGCGCCCGCTACTCCCTGCGCGGCTCGAACCTGACCGCCGACGACTTCGACGTGATCGAGCGCCAAATCTGGGGCTTCGTCTCGTTCCGCATCGCGATCGGCATCGGGGAGCTGGAATCGAACGCCGGCTGGGCCCTCTGAGCGCCCGTCGCGGCTCGCGGCCGATGATCGGCCGTTCTACCACCTCGCGAAGCACTCGGCGCTCGTTCGAAAGCACGCGAGCGCTCGGTGGGGAGTGAATCAGCTCCCCTCCCCCGTTTAAGGGGTCGGCTCCTTCATTGTGGCGCTGGCACGATGGCGAACGTCCGCCGGCGGCGGCGCTTGATGAATCGAGCGAGCTCGCGCCCACCGGCGATTGCCGCGCCGAGCATGAGACCGAGCGCGATGCCGGCGGCCGTGCGCTTGCGCAACGCGCTCCGGATCGGCGCCCCGGACGACTCGGGAGGCAAGAGCACTTCGTAGCGCGCCATCGCCGACGTGCGCTCGAGATCGAGCTGGAGTTGGCTCGTGCGGAGCTGCTCGAAGAGCTTCGCGTGCATGTCCTTGCTCGAAGCGTACGAGCGCGTGAGCTGGGCGTACCGCGCTTCCACCTCCGGCATCTTGCCGACGATGCTGTCGAGCCTCGAGAGCTGCGCGTTCACCTGGCCGAGCTCGGCGCGCGTGCCACGCACAGCCACCTCGAGCTCGCCGACGCGGGTCCGCAGCGCGACGAGCCCCGGGTTCGCATTGCGCTCGAGCTCCGTCGCGTTCGAGGCGCGCGCCTGCTGCGCCAGCCGCTCGAGCTCGCGCTCCTCGCTGAGGAGCCGCTGCACCTCCGGGTGCTGGTCGCCGAGCCCCTTGGCCCGCGCCTCGCTGAGCTTGCGGCGCACGTCCACGATCGCCGTCTCGTAGGGCTGCGAGTCTTGGAGCTTCCTCTCGAGCAGCGGCGCTTCCTCGCGCAGACGCTGCCGCGCGTGTTGGAGCTCGAGCTCCGCGCGCTGGAGCGCCGCGCTGAGCTCTGCCCGGCGCGTGTAGAGCTCGGCGCGCGAAGAGAAATGCTCCTGCGCGTACTCCGGCAGGCCCTCGATGTGCTTGCTCTTGAACTCCTTGAGCTCCTGCTCCATCCGCCGGAGCTCTTCCTCGCGCTCCTTCACGCGCGCCGAAAGGAAGTCGACCTCCGCCTGGACCACGTGGATCGTCTTCTGAATCTCGGAGTCGAGGAAGTTCTTCACGTGGCGGTCGAGGAACCGCGTCGCGTACTCGGGGCTCTCGTGAATGAAGGTCCCGACGTAGGTCGCCTGTGAGACGCTCTCGAGCTTGAGGCTCCGCAAGGCCGCGTCGAGCTGCTCGCGCGTCTTCTGCTTCTCGCCGAGGGACGCGAACGTCTTTTGCACGAGCGTGCGGCTCATGAAGTTCTGTTCGGCGGAGGAGTAGAAGAGGCCCGTATCTTCGCGTTCGTACGGCCGCAGGGGATTTGCCGACGTCTTCGGCGTCATCCGGATCTTGAAGGTCGCCTCGCTCGGCGGCGGCAGCACGAACACCGAAAGCGTGGCCAGGAGGCCGCAGAGCGCCGTGGCAGCGAGCAGCGGGATCCAGTTCCGGCGCACGACGTGCAGGAAGCGCAGCACCTTCTCGAGCTGCTCTTCGAAGGAGGGACCTCGGGGCTCCGCCTCCGGCGCCACGCTCGCCTGCAGCAACTGCGCGATCACGCGCGGATCGGGTACGAGCGTCGCCGGTGCCAGGGGGCCGACCCGCGGCAGGTGCTGCGTGTGGTCGTGCGTCTCCCCGGGACGGCTCAGCGTGTACGCGAGGACGGTGTCGGCGAGCCGGATCGTGTCGTTCGGCTCGAGCACCACGGGCTGATGCGGAGACAGCCGCTGCTCGTTCAGGTACGTGCCGTTGGTCGCGCTGAGATCGACGATGGAGTGCCGGTCGCCGTTGCGCACGATCATCGCGTGCTTGCCGGAGATGGCCGGGTCGTCGATCCGAATCTGCACGCCCGGGGCACGCCCGATCACGGTCTCTCGCGCGAGCAGCTGGAAGAGGCGGCCTGCGTTGCGCCCGCTCACGACGGCGAGCGAAGCGCTCGCCACGAGCTCGGCGCTGACGGCCGAGCTCTCGATGTCGTCGGACTCATCGTCGGAGAGCGGTTCGTGCGAGTTCGACATCAGCGTGCCTCTGGAAGCCGAGATTCCAGGTTCGGAGGACCAGCAGTCTGACCGGGGTGGGAGGAGGTTCCCAGGCCCCGCACCTGGAGAGATGGGGCATTCAGGGTACTCGGGGTCGCGGCAGCCGTCCCGTTGCTCTTCGCGGATTTGCTGGGGACGCCCGGTTCCGGACTAACACGAAACATCCCGGCCACGAATCCTGGGAAAAACAACGTGAGCAGGACGAGCAGTAGGGCGAGACCCGACGCGGCCCCCACGGCCCAGCGCGTGCGAACCGGGGCCCCCTCGGGGAGAACGATGGTTCGGGACAGATGCGCGACATCCGCCCCGGGCAGCTCCGTGACCGCAAGGGTCGTGGCGTCACCGCCGCGCGAATCCGACGGCCCTGCGCCATCTTCGTGAGCGCCGCCGCGGGCCGTCCGCGAAGCCTCGAGGATGACGAGACGGCGCCGCGAAAGGCGCTGACCGACGGAGGCTCGAACCCAAGCAGCCACATTCGAGGGTGGGGAGAGCAAGTTCTGCTCCAGCGCCACTTTGCGGAGCTCGAGCAGCATTTCCTCGGCCGTTGCGTACCGGCGAGCCGGATCGCGCTCGAGCGCTCGAAGACACAGCGCGTCGAGAGCGCTGGGCGGATGCAGCCCGACCGTGCTCGGGGGCGCGATGGGCAACGAGCACACGTTTTCGAGGGTTTCCTCGACGGTGTCCGCGGCGAAGGGCGAAACGCCCGTGAGCGCCGAGTAGAGCACGGCGCCCATGGCGAACACGTCCGCGCGTCGATCCACAGGGTCGCCCCGTACCTGCTCCGGGGCGACGTACGCCGGTTTGCCACGAACCGCCCCACGCTGGCCGGTTGCCGCGCGCGCGAAGCGGGCGACGCCGAAGTCCGCGACGCGGCAGACGCCATCGACCCCGACCAGAAGGTTTTCCGGCGATATATCGCAGTGGACGACATTGAGCGGAACGCCGTCGTCACCGACCAGCTCGTGCGCGGCGGAGAGGCCAGCGAGCGCATCGAGGACAATGCTCACCACGACGTCGGGCGGGCGCTCGGCCGGATGCGCGACGAGCAGATCGCGCAGGCTCCCACCCTCGACGTAGTCCATCACGAGGTACGGCTGAGAATCCTGGATACCGGCGTCGATGACGCTCACCACGTTGGGGTGATGCATGTGCCCGGCCAGCCGCGCCTCGTCGAGGAACTGCCCCGCGGCGTCCGGATCGTCCAGGAGATGACGCTGGAGGAGTTTCACCGCGAACAGCCGCCGGAAGCCGGACTCGGACGTGAGACGGCACAGGTAGACCGCCCCCATGCCGCCGCGACCGATGCGACACAGCACGCGGTAGCGACCGATGTAGAGCGCACCGGCCCGGCCCGCCCCGTCCCGCTCCAGCGCGTCGAAATCGTTCCGGCCAGCCCCCGCGCTGGCTTCGGCCGACGGGGGCGGCGCGCTGGAGGGACGCACGCCGGACGGCTGCTGACTGCTCTCGGGAGCCTCGCGAACCGCGGCACCGCCACCGGGCAACGGGAACAGCGAGGTCTTGAGCACCGGGCTCGAGAGCCATCCCTTCTGGATGGCGTGGACCAGCAGCGCGAGCGCATCGACGGCGTCGATGTCGCTCTCGTCGATGATCTCCGCGTAGGTGCGGCGGCCATCGACGAGCTCGAGCAAGGCTCGCTGCTCACCGTCGAGCTCATCGCCGTCGAGGGCCGCACGCCCGCCGGCCAAGAGATTCGGAACCGAGCTGAGCGGCGGAGCGAGCTCACCGAGACGCTGCCACTGCAACAGATCTTCGAGCAGGTGATCCACGCTCGGGGCGAGCGGCGCCCGCGGCTCGAGCTGCACGGGCACGACCTCGAAGCTCCCTGCCGAAGCCCCGAGCAGACGAAACAAGGCGCCTCGGCCGGAGAGCTCTTCCATGCGGGCGTCGATCAAGGCGCCCCAAACGAAGTCCACCTCGGCGAGACCGGCGTCCGTCTCGAAGCGCACCGATCCCGTCGCGTAGTTGTCCTCGAGCGCACGCAGCACTCCCACGACGCCATCGTCCGAGAGCTCGCGGATCTCGGAAACGCGAAGCGCACCGGAGGCGCTCACGATTCGCCTCCAACCTCACTCACCCGCCTCGCCCGACGCGGACGACGGCAGGTGCAAGGCGCGAGCCGCGGAGCGAGTGCAGGGTACATGAGAGAGTACGACAGAATAGAACCTACCCGCTGGCAACGCCCTGTCAACGCGTGCCCGGCCGGTCAGCACACCCGTGGAAATTCCGAAATGGCTAAAAATCCCGGGACCCGAGGTCGCCGCCCCGGTCGGCCTCTGCATGCCGCGAATTGCCGCGAATTATGGCGCCGCAGCCTCTTCGGGGGGTGGGGGCGAAGAGGCGGGCTTGAAACTAGGAGTCGGAAGCAGTTCACCGTGCGTCGGAGCGACCGCGTTGCTCGTGCGGAACATCCTCGAAACCAGGCTCGGGAAGAGCACGGTCACGAGGACGGCCACAGCAGCGAGGACTGAAGCGACGACGATGGCCCAGCGCACGGGCTTCGGCGCTTGCGGCTCGAGCGCAATCGTGCGCGACAGATGATCCGGCTCCTGGTCCAACCCGTGGCTGGAGGGCGGACCTTCGTCCCCGTCCGGCCCCTTCGCGTGGGGCGCCATGGGAGGACCACCCCCATTCGAAATGGCGAGTGGCGCTGCCGGATTGGCCTGCGGCCGGTTTTGACGCGACGCTTCGAGCACCACGAGACGGCGACGAGCGAGGTCGTGCCCGACCGATTCGCGAACCCAGGCGGCGATTTCGCTGGTCGGCGCCAGCAGGTTCTCCCGGAGCGCGACCCGCCGGAGCTCCATCATCATCTCTTCGGCGGAGACGAACCGGCGCTCCGGGTCGCGCTCGAGCGCCCGCATGCACACGAAATCGAGGCTCGGCGGCGGACGCAGACCGACCGTGCTCGGCGGCTCGATGCGGCGCGAGCAGACCTGCTGCAAGACCTCGTCCACGCTCTGCCCGTCGAACAGCTTGGTGCCCGTGAGCGCGTTGTAGAGCACGACTCCGAGCGCGAACACGTCGGCGCGGGCGTCGATGCGCCCCTGCGTGATCTGCTCGGGGGCCACGTACCCGGGCTTTCCGTGCGTGAACCGGCTCTGCTCGCGCGCACGGATCCCTTGGCGCGCGACGCCGAAGTCCGTCAGGCGACAGACCCCGTCGATGCCGACCAGCAAGTTTTCGGGAGAGACGTCGCAGTGGACGATCTCGAGCGGCACGCCGTCGTCCCCGACCAACGTATGGGCACAATGGAGACCGGCCAGCGCATCGAGGATGATCGGCAGCACCAACTCCGGAGGACGCGACACCGGGTGCGCCGCGAGCAGGTCGCGGAGGCTGCCGCCCTCGACATAGTCCATGACGAGATAGGGCTGCGAGCCGTGAAGCCCGGCATCCACGACACCCACCACGTTCGGGTGGTGGATGTGACCCGCGAGCCGCGCCTCCTCGAGGAAGCGCTGAGCCGCCACGCTGTCGGCGAGCAAGTGCTTGCGCAGGAGCTTCAGCGCAAAAAGCCGGCGGAACCCGCCTTCGGACATGAGCCGGCAGAGATAGACGGACCCCATCCCGCCGCGGCCGATTCGACAGAGGACCTGATAGCGGCCGATGAACCGCGCCCCCGCGAGCCCATCGGGCGGGGGGGGTTCCGGCGCGGGCTCGGGAACGCCGACCGAAACCGGAGGAAAGAGCGTCGATTTGCGCGGCCCGGACTCGAAGGGCCCGCCCGCTTCGTCGGCGGGCGGCCCGGCCGTGTTCAGCAGACCCGGCGCACCGTGAGGAGCGGGAGCGTTCGGAACCGTCGGCACGAGCGGCGCCTGGTGCGGCGATCCCGAAGCTTTCGCCGTCCCGGGATCGGCCGCCGCCCTCGGCCGCCCCGATGGCGGCCCGCCACGCCCCGAATCTGGCGCTCGGCCGTCGGCGCCACGAACGGAGACGATGGGACTCGGGCCCGGCCGCGGCGAATCGATGGAGATGATCCGATGCACGAGCGGCGCCCGTCCGCCCTCCGGGATCGGCGCGGAGCCGCCGATGAGCGTCCGATGCAGGTCATCGTCGGGCGAGCTTGCAGACTGAACGCTCTCGGGCTCGATTCCCTCGGTTCTGAAGATTGCGGCGATCGTCGCCGGATCGGGCCCCTGGGGTTCGCCCCCTTCGGCGGGCTCGGAGAGCGCTCGCTCCGACTCCACGCGTTTTTTCGACGCGGAATCGTCGGAAGGAGCGCGCTCCGACGCTGCGCGCTCCGAGAGCGACGGCTTCGAAGCCACGCGCTCCGACGTCGCACGCTCCGAGAGCGACGGCTTCGATGCGCGCTCCGAAGGCGCGCGCTCCGACCGAATGCGCTGCGATGGTTCCCGGGCGGACGCGCCGCCCTCCGAGGGGCCCCGCTCGGGCGAGGCGTGCCCGGATGGACTCTGCTCCGACGGAACGCGTTGCGAGGGCGCCCGCCCGGAGGACGAGCGATCGGAGATCAGGTGCTCGGACGGCAGGGAGACGATCGCGTCCGAGCCGGAGCTCGCGGACGGCACACGCTCCGGGGGAACGCGCTCGGCGCCGCGCACCGCAACGGGACGAAGCGGATAGAGCGACGGATCGGTTCCCACGAGCACGAGAAGCCCCGAATCCACCGCGCTCACGAGCCGCGCGAGGCCCTCCACCGCGTCGAGCCCGCTCTCATCGATGATCTCTGCGAGAGCGCGCCGGCCGTCAGCGAGCCCGAGCAACGCTCGATCTTGCGGCTCGAGGGCTCCGACGGAGAGGGCCTCCCGACCCTCCCGCGATAGGTTCGCGACCGAAGAGAGCGCCGGCGCCCGCTCGGAGAGCTCGTGCCACCGCGCGAGCTCGTCTAGCGCCTGAGCCACGCTGGGCGTGAGCGGTGGTCGATCGACGATCGGTTCGAACGAGAGCTCGAAGCGTCCGCCCGTGATGCCGAACAAGCGGAAAAGCGCGCCACGCCCGGACAGCTCTTCCATGCGGGCATCGACGATCGCGCCGTTCGAAAGCTCGACTTCCGCGAGGCCTGCTTCCGTGTCGAAGCGCGCGATGGCCGTTATCCGACGTCGCTCGAGGTCTTCGAGCACGCGAGTGATGGGGGTCGCGCCGAGATCGCCTTCGTCGATATCAAGCTCGGTCACGCATCACCTTCAACACACGCCCGCTCGCGGCGGGGTGGGCACGCCGACCGCGGGCACGGGAAACCCCTTGGGGCAGCGCAGGCGACGAGGAGAGAGCGCAGACGACATGGACCGACAGGAGCGCTGATTGAACGTAGCCGCTGCGTTCTCGCTGTCAACGGCCCGACGCGGACGGGCGTGGACCGTGCGCGCGCGTCACGCACCGGAAGCGGAATGGGTCATTTGTGGCCCGTCACTTGCCGGGTTGACCGCACGGGCGCGGCCTCCCGAGATCTGCGGCTCAGATCCCGTAGCGATTCAGATCGTTCTCGGGAGCGCTCGGGCTCTCCGGAGCTTCGGGCGGCGGCGACTCGGCAGGCGGCGACTCGGTCGGGGGCGAGACGGGCGGCGGTGCCTCGGACGCGCTGGATTCCTCGGCCGGCGACGCAACCTCGGTGGACGCCTCGGGCGGCGACTCGACGGAAGCCCCCCCTGGCGCGGGCGGCGGCGCGGGAGGGGGAGTGACCGGCCTCGGGGGGAGCGCTTGGACGCGCTTGGGCGGAGCCGCGCGCGGAGGAGCCT
>CAYYWA010000120.1:0-1632 GCA_964475255.1 uncultured Sorangium sp.
CGGGAACGCCGCCAGCGACGAGCACGGCGGCGGAGCCCGGAGCCGTCGAGTCCCCGCCGCCCGAGTCGAGCGTGGGCGTCGCACCGGCGTCTCGAAGGGCGCCTCCGCCACCGAGTCCGCGGAGCTCGCCGTCTGCGGCTCCCTCCCCGCCTCCTCCCCGGCGGGAAAACGTCGAGGAGGTCGAGGCCGAGACGATCGGCGCCGTGCTCACCGATCCCCCTGCGCTCGCTCCCGCCCCGTCGCTGCCACCGTCCTCGGCCTCCGCCGACGCGGGCTCGACGCCGGAGAGCCTGGAGCCGAGCGCTTCGCCGTCGCTCGACCTCGATCCGGGCGCGTTCGCCGCGCAGAAAACGGTGGCGCGCCTCCGCGTCGCGCTCGTGGCCGTGAGCGCGCTGTCGGCGTTGCTCGTCGTGGCGCTCCTCGTCTCCGTGGCGACGCGTCCGAGCGCGGCTCCCGCCCCCGTGGCGAGCGCCGCGCCCCCCGCGAGCGAGGCCGTTCCTCCGCCGCCTCCGGAGCCGCCCGTCGTTCCCAAGGGCTGCACGCTCGCGGCGCCCGCGGCCAAGCTCGCGCCCACCATCGAACGCTCCATTTTACCCCATCTCACGAGCCTGCCGGACGGGCGCGTGGCGATCGGCTTCGCCTCCACGCGCACGCGCGGCGCCGGCATCGTCGTCGATCCGCGCACGCTCGACAAAGAAGTGATCTCCGAGGAGCGCGGGGGCCGCCGCGTGCGCGACGTCGTGCTCGCGAGCGCGAGCCCGCTCTCGTTCGTCGTCAATCGCGACAAAGGTCCGCTCGACGCCACCCGCTCGCTGGCTGGCGCGCCCAACACGGTGCTCGGGTTCTCACGCTCGGGCATCTCGCGCAGTGTCGACGGTGGCGATCTGGAGCTGCTCTGGAAGGTCGAGCGCGACAAGGTGACCGAGCCGCGCTCGGCCTCGGCGGGAGCCGCGGGGTCCGTCGTCGCGTTCCGAAGAGGCGGGCTCGGCGGGGAGATCTTGCTCGGCTGGCTCGGTCGAGACGGCATGCCGACTGGAAGCCTGGAAGCGGTGCCCGCCGGCGTTCGCTACGTCGGAACGCCAGCGCCCGCAGCGAGCGCTTCGGGAGTGGCCGTGGCTTTCGCCGGGCGCAACGACGAGGACGAGGACTGGGGGATCCGCCTCGCGTTCGGGGCGCTCGGGACGATCCCGAAGCGGGTGACGGACTTTCGCGTCCCGCCCGGCGGCCCCGGGGGCGGCGCGATCGCTCCTGCGCTCGCGCCCCTCGGCGACGGCTGGTTGCTCCAGTGGACGGAAGGCGGCCCCGGGAACTATCAGGTCCGCGTGCAACGCCTGGGTGCGGATTCCGAACCGCTCGGAGACCCCGTGCTGACCTCTCCGAAGGGTGCGAGCGCTGGACAAGGCGCGCTCTGGGTTTCTGGCACGCGCGCCCTCTCCGTCTACGTGCTCACCGTGAGCGGCTACGACGAGCTCTGGGGAGCGGCGGTCGAATGCCCGTGAACCGACGCGGCTTCACCGGAATCTGCTTCGCGCTCGCTCTCTCCGCAGCCGGTTGCGGGCTGATCCCGAGCGGCGAGCCGTCGTCGGTGGCGCAAGGCAAGCACTACGCCTCCGGCAACGCGCGGTTCGACGA
>CAYYWA010000120.1:1642-2115 GCA_964475255.1 uncultured Sorangium sp.
GTTCGACGACTGATTCCTTTCACTCCCCCGCATGCAGGGCGAGAGGGCGCGGGCTCCGGTGGTGCTCGCCGAGGCGCGCGCCGAGCTCGCGAACACGGTGCTCGCGGAGCCGGAAGCGCCGAGCAAACGCCTCGCCGAGAAGGTCCATGGCGAGCTGCAGAAGCTCGTGCCACGCGGCATTCGCGTGAAGATCGAGGTGCAGGTTCCCGAGCATTCGGCACGCGAAGGAGACGAGGCAAAAGCCCCCGAGCCCGCGGGGCTCGTGCGCACCTCGGGGCGCCTACGGGAGAGCGATCGACGGCTCCTCGCGCGCCTGCAGGCGTCGACGACGCGTCTCGCGCGCCTCGCCGCGAAGGCGCGCCAGGCGCGCGAGCGGCTGAACGCGCTCCGCTTGCTCGCGCTCCAGCTCGAGGGACAGGTCGACGAAGCGTTCGATCTCGGCAACCTCGAGAAACGGCGCGAGGTTCGGGAGA
>CAYYWA010000120.1:2125-3901 GCA_964475255.1 uncultured Sorangium sp.
GGGGGTTGGGTGGGGATCACCGCTACGACGGCATCAAGGGGATCGCGCTCATGACGGACCGCGCGAAGGACCTCGAGCAACAGTCGGGGGACCTCCTCGATGCGCTCGTGAGCACGGCCGGCACCGACGACGGCTCGGCGAGCCTCGTGCCGCTCGAGGACGCGGCACGCGCCGAGACCCGCGAGCGCCCCGCGAAAGCGCGACCGCGTCGCACACGGCGCCGCGCGCGCGCCGACGACGCCTCGGAGCCGTCGCGCCCGGAGCCGAAGTCGACCGAGTTCGAGCCGTAGGTCGGCCCGAAATCTCGGCTCAATTCACGCGGCGAATGGCCTCGAGGAACTTCCCGGGCGGTACGAAGTCCGTGTATCGAATCGCTTCGCGCCCTTCGGAGTCGAAGATCAACACCGTGGGCAAGCCCACGACTCCATAGCGCTCGAGGGTCGCCTCGACCTTCGGATCTTCGTCGTTCGTCGCATCGACCTTCACCGCGACGAAGCGCGAGATCTCGGGCTGCACGGAGGGAGCCGCGAACGTCTCGCGGTCGAGCTGTTTGCAGGCCCCGCACCACGCCGCCGTAAAGTCGATCAGCAGCGGGCGACCGGAGCGCAACGCTTCGGCGCGCGCGACCTCCACGTCCCCGGGCCACCACGAGAGCGTCGCGGTCGGCGTGCCGAGCGCCGTCACGAGGGCGAAGGCGCCCGCGCTCGCGAAGACGATGCCCGCGGCCTTCGCGACCTTCACGCCGGTGCCGATTTCGGCGAACTCGCGGTGCACCGCGCCGAGCAGGAGCCCGAGCACGACCAGCGCCGAGGCGACGCCGTACGCCACGGGCCCCGGCCGGAGCCAGCTCGTCAGCGACGGGAAGGCCGTCCCCACGAAGTACAGCGCGACGACGACCAGCACGATGCCGAGCGCGCTCTTCACGTGCACCATCCAGCGCCCGCTCTTCGGCAGCTGAATCGCGAACGTGCCGACGAGGAAAAACGGAATGCCGAGCCCGAACGCGAACGCGCCCATCGCGGCCGCGCCGAGCGGGGCGCTGCGCTCCTTGGCGATCCAGGTGAGGATGCCGGTGAGCACCGGCCCCGTGCACGGCGACGCGATCAACCCGCACGCGACGCCGAGCAAGAACGCGCCCTTGTATCCGATGCCCCCGACCTGTGCGAGCCGGTTCGTGAGCGCCGAGGGCAACGCGAGCTCGAACGCGCCGAACATGGATGCGGCGAGCGCGAGGAACAAAAGCGCGATGCCGACGAGCACCCAGCGGTTCTGCAGCACCGCGCCGAACATCGAGCCCGACAGCCCGGCGAGCACGCCGAGCGGCACGAACATGGCGATGATGCCGGCCACGAAGGCGAGCGAGAGGGCCGCCCCCTCCCAGCGGCTCTTCGCCTTGCGGGCGCCGAACACGCTCACCGTGACGGCGATCATCGGATACACGCACGGGGTCAGGCTGACGAGCAGGCCGCCCACGAGCGCGGCGAGCGCGGCATAGACGGGCCCGCGCGCGAGCGCCTCCGTGAACGCGTCGGGCGCGGCCGCCCACGCTGCCCGCGGAGCGAGCAGGAGAGCGGCGGCCAGGGACACGAGGAGGATGGACGGAGACCGCCTGGTAGGACCCATGCGCCGAGGAAGCATGCGCTGAACGAGTCTAGCCTGGTGTGGACGCGGCCCTGGCCGCCTGAGACGTACTACGGCTCGGCTGGGCCGCCGGTTTCGGCGCCGGAGCCCCCTCCCCCCGCCCGCCTCCTCGCCCGCCCTCGCAAAAGGCGCAAG
>CAYYWA010000120.1:3911-15100 GCA_964475255.1 uncultured Sorangium sp.
GGCGTGCACGCTGGATTTCCAACGCGAGGGCAACTTCCAGAGCCACGCGGCCTTCGGTGGTGCGACGCACGAAGGCCGAGAGATAGCGCCGCGCGGCGTCCATGTCTCCCTGCGCGAACGCGATTTCACCGAGAACGAACTGACCGTAGCCCTGCCCGCACGGCGCGTCCTCCAGCTGCTCCCGCGCACTGGCGAGCCCCGTGACCGCTTCGCCCGCCGCCCGACGCGCGAGCAGGGCCTGCGCCAGGTAGAGGGGTTTATCGGTCGTCCCCCAGCGCGCGGCTCGTTCCAGCGCGCCCACGGCATCTTCCGGATTTCCGTTCAGGTAGAGCACCGTCCCGAGCGTCCAGAGATGGAACGCGCGCCGCGCGGCCGGGCTCACCCGGCTCGCGATCCGAAGGTGCTGCACCGCCTCTTGCGTGTTGCCGAGCCCCAGGCAGGCGCGCGCCGCGTCCTGCCGGGCGACGTCGGGCATGACGTTGCAGGCGATCATCTGCCCCGCCACTCCGAGCGCGTCCTCGAAGCGCCGCCCCTCCATGTGGGAGAGGTAGAGCTGCCGAAGGAGCATCATCCGCGTCGTCTCGTCGATCTCTCCAGCGTGCAAGAGGCCCCGCTGAGCGTACTTCGCCCGCGCCACCGACGTGCGAGCGAGCGTCGCCTTGCGCAAGAGCACCTCCGGCGCGGTGGCACGCAACGCAGCAGAGCGACCGCGAGCCATGGTGTCCCGAACATCGTAGCATGGGCTGCACACTCGTCCAGATTTCTGCATAGATCGCGCACGCGGCATTGCCGCACGGCACGATGACGTTCGTTTTGTGGCATGGAGCGGCCGTGACACTTCGACCCCCCGCGGGGCGACGCCCCCCCCGCCTCGCGCTGCCCGCGTTGGCCGCCCTCGCAGTCGTTTCCGCGTGCGGTCGTCCAGCGACCCTCGAGGAATGCAACGAGATCGTGCGCCGCATCGTGGAGCTCGAGCTCTCCGCGCGCGGGGCCGCCGGGCAGAGCCCCGAGGTCGTGCGCGACACCACGGCGGCACTGGAAAAGGCGACCCTCGAGCAGTGCGTGGGCCGACGCATCGACGATGAGGCCATGCAGTGCGTGCGCACTGCCAAGACGGCGGAAGACGTCGTCAAATGTTTTTGACTCGTCGAACCACCGCGCGCTCCGCGCTCCTCGGCTACGCCGCGCTGGTCAGCGCCGGGTGCAGCGAGCCGCTCAGCGCGTCCGAGTGCGGTGCGCTCCTCGATCGATACGTCGTGTTGCTCGCCGCCTCCGATCGTCCGGAGCTCGGCGAGGTTCGTCGCCTCGAGCTCAAAGCGCGCGCCCGCGAAAGCGCCGCTCGTGATCCGGCGTTCCAACGATGCACGCGCGAGGTCTCGCGCGGCCAGTTCGAGTGCGCGATGTCCGCGCCGGACGTCGATCGCCTCGAGCAGTGCCTCTTGTGAGGCGACTCAGAACGCGCCCGAGGTGATCTTTCTGGCTTGGAGCACGGGCTGTCCCTCGGGGGCGATGCGATCGAGCAGACCGCGGTAGCCGCTCGGGAGGTTCACGCGATTGCCGTCGCAGACGGCCACCCAGTGATCGGTGCCCAGGCGCCGGGCGCGCAAGAGCCGCGCGAAGGCCGTTGCATCGCGTTCCGCGCCCTCGCGGTCCAGGCGGGCGTGCATGTCGCGATATCCGCCGCCCGACAGCGCGGGAGCTGCGGGACAGGTCGCGATCGCTTGCTGGGCCGCTCGTTGCTCCTCGACGAGCGCCGGAGGACGACGGGCGAGCGCCGCACCCGAGACAGTGAGCGTGATGAACGCAACTGAACAGGCTTTGACGAGAATGCGAGTCGACATGGCAGGACCTCGGAGGACTGCGAAAGCAGGTTTCGTACCGGCGACCGCCGAGGTGAGCCCGCTCGATACGAGCCTCGACGCGAGACGAATCATCGTTTGCGGCTCGCCGAATTCGTCGGCCGCGGTGCTCTCCTTCGAGAGCCTGGAAACGCTCCGACGGTGCGAGCGCCAAACGCACGCGGTGCCTCCGTCGCGAAGCGCGCGGCTGCGGTCCTTCGACCGCGAACACCGCTCGACCGTGAGCACACCGCGGCCTCGACGGCGATCGCTCCGTCCGCCGAGGCCAAGCGGCGCGTCGGGTCGTCAGTGGGTGCTGCCCTCTCGAATCTCGATTCGGCGTGCTTGTGCCTGAGCGCCACCCGGGGCTTCCATTTCGATTTTCAGCACGCCGTTTTCGAAGCTCGCGGAGGCCGTGTCCGGTTGGGCTCCTTGGGGAAGCGGAATGACGCGGCAGAAGCTCCCGTACGTTCGCTCCGTTCGGTAGTAAGCGCCTTCCACCTGCTCGGTTTCGCTCTTCCGTTCGCCGGAGATGTACAGCTCGTTGTCCCGCACTTCCACGGTGATGTCCTCCTTCTTGAGCCCGGGAACGTCCACCTGGACGAGGAACTTGTTGGCGGCGTGGCGAACCTCGACCTCGGGCCAGGAGGTCGTCTCCATGAGCCCTCGCGGCGAGGTCAACCGCTCCGGCCAGCGGAAGTTCTGGCCGAAGAAGGCGCCGAACAACCGATCGATGTCGTCGCTCAAGCGGCGAAAGAGTGAGAAGGGCGCGCCCCCATAGCCACCGCGCCGCGCCGGGGCTCCCGTCGTGGGCCCGCGTTCGATCGCCTGTTCCGTTCGCTCGGTCTCCTGCTCGGTCGGTTGCGCTTGCTCCTGCTGTGTCGTCATCGTGACCTCCTCTGTGCGGACGTCGTCGGACGAAGCGTTGTCGCCACACTCGCCGCTCCGATCGCCCGCTCCCGGAGGATGCAATCCGCGCACCGCGGTCGGCGCGCCTCCTGCTACATCGTCGGTGATCGCGACCAGCGATGCGTCGCACCGACGCGGCACCCCTCGCAGATGAGATGCTCCTCGTGCTCGCGCGCACGCCGCGCGAACCGCTGCGCTGCGCGGCATCCAAGCCTTTGGACCCGGGGCCATGCCTCCGCCCGATTCCCGGAGCCGCGCACGCGCAATGCGTTCGCCGAGCCCCGCATCCCTTGCGCGCCTTCCGTCGCGCTCACGGAGTTGCTGCTTGCACTCACGGAGGAACGGGCTCTCCTGCGCGTGGCCCGGCTTCGGCTCAGCCTGGGTTTCGCTGCACGAGCTCGGCCTCGATCCGTTCGAGCGCGCGGACGAGCGACGCTTTCCCGCCCTGGCCCGCGAAGGCGACCGGGACCCGCGCTTCTCGAGCCGCCGCCACCACGGGATCGGTGTGGCGGTGCTGGACCACGCGCTCGAGGATCACCACGCCGGCGACGCGCCCCTGCCGCACACGCTGTGGGAGGTTGCCAATCGCGTGCGCCCCGTCTCGTTCCGTATCGATCCACTCGACGTGAGCCGCCGGCTCGAGCGGAATGCTCGACGAGCGATCCCGACCCGACAGCGCGCCGATGATCACGAGCTTGGCGCGGGCGAGCGCTTCCGTGAGCAACGGGAAGGCGCTGGCCCACTGCGCCGCTGGAGCGGGGCTCGGCTCCGGCGGCGGCACGGAAACCGGAGCCGGCCGCGGCGGGCGCGCGGCAGCCTCCGGGAGCTCGCGGACGGCGGCGTCGAGGAGCTCGAACGCTCGCTGCGAGCCGAGGGTGAACGGCACGGGACGCGCGAGCCCGTGTTCCTCCGCAAAGCTCCGAGCCAGCTCGGATTCGAGGGCGCGCTCGTACGTCCGCAACGCGTCGGCCACGCGCTGCACGCGTGCCGTGATCTTCGCGCGCCGCGCGTGCAGCGCCGCGCGCACGGCTTCCACGACTTCATCGAGGGCGGACTCGGCGTCGGACATCGGCCGCGAGTGTAGACCCACTCTCTTCGATCTCCGAAGGAACGACGGCGATCGCTCGGCCGCCCCTCGCGCCTTGCGCCGCCCGTCCGGCGTCACGACCGACCGATTCGCGACCGTTGGCGGAGGAGGAGGGATTCGAACCCACGGTACCCTTGCGGATACGCCGGTTTTCAAAACCGGTGCCTTAAACCACTCGGCCACTCCTCCGGGGAGCGCGTCCTCTTACCACGGGGCCGGGCCGGCAGCACCGGGCTCCGCGGCAAACCTCCCGGAGCTCGGGTCCGGCGCTACTCGAGCGCGAAGGTGACGCGGACGTTCTGGCGAACCTGGACTTGGCCTGCCTCGATCGGGGCGTCCACCGCCATGGCGCGCATCCCGACGCTGCTCTCTCGAGCGTAGCCGAAGCTCACGGGCGAGCTGCCTCCCCCTTCGGCGATGCTGATGACGGGGCCGAGGGTGACGCCGCTCTGCTGAGCGAGGACCGCGGCGCGTTGCTTGGCAGCAGCGACGGCCTTGGCCCCCGCCTCGGCGACCAGGGGCTCCGGGTTCTCGCGCTCGAACCGGATGCCCCAGGCATGGTTCACGCCGGCCTGAACGACCTCGCCGAGGGTCTTTCCGACTCGGTCGAGATCGCGGAGCACGACCGAGACGGAGTTCGTCGCGACGTAGTAGAGGACGCGGCGCTCGCGCCCGGGGGCGTCCGGAGGCGGCGCAGTCGGCGCTGGCGCCGGCGCCGTGGACGGCTTTGCCGGCGCAATCTCCCGAGGTGCGGCCTCGCGCGACGCGGTGCCCACCCCGGAGGCGCTGGAGGCGGCCTCGGCAGCCACGGGTCGCTCTTCGACGAGCGGCATCGGGCGTTCCTCGGTGTGAATGTTGAAGTTGCTGGTCTGGATGTCCTCGGGTTTCACGCCGGCGCTCTGGAGCGTTTTGATCACCGCGTCCATCTTGCGCGAGACGTCGTTCATCGCTTGCTCCGGGTTCGTGCTCCGCGCCTCGACTCCGAGGGTGAGGCGCGCGATGTCGGGCGCCCCGGACGCCTCCCCCGTGCCGATCACGGTGAGCGTGTTGGGCGCGTCCCCAGCGGTCATCACCGGGTGAATCGTCGTGCACGCGAGGGATACGACCCCGAGGAGCGCGGCGCTGACCAGCGAAAGCTTGCTCATGACCGGAGAGATCAGCAGGTTTCCCGCGTGTTCGCCACTGCGGAACGCATCGCGCGCGCTCTCCACGAAGTCGGCGTCCTCTACGCGCTCCGGCAGCACGGCCAAGGGCGGGCTCGAGTCCCTCGTCGAGAGCGGCCCGTACCTGGTACAACACCGGCGCGCCGAAACGAAAAGCCAAGTCGAGCCGGGTGGGGGCCCGGTGGACGTGCCCGAAGTGTGGTCGCTCTTTCACGCAGGTGAACCAGCGCCACGCCTGCGGAACCAGCGACGGGAGCGACGTGCTCCGCAACCGGCCCGAGTCCGTCGTCCGCACCTACGCCGCCGTCGAGGCCCTCGTGAAGTCGCTCGGGCCGATCGAGATCGTGGCGCGCGAGCCCTACGTGCTGTTCCGCAGCGTCCGCATCTTCGCGGACCTCGTCGTCATGGCCGATGCCGTGCGCGTTGCGATCCACCTCGAGCGACGCGTGGAGGACCCTCGCTTCATCAAGGTGGTCGAGGATCGCAAGAGGGTCACGCACGTGGTCAAGCTCGCCAACGCGAGCGAGGTCGACGGGATCCAGGGGTACTTGCGGGAAGCGTACGACGCCTCGCTGAGATAGCGGCGTCGTCGCTCGCCCGACCCGTCCGCGGCGCAGGGACGCTTGCGCTTACCGTGTGGTTTGCACGTAGCGCTCGATGCGCCCGAGCGCCCCGGCGACGTCCGGACGCTCGGAGAGGAAGCCCGCGAAGGGATCGGGGAGCTCGTTCACGCGGGCGGGGACGGTGACGAGCGTGAAGCGCGACGGGTCGAGCGCCCCCGAGAGCTCGTCCCACGAGAGAGGGGTCGAGACGGTGGCGCGGGGGTGGGCGCGCACCGAGTACGGTCCGACGATGGTGCGAGACTGGCCGGTTTGGCCCGTGTCGACGTACAGACGGCCGCCCCGCTTTTCGACCCGTCGTTCCATGGTGGCGAACTCGGCGTGGCGCGCGGTGGCGAGGCGCCCCACGAGCTCGACGAGGAGCTTGGCCGCCTCGAAGGGGATCCCCGGTCCGAGCGGCGTGAGCACGTGCAGGCCTCCTTGCCCAGACGTCTTCACGTAGGCAGGCAGCTTCGCCGTCTCCAAGATCTCGCGGAGCGTGAGCGCGACGTCGATGGCGCGCGCGAAGGGCTGCTCGCCGAGATCGAGATCGAACGTGATGAAGTCGCACTCCCAGCGCGTGCGTTCCCGGAACGCGAGCACGTGAATCGGGATGCAGCCGAGATTGACGACGTAGAGCAACGACTCGAGATCGTCGATCAGAAAGACGTGCTTCTTCTTCCCGGGCTCCTCGGGGTCTTCGAGGATCATGCGCCGGATCCAGCCCGGCGTGCCCGCGGGGACGTTCCACTGATAAAAGCTCTTGCCGCGGATGCCGTCCGGGTGGCGCACGAGCACCACGGGGCGATTCTTCAGAAACGGAAGGAGGACGGGAGCAACGGCGGCGTAGTAATCGAGGAGATCGCCTTTGGTGTATCCCTCGTCGGGCCAGAACACCTTCTTGCGGTTGGTGAGCACGAGCCCCGGGCGCGTCGGAGCCGGTGCCTCGGCGGACTCGGGACTCTCGCGCTCGGGCTCGACCTCGAGCTCTTGCTCGTGCGGCCCCGCCGTGCAGGCCTCGGGCGCGACGTCCGCGCGCACGCCTCGGAACACGGGATGCCAAAGCCGGCCGTCCTCGCTGTAGCCCATGTGGCGCACGCTCACGACGAGCTCGGGGCGCACCCAGCGCGCCTCGCGCGTCTCTTCCGGCACGCGGCCAGAGAGGGGTGACGTCGGCACCTCGCTCGCCTCGAGGCGCTCGAGCAGATCCGAAAGCGTGCGCTCGTCGAACCCGCTGCCGACGCGCCCGCGGTACACGAGCGCGTCGCCCCGATACGCGCCCACGGACAAGGAACCGAGCCGTTGGCGCGCCCCTTGTCCCGCTATCCAGCCGATGACGACGAAGTCGTCTTCCTGCTCGCACTTGATCTTCACCCACGCCTCGCCGCGACGCGGGCCGAAGCGGTATGGCGAGTGCTTCTGCTTGGCGACGAGCCCCTCGAGCCCGGTCGATTCACAAAGCGCGAACAGCTCCTGCCCGCGTCCTTCGATGTGGTCGAGCACGCGCACGAGGCCCCGCCCCCGCACGAGCTTGGCGAGCAACGCCTTGCGCTCGAGGAGCGGCAAGCCCGTGAGGTCTCGCCCGCCGAGCACCAACAGGTCGAACACGAGATAGACGACCGGGATCTCGTCCACCGCGCGAGCGATGTCCATCGCGCGCCGAGCCTGGATGCGCGGGCCGAGGCGCTGAAACCGCGGGCGTCCCTGCTCGTCGAACGCGACGATCTCGCCGTCGAGCACGACGCGCGCTCCGGGGAGCGCGCGCACCGCGCGGACGATCTCGGGGTAGCTCGCGCTGCACGGGCGCCCGCTCCGGTAGCGCAGCGTGACGTCGGTCCCCCGGCGCTCGGCGACGACGCGCACGCCGTCGAGCTTGAGCTCGTAGAGCCGCTCCGGATCGTCGAGGCGCGCGCCCGAGAGCGCGGCCAGCATCGGCTCCTTGTCCGCCACGCGCACGTCGCGCTCGGGAGCGCCGAGCGCCGCCGCGCGCTCTTCGAGGCGACGGGACAGCTCCCCGCGCTCCGCGAGCTCGTCCACCTCGAGGCCCGAGTAGACGCTCCGAGTCTCCTCGGCAGTGACGTCGGCGCCCTCCTTCGCGAACGCGTCCTGCTTCTTGAGGAGCAGCCACTCGTTGTCACCGCGCCGCGTCTTCACGAGGGCGAAGCGGCCGCGCAGCTTGAACCCGTGCAGGACGAAGTCGATCTTGCCGCGCTCGATGCCGGCCTCGGCCGAGCCCTCGAGGTAGCCGACCCGACCGACGTCCCACGCGATCATCGGCCCGGCGCCGTAGTTCCCCTCCGGGATGATCTCCTCGAACTCGAGGTACTCGAGCGGATGATCTTCGGTGTTCACGGCGAGGCGCCGTTCCCGCGGATCGAGGCTCGGCCCGCGCGGCACCGCGAAGCTCTTCAGCGTCCGCCCCACCTGAATGCGGAGGTCGTAGTGCGTGCGGCGTGCCTTGTGGAGATGCACGACGAACCGCCCGCCCAGAGTCCCTCGCGGAGGACTGTCCTTCCGTTCAGGGGAGAACGGTTCGTTGGTCCGGCGCGGGTCGCGCTTCGCTCGATAGTCGGCGAGCGCATCGTTCCGCGGAGATTTCGCGGCTTCGGCGGTGCGGTCCGGCTTTCGGGACGCCACCCTCGCAGCGTAGTCGCTGCGGGCCGGGCTTGCGCTCGGGATTCGACCTTCCGGGCAAAACGCACCCGGAAATTCACCGCGCCGAACGGCATGCCGTACCATTCCGGCGTGGCCCCCCGCGCTCTCTCCACCGCGACCATTTCGTTCGGTCTGGTGTCCATCCCGGTGAAGCTGTTCACCGCCGCCTCCTCCGAGCAGGTCAGCTTCAACATGCTGCACAAGAAGTGCGGCGGCCGGGTCAAGATGCAGTTTCATTGCCCGACCGACAACGAGGTCGTCGAGCGCGCCGACACCGTCAAAGGCTACGAATACGCGCGCGGCCAGTACGTGCTGTTCAGCGACGAAGAGATCAAGGCGCTCGAAGCCGCGCGCGACAACGCCATCGAGATCACCGAGTTCGTGCCGATCGACACCGTCGATTTCGTGCACGTCGAAAAGTCGTACTACCTCGGCCCCGACAAGGGCGGCGACAAGGCGTACCGGCTGCTCAGCGCCGCGATGCAGGGCAAGGATCGCGTGGCGGTGGGGCGCTGGGCGGCGCGCGGCAAGGAGCAGCTCGTGCTCGTGCGTCCGTACGGCGAGGGCCTGATCCTGCATCAGCTCTACTACAAGAATGAAGTCCGCTCGTTCGAGGAGGTCGACACCGGCGCGAAGCTCACGGTGAGCGACAAGGAACGCGAGCTCGCCGAGCGGCTCATCGATCAGCTCACGACCGAGCGCTTCCAGCCCGAGAAGTACAGCGACTCGTACAGCGAGCGCGTGCGCGCGGCCGTGGAGCAAAAGGTGCAAGGCGAACAGGTGACGGTCGCGCCCGAGGTGCCCAAGGCCCAAATCATCGACCTGTTCGAGGCGCTCAAGCGGAGCCTCGAGAAAGCGGCGCCTCCCGAGGCGCCCGCGGCACAGCCGCGCCCGCCGCGAAAAGCCACGAAGACGAAAGAACCCCGAGAAACCAAGAAGGCGAGCAAGGCGTAACGTCCCGCGGCAATCCGAGCGGCTCGCGCGCAGGTGCGCGCTCGGTGCTACAAACCGCGGGAAATCGTGTTCGACTCGGAGGACAGACAGCGCGCCGCTCGGGCGCTCGAGGCTGAAGCGCGCGAGGCGCTCGAGTGGCCGGCGCTCCTGGCCGCGCTCGCCGGAAACACGCGGAGCGAGCCCGGCCGAGAACGACTGCTCGCGCTCGAGCCCGCGTCCACGCCCGAGGAGGCGCGGGCGCGCGCCACGCGGGTTCGGCAGGTCCTCGAGCTCGGCGAGCACGGCATCGAGCTGCCCGTGATCGCCTTCGAGGACGTCGGTCCGATGCTCGAGCGGATCCGGCTCGGCGCGCTCGCCTCGGGGTCCGAGCTCCGGAAGCTCGTGCCGGTGCTCGAGAGCGCGGCCCGCCTCCGGGAGCTGGTCGAGGAGCACGGCGCGCTGCATCCGGAGCTCGCCCAGGTGCTCGGCAGCGAGCGCGGGCTCGGCCGGGTCCTCGCGCGGCTCACGGAGGCCCTCGACGCGGACGGCAGTGTCCATGACGCGGCTTCCTCGGAGCTCGCGCGGGCGCGCGCCCGCTCGCGCGAGGTGCAGGCCGATCTGAAGCGGCGCCTCTCCGAGCTCGTGCGGCGCTACGGCGACGTGCTGCAAGGCGCCTACTCCACCGAGCGCGAAGGCCGCTTCGTGCTGCCGGTTCGCGCGGACGCGCACTACCGGGTCGAGGGCATCGTGCTCGGCTCGAGCGGCTCGGGGAGCACGCTGTTCGTCGAGCCCCGCGAGGTCACCGAGATCGTCAACCGGCTCCGGCTGCGCGAAGCAGAGGTGGAACGCGAGGTGGCGCGCGTGCTCGCCGAGCTCACGGCGCTGGTGCACGAGCACCTCGACGCGATCCGCGCCGGGTTCGACGCGGCCGTCACGGCCGACGTGCTGGCGGCCCTCGCGCGGTTCGCCGTCGCCACGCGCGCGCGCCCCATCGAAGTCGGCGAGGACGCGCGCATCGAGCTCTGCGCGGCGCGCCATCCCTTGCTCGCGCTCACAGGCAGCCCGGTCGTCGCGAACGACGTGGTGCTCCGCGGCGGCCAGGCGCTCGTCATCTCGGGGCCGAACGCGGGCGGCAAGACCGTCACGCTGAAGCTGCTCGGCTTGTTCGCGTGGATGGCGCGCGCGGGGATCCCCGTGCCCGCCGCCGCGGAGTCGTACATCGGCTGGTTCGAGCGCGTGCTCGCCGACGTGGGCGACGAACAATCCCTCGCCCGTTCGCTCTCCACCTTCAGCGCTCACGTCCAGAAGCTCGCGCGCGTGCTCGATCACTCGGAGCCGCACGTGCTCGTCTTGCTCGACGAAGTCGCGGCCGGCACCGATCCCGAAGAGGGCGGCGTGCTCGCCGCGGCCGTGCTCGAGTCGCTCGCGCGGCGCGGAGCGGCGATCGCCGTCACCACGCACTACGAGCGCTTGAAGGAGCTCGCGACGCACTCCGAGCTGCTCGCGAACGCCTCGGTGGGGTTCGACTTCACGGCGATGGAGCCCACGTTCCGGCTCACCCTCGGCACGCCCGGCGCTTCCAGCGCTCTCGCCGTCGCGGCACGCCACGGGCTCCCCGCGCCGCTCGTCGCGCGCGCGCGCGAGCTCTTGCCGACCGCCGCGATCGATCGCGAACGGGTGCTCCGCGAGATCGCGACGGAGCGGGCGCGCCTCGATCGCGAGTCCGCGGAGCTCGTCGCCGAGCGCGCGCGCATCGAGGCGTACGAACGCGAGCTCGACGAGCGGGAAGCGCGGCTCGAGCGCACCGCGCGCGCCCGCGTCGAGGAGGAGACGCGACGCCTGGTGAACGAGGTGCGCGCCGCGCGCGCGGAGCTCACGGCAGCGCGCGAGCGTCTGCGCGCCGCGCGGCTCGAGGCGGGAGCGCTTCGTGACATCGAGCGCTCCGTGAATCGCGTCGCGGCCCGCGTCGCCATCGGCGGCCCCCTCGCGCCGGCTCCGGCCGCGC